>VFKB01000001.1 GCA_009885755.1 Parachlamydiales bacterium | reverse complement strand
TTGATTCGTATTAGCTTAATACGGATCAACTTGCGAAGCCTGCGGTCGTCGATTTCATCTAAGCTTTCACGCTAGAAATTATCTCAAGAATTTTTGTTAAGGACTACTAAAAAAAATTAGTTTGCAGCCACTTCCTCTGGAGCGTTGATGGCTGGTTCTGCAACCGGCTCACGCATATTGCGGAGCTGCATATGGGGGAAGAAGGCGGTGAGTATGTCCTTTGCCTTCAATCCTTTGCCCGACATTTTCGTCGCGCTGTAGAGGCATAGGCCGACGCCGTGCCCTTCGCCGTATCCGTTAAAAACAATCTGATCGCCTTTGACCTGGACGGTGAACTCGTTGCTTTTGAGCTTTTCGGTGCCGATGGCGTTCTGGAGGTTGAAGAAGTCGATATCTTGGAACGCTTTGCCGTTGTGAACGCGGATGGCGTAAACTTTCGAGCTTTCCTTATCGGAGAAGAGGTCGATCTTCGTCATCTTGCTTGTCTTCACGATGTTGGCGAGCTGCCCTTTAGAAAGGGAGTAGGTCCAACGGGACTCTTCTTTATCGCGCAAGGCGAGCGGCGCCGATACTCCTGATGGGGTCTGCACATCTTTTCTAAAGATGGAGGCGAAGGTGGCGGTTTTTCCCGCGCTATTCTTTGTCCAGGTCGCAGCAAATGGGATGTCTTTATAGGTCATCACCATGTGGCGTGTCGATTCTACCGCGCGGTCGATGTAAGGGTTCTGCAAGACGACGGCATAGCCTTCATAGCCCACTTTTTGCGCTTCCACGTGCCAGAAGACGCCCGGATTGCGGGAAATGAAATAGTAGGCTTGCGTACGCGCGACGATCGCTAGCGCATCTAAGACCTCGGGATCTTTTTCCTTAGGAAACTGGAGGGTGAGGGTCGATTTTAGGTAATTCTCCACATCGACTTCGTTGATCACGTTCAGCTCTCCGTTTACGCTGTAGATCTCGACGCAGCCGCGGTATTGGATCCCGTTGATCAGAATGGTCGTTTGGGCGTTGGTCGGCACAATGCGCAGTTGCGAGGAGCCGAGATTGTGGTCGCCCCAGTTAATGCCGTCTTCGCCTGGTGTTACGAAATGGAACGAGCCGATACGTCCGACGAATATGCCGAGACCATTGGCTGGGTCGAAAATTTCATACGAGCCGCGCACATCGACAAGTGCTTCCGGTGCGCCTTTAGCGAGCAGGACCTTGAGTGTGGCAGGCTTCGATTGTTGGGATAGATCGATGTCGACGGCGGGGTCGATGGCGTGCAAGTGCAGAGAACTCAAAACAAGAGTGCTACTTGCGATCAGTATGTTCATGATTTTCATGTGGGGTCTCCTTCTATTTTTTTTAATCCTAAATGTTGGTAGGCCAAGGGGGTGACCTCCCGTCCGCGCGGGGTGCGCTTCAAAAAGCCTTGCATAATCAGGTAAGGCTCGTAAACTTCTGATAGGGTGTCGCTCTCCTCGCCGACGGCGACAGCCAGTGTGCTAAGGCCGACAGGGCCTCCATTATGGTGTTCGATCATCGCTCGGAGGATCTTTTTGTCCATCTCATCGAGGCCGCGGTGGTCGATCGCGAGCATCTCGAGCGCTTTTGCCGCAGTATCCCGATCGACCCTACTGCCCGTTTTAATCTGGGCATAGTCGCGGACGAAGCGGAGGAGGTTGTTGGCAATGCGGGGCGTTCCGCGCGAACGGAGGGCCACTTCCATAGCGCCTGCATCGTCGACTGAAATCCCTAAAATATGGGATGAGCGGAGTAGGATCTTTTGCAGCACTTCGGGCGTGTAATAATCGAGCCTGCAGCTAAAGCCAAAGCGCGAGCGCATCGGGCTGCTGATCAGTCCCGCTTTCGTCGTCGCGCCGATCAAGGTGAACCGGTTGAGGTTGACCTTCACGCTGCGGGCGCTAGGGCCGCTATCTATGAGTAGGTCGAGCGCAAAATCTTCCATCGCCGGATAGAGATACTCTTCGATCGAGCGGTTCAGCCGGTGGATCTCATCGATGAAAAGGATGTCTCCGTCTTGTAAGTTGGTGAGTAGTCCCGCTAGATCACCCGCCTTTTCAATGACAGGGCCGGAGGTGACGGTGAGATTGGTGCCCATTGTTTTGGCAATGATATTGGCGAGCGTTGTCTTGCCAAGACCGGGCGGTCCGTAAAAGAGGCAGTGACCGAGCGCTTCTTTCCGCTGCAAGGCGGCCTGGATGAACACTTCCAGACGCTCGCGGATATGCTCCTGCCCCATAAAGTCTCCCAAAGATTGAGGACGCAGCGGGATCTCGAAGGTTTCATCTTGTTTGGTCCAAGAGGACTCTATAAACGAACTGTCATGCATCGCATCATCCAAAAAAAAGTTTTTGTCTCGGCAGGCAAGGGGGTAAAATCAACGTTCTGTTAAAAACTGTAGCAAGAAATCGATTTCACGCGCTATACCTATGATAAATTAATCAGGGAGTATTATGGCACTACAATCGGATCGCTGGATCAGACAGATGGCAAAAACGCATGGGATGATTGAACCCTTCGTCGAGGGGCAAGTGCGCCAGCAAGACGGCGAAAAAATTATCAGCTATGGTCTCTCCAGCTATGGATACGACCTGCGCGTCGCCGATGAATTCAAAGTGTTCACCAATATCAACAACTCCATCATCGATCCCAAGAACTTCAATGAAAATGCTTTTGTCGACATCCAAGGGGACTATTGCATCATCCCGCCCAATTCGTTTGCACTGGCCCGCAGCGTCGAGTACTTCCGCATTCCCAGAAACGTCCTGACCCTCTGCATCGGCAAGTCCACTTATGCCCGTTGCGGTATTATCGTGAATGTGACACCCTTCGAGCCCGAATGGGAAGGCTTTGTCACTTTAGAGATTTCCAACACCACCCCGCTCCCCGCTAAAATCTATGCGAACGAAGGGCTTGCCCAAGTTCTCTTTTATGAAGCCGCAGAAGCGTGCGAAGTGTCCTATGCCGATCGCAAGGGAAAGTATATGGGGCAGATCAATATTACCCTGCCGATTGCTTAGTAAGTCGTGTTAATTACAGTTTAAATAGAAAAATAATAGACTTTATTTGTTTTAGCAAATAAAGATAAGGATATGAGTATGAACCTATCCCGACATTCAAATTTTGCTCTTTTGGGTCTTTTTGGCATCTGTGGTTCCGGCTTTCTCAGCCATGTGAACTGCACATTGCCTTCGAAAGCCGGAAACACATATGCTCAAAAACACCTAAAAACATCACAAATTTTAATATCGGGATTAGGTTCATGAAGGACAGGATTTACGACGCCCTAGTCACTAGGTCATGGTGGGTATTTCTATTTATTGGAGCGTGCTACGTGCTCTATTCCCACGGCATTGAGAAGAAAAATCGAGATGTTGCCGAATTAAAAGAACGTCTATATGATTTAGAGCTCAAACGACAGTGCGTCTTAGAAGTGAAGGACGATCTGGAGTTGCAAATCCGCAGTCAATCGGATCCTGAGTGGATCCAGATGACGCTAATGAAAGGTCTTGGAGTGGTCCCCGAAGGACAAACAAAGGTCTACTTCAAGAAAGATGAGACTTAAGTGCTAACTCTTTTCATACCTCTTCTAGTTCTCTTAATCTTGTTATCAGGTTTCTTTTCCTCTTCTGAGACCGCACTTTTTTCCCTCTCTTCGATGAAGACCAAAGTTTTCAAGCAGGATAGCGACAAGCGCAAGCAGCTCGTAGCCGCCCTTCTCGCGAACCCTCGCGACCTGCTCATCACGATCATCATCATGAACGTCGTCGTCAACATCTTGGTGCAGAACGTCGTCTCGAACATTTTCGGCGATCAGTCTTATTGGTGGCTGAACGTGGGCGTCCCTTTGGCCCTGACGCTGATCTTTGGAGAGGTGATTCCCAAATCGATCGGCCTCGCCAATAACGCCCAGCTCTCCTACCGCGTCGCGCCGGCGATGAACACCGCCAAAAAGATCTTATTCCCCATCCGGGTCGTCCTCGGCTACATCACCCAATGGGTCTCCCGCGTTTTCTTTTTTTTCCTGCGCAGGGAAAAGGAGATTTCCATCGACGAGTTGCAGCACGCGCTGCGGGCCTCGCGCGATTACGGCGTCCTTAACCATGAAGAAGCCGAGCTGATCCGCGGCTATCTCAAACTCGAAGAGCAGAGCGTCAAAGAGCTCATGCGCCCCCGCGAAGAGGTGCTCTTTTTCGATCAGGAAGAGCCCTTGGATCGGCTGATCCACCTCTTTGTCGACCAAGAGTGCTCCCGGATTCCCATCTGCAAAGAGAGCTTGGACAATATCATCGGGATCATGACCAGCCGCCTATTTTTCATCCACCGCGAGGCGATCAAAGAGGTCTCCGACCTGCAGCCTATTTTGAAAAAACCCTTTTTCGTGCCCGAGTCGATGGGCGCCAAATCTCTTCTCAAGCAGCTCTACGACAAAGAGGAATCGCTCGCCATCGTCGTCGACGAATATGGCTCTGTTTCGGGGATCATCGCCCTCGAAGATCTCGTCGAGACCGTCGTCGGTGAAATTGTTGACCGGCGCGATGAAAAAAGCCGCTACACCAAATCGAGCTCGGATGTCGTCATCGCCAGCGGCAAACTCGAGCTTGCCGAGTTTGAACAGATCTTCGATATTCCGCTACACAGCGAAAATCACATGGTCACCCTCGGCGGCTGGCTGACCGAGCAGCTTGGAGATATTCCCAAGGCCGGTACCAAATATGTGACCCCCGATTTTCTTTTTCACGTGCTCGCCTCCGATGCGACCCGTGTCCGCAGGGTCTATGTCCGCAGATTAAAATCGCAGCTGCCTAAGGAGAAGTCATGACCTGGCAGTTCATCGCCTTCATGATTGTCATCTGCCTCTTCGTTCAAGGCTTTTATGCCATGCTCGAAATGGCCTGCGTCTCGTTCAACAAAGTGCGCCTCCAGTACTACGTCTCCAAAAACAACCGCAGAGCCAAATGGCTGACACATCTGCTCAACCATCCCGCACAGCTCTTCGGAACGACCCTCATCGGCGTCAATACCGCCATGCAGCTCGGCTCAGAATTTTCCCGCCAATTTTATATTTCCCTTGGCATCAGCCCCGATTATGCCCCGCTTAGCCAAGTGTTCATCGTCTTGATTTTTGCCGAGATTGCGCCCCTATTTGCCGGTAGGCGCTATGCCGAGCATGTCGCGATGCTAGGCGTTCCGATCATCTATTTCACTTCCATCATCTTAAGGCCGGTCATTTGGCTCTTTGATCTTCTTTGCCGCGGCGTCAACCGCCTCGTCGGCAGCCCGGGAAACAAAGGGGTCTACCTCTCCCGCGAGGAGCTCCAAAAGGTCCTCGAGCAGCGCGACATTCAAGAAGGGGATGAGTTTGACACCATCGTGAGCAATATCTTTTCTCTTAAGAACAAGACCGCCAAAGAGCTCATGCAGCCGATCAACCGCGTCGAGGTGATTTCCAGCAATGCCACCGTCGCCGACATGCGCGCCCAGCTGATCGCGAACTATTCCGACTTTTTGCCCCTCTACCACCGCACCTCAAAAAACATCGTCGCGATCGCCTATCCCCGCGACCTGCTCCGCCTCGGCAATCAGCAACGCGTTCGCGACCACGCCAAAACGCCCTGGTTCATCACCGAATCGACCTCCATCTTGCAGATCTTGAAGCAGTTCCAGCGGAACAATCAGAGCGTGGCCATCGTCCTCAATCCCGCCGGCCTGGCCGTTGGGGTCTTGACCCTTGATGAGGTGATCGACGAGATTTTTGGCCGCTCCGATAACTGGATGTCTTTCGGGGAGATCACCCCCCGAATGCACCACATTGTCGTCGACCGCAAGTTCCCCGGCGATATGAAAATTGCCGATTTCAACAAGCAATACCATGTCCATCTCGAAGGCGACGGGGCCGAGACCCTCGAAGAGCTCTTTCTCCAAAAATTAGGCCATCCTCCTGAAAAGGGAGAGACCCTCCGGATCGACCAGTTCGAGCTGGAAGTCGAAGAGGCCCCCCTCATCGGCGAAAAGATGATCTCTATTCGTACGGTTTATTGAGAGTTTTAGAGAAGGTTCCAGGGGATTGCGGTTGTGTGCTCGTCTAATTTAAAAATCTCTTTTCCCAAATAAATCACAAGCCCGTGACTAATCTCTTGATGGGGATAAGTGGCTCGAAAGGCTCTAAGACCTGTCACATCGGCTTTGGAAAGATTGGTTTTGCACTTCATCTCTATCGGGTAGAGTTTTCCATTTTTTTCGAGGATGAGATCTACTTCTGCCCCTCCCGACGTGCGCCAATGGTAGCCGCTTGGTGGGACATTCATTGTGGCAAATTGCTGGTGGATATAATTGATAGCCCAGGTTTCAAAAACACTTCCCAATTTTGGGCTGACTGCAAGACTCTCCGGCGACTCAATTTTCTGCAGATAACAGGCAAAGCCTGTATCTTTGCAATACCCCTTTTTCTTTCCGCTAATTCGTTTGATCGCATTGCCATGATAGGGAAGAAGCTCAAACCACTGGTAGGTAAATGACAAAATGTCAAGCCACCGCCGAGCTGTGTGAGGAGAAATACCAATTTCTCGACCGATGTGAGAAGCATTCATTTCCTGGGCAGTAAGTGAGGCGATAATTCCTAAAAATCGATCAAATTCCGCCAATTGTCTAATATCCTCCTGCAGGCGAACATCTCGATCTATATAGGTTTGTAAGTAGGACCTAAAATATCTAGGGATCTGCGTTGTAGGCAGGTCATAGGTTGCTGGAAAAGTACCCCGAAAAAGAAACTCAACAAGAGGCGGGATTGCAGAAGGAAAAAATTGCCTTCCCTGATGAAACGAGACCGGGTTATCTAGGTACGCAGGTACCCATCCCGGAGCCGCCCCCAAGCCAAGCATTTCCTGGGGGGTGAAATTGTCTAGGTGAAAAATGGCCACCCTTCCGGCCATGCTTTCTGCTACAGATCTGAGCATGCTAAAATTTTGCGAGCCCGTCAAAAAATATTGCCCCTTAGCCTCACTTTGGTCCATACGACGTTTGAGGGCAGGTAGAAGTTCAGGGACATACTGCACTTCGTCGAGAATTAAAGGGGCCGGAAAGGAATCCAGAAACAAATCGGGATCCTGGCGAGCTTTATAAAGGTCCTGGATCGGGTCGAAGACGATCGTCTTGATCCCAGGAAATAGATGCGACAATAGGGTGCTTTTCCCTACCTGCCTGGCGCCCATTAAGAGAATCGCTTTGAAGTATTTAGCCGATTCAAGAATTTGCTGTTCGATGTGTCGATGAAGATAGTGCATATACCTTGCATTCTAATGATGCTACTGCAATTTTACAAGGTAAATAATTTCTTGTTATTCCAGCGTTACTGGACCGCTTCATCGCATCATGTTTATAATCAATGTGTTAACTTTTTACTCATAAAGAAAAAGGGGAGACCCTCTGGATTGACCAGTTCGACCTGGAAGTCGAAGAGGCCCCTAGAAATAGTGGCTTCTTTTTATTTATAGTGCGATCATCCGCGCGCGCAATTCGCTCACGATTTTGATCGTCTGATTGATCTCTTCTTGGGTCGTAAACCTGCTGAGAGAAAAGCGGATCGAGGACCTGGCGACCGCATGGGGGATGCCCATCTGGATTAGAATACGCGATGGCTCTAGGGCGCCCGAAGAACAGGCAGAGCCGTGGCTGGCGGCGATGCCGGCCAGATCAAGGTTCATCAGCAGCTCTTCGCCAGAAAGCCCCGGAAAGGACAAATTTACGGTGTTGGAAACCCGCTCTCCTTCACCGTTGATCACAATCGACCCCACTCCCTGAATGAGCCGTTCGGTGAGAAAGCGCATCCGCTCGATCGACGCGGGAAGTTCTTCTTTTAAGATCTCGATCGCTTTGGCGAGGCCGAGAATGCCGGAGAGATTTTCGGTGCCGGCGCGCTTGGAAAATTCCTGGTCGCCGCCGGTGAGCAGCGGCTTCACTTTGAACCCGTCGCGCAGGAACGCGAGTCCAATTCCCTTGGGGGCATGGATCTTGTGTCCCGAAAACACCATCGCTGACACCCCCGCCGGAATCTGAAACTCTTCTTTCCCCAGGAGCGCGACGGCATCAACGACGAAAGGGATGTTGTGCGACTTGGCGATTTTAGCGATCGCTTCGAGATCGATTTTAACGCCGGTCTCATTATTGGCAGCGGTGAGGATGATGAGGCGGGTGTGGGGCGTGATCGCGGCGGCGATGGCTTCGGGCTGCACGGCGCCGCGCAGGCCCGCGTGTAGATAAGAAGTTTGAAAGCCGGGCAGCTGCTGGAGGGTGTTATAAATAGCGGAGTGCTCGACGTTGGAGGTGATCACATGCCCATTTTGTGGCAGGCCGCGCAGGATCATGTTGAGCGCTTCGGTGGCGCCTGAGGTGAAGAGGAGCTCGTGCGGTTTGACCTTGAAATAAGCGGCGATCGAGTCGCGGGAGCGTCCCAAGAGCTGGCGGGCCTTTTGGCCGTAAAAATGGACGCTGGAGGGGTTGTAGGGGCCGTTGTCCTCGCGCATGGCGTCTAGGACGCGGTGGTCGATGGCGGTGGTGGCGTTGTTGTCGAGGTAGATATGTTTCATGTCGCCACTTTTACAAGCATGAGGGTAATGTTGTCCTTGCCTCCGCGGATGAGGGCTCCTTCGACGAGAGCGTGGGCGGTCCGCTCAAGAGCAACGGGTTGTTTCATCCAACTATGGATCTCATGATCGCTCATGTAATCAGTGAGGCCGTCGCTGCAGAGCAGATACATATCTTCCGGATGGACCGAGGAGATGGAAATTTCCGGCTCGACGTCTACGCACGTTCCAATGGCACGTGAGATCACATGCTTGGAGAGCGAATGGTCGACGGTGAGTTTGGCGAGGTTTTGACGGTAGCGGTAGATCCGGCTGTCGCCGACGTGGGCATAGATGAGATGATTTTCATAGATCAGAATGCAGCAGAGGGTGGTACCCATCCCTTGGTAGGCGGGATTTTGCAGGGAGAGGTTGTAGACCCAGGCGTTGGCGTCTTTGATCGCTTGATTGAGATAGACGGCCACTTGCGTGAGCGATCCTTTGGGAATCATTTTCATCGACTGGATCAGGTGCATGACGGTTTCTCGCGCGGCGATCTCGCCGGCGTTGTGTCCGCCCATGCCGTCCGCAAGAATATAAAATTGCTCTTCGGGAAGCTCCGCCCACACGTCTTCATTGTTCGTGCGCATGAGTCCGAGATGTGTGATTCCAATGCTGTCGATACGGATGGCTTGCATGAAATGGCTCTTCCTATGGGTCCTGCAGTTGTCCTAAAAACAAGGGTGTCTGTGTCTTAAGATCAATGATCATAAAGAGGAACGGGCGGTTTGCATTAAATATCACCGGCGGCTTTTTTTCCAAAACAGACTTGGTGTTCATGGCGGCACCGGTGGCGGCTGCGGCGACGACGCCAGTCTCGCTCAGAATAAAGACTGCTTCATGCATCACGGTGCTTAAGAAAAGATCGCGCATCCCGTTGATCCTCGAAAAGTTTGCTTTGGCCGAGAATGCATCTTTCATTCCAAGATTTTGGAGGATGCCGTTCATGTTGTAGCGTGAGGTGATCGAAAAAGAGGGGAGGGATACGGCCACATTTTCATCGCTCAAGTTGCAGACCCACTCTTTGAAAAGATCCCCGGAAAACTTGATCTCTTGACCTTCTTTGGGGAGGATGATGAAGCAAGCTGTGTGCTGATTTTTGAACGGCATTCCCAGCACCTGCACCTGATCGCTCTCATAGTAGGGGAAGAGGGCAGTATTTTTCATCATCGGGACATCTTTGACCGTTTCCGCACTCATGTGGAAGGGCTGCGGCGTGGTTGCTAATGCGGAGAAGGGGACTTTCCAGTCGCCTTCAAAGTAGACCGCATTGGTGAGCACCAGGCGTGTGAGGCTGCTGATGTCGCCATCCTGCAGAAGTTTGGGGATTTTGCCGTGGGTTTGGTTCGAGGTCCACTCGTTGATGATCGAGAGGGTCTCTGCAGTCTTGCTAAAATCGACCGCTTGGAATTTGGCATCGTAATTGTCTTGCAGCGTGTGGCTGAAATCGGAAAGGATCACCGTATCTCTATCGGCCCAAAGCGCATTCGCCACTTGGAGGTTGCCGGAGGCGATCTCGGTGCGCAGGAGCGTGTACTGCCTCGGCAGCGCCATTTGCGCCATTGAGAGCTGGAGCGTCTTGTGCATTTCCCAAGCCGTATTTTCTGCGGCGCCCGTATAGACCATCGACAAGCAAGAAAATAACGAATAAGGAGAAAATACCGCATTTCCTTTCGGTGCGATCTCCTGATAGACGGTGGATGCAAATTCGGTGGTGTCCTTCGAGAGTTCCGGGGGATTGCATGTCACAATCACGCTGAGAAGCAGTGAAAGCATAGAGGCCTCCTATTCTAGTCCTAAAACAATTCTTAACACGCTGGCGGTATTAAAAGCCATATGCAGCCCTATAGAGGCATAGAGGGACCCCTGCTTTTCATAGATAAACCCTAAAAAGCATGAAAATCCAAAAAGGGTCACAATGATCGATAAGTTGCCGTAGCTTTGACTCGTTGCAAAATGGAAGAGAGCAAAGCACAAAGCCGTCAGTAAAATTGCTGCCTTTGACCCCAGGTGGCGGCGCAGCCACGATTGCAAACAGCCGCGGAACAAGATCTCTTCAATGATCGGGGCTGCGATCAGAATCGAGATCAAGGCAATGACGAGCAGGATGGGGGTGGGGGCCATCAGTTTCAAAAACTGAACCGCGTTCTGTTCATACGTTCCCACTTTCCAAAAGTAGTTGAGGAGCATATCGAAGAGCTGCCCCAAAACAGCGACGATCGGAAAGCTCACAAACCAGGTCATCACGCCCATTCCAAAGTCTTTTGCGATCGAGCTATCGCTATCCTTCCAGATCGCCCGGATCCCGGGCACCGTTTTCAAAAAGAAGTAGAGCAGCGCGGCGATCACGCCCGATTTGATCAGTTGCGACCAACCAAAAAAGGCGGTGATCGGCATCAGCCGCTGCAAAGGGGAGAGAACCATCGGGATCACATAAGAACAGGAGAGGTAGATCGCAAAAACGATAGCGACCTGTGAGAACAGGATCGGGGAGTTTTTTCGCAAGGGAAGGCGGAAGAATCCCATGTAGTAGGCAAGCGCATTGACGAGAAGGGCAAGCAATCCTAGAAGTAGAATTCCTTGCACGTCATCGACTAAAGGTTCGCCCGAACTGGTCGTATTCATCCACCTTACCCGAATAAGGACAAAATTCTACTGATTTTTGGCGATTAGAATATAATCTTCCAAACGGCTGGCAATCTCTTTCGTCAGTTCAGCATGGGCAATCCCTAGCGGCGATACAGGGAAGCTAGCGTCTCCCCATGGCTCTTGGGCAAAATTGTACTGGTTAAACTGCTTGGGCACGAAGTGTTTTTTGTGGAGGAGCTCTTGCAAGACCACTTTAGGTTCTTCCCCGCGCATATCGAAAACGCGTAGGCGCACGGTCATACGGAGTTCTGCTGAAGCTTGTTCTGCAGATGCTTGACGCTCGGATTTTGTGGGAACTTCGATGTGTTCCACGATCTCGGTGAACGCGACGAATTCATGGTCGGGATAGTTTTCTTTGATCCAGGAAGTCTCCGTTCCAAAAGGGTTGAACAGCTCCCGCTCTTTTTTGCCGATCATCACCACATAGAGTTTGTCTTTTTGTGAAAGGCGGTGGCACAGCGTAGAAGAGAGTTCGTCCGACAGGTTCCATGCAAGTTTGCTGCCGGAATGGTCGATGAAAGGGACGACAGCGACATCAGGTTTTGGTTTTCCGCTTTCACGATAGAAAGCTTGTTCCGAGTTGTCAGACTTGTCGCAGCCGACTGCCAATAGTAATAGAGAAATAGCGATAGATGTACGTAGCATAAGTGTAACTCCTGTAAAGGTACACTATCTCTTGTTCACCCCTTTTTTTCTAGTGGAAATTTTTTTTACGAGTTGTGAAAATCTAACGCGTCCTATTTAATAACTCTTTCTAAAACAGGAGAATATTATGTCAGCAACAAATCCAGTATCAGCGCCAGTCGCAACACCACCGGTAGCCTCATCGTCTGCAGTTGCAGAGAGCGGCGGAATGTGGAATGAGGTCACAAACTGCGGCGCCAACGTGCTCCATCTCGCCTATCGAGTTGCCGGCATCGTCTTTGTCGCCTTGCAGAAAGTGGTCGATTGCATCCTATCCCTTGCAAGTTCAGGCTTTGATAAGGTACACACATGGATCATAGGGGTCCCTTCTACAGCTTCACCGGAAAGTGAGCGAGCTGCGCTTGAAGAGGCGGTACGGGCCGCCGATATCGAAGAAAGACTGCTTGGCACCGCGCCTCCAATTTCTACGCCTTCTGAAGCAGTTTCTGTATCTGCAGCTAATACAGTACAGCAGCTTCCAGCAGTGCGCCAGCTGAACGGATTGGCTGCTGCAACCGCCGGCTTAAGCGTAGAGGAGCAGTATGAAATGTTGCAATTGCAGCAGCTAAATAGTGGAACGCGAACCAATGTTCCATCGATTAATCATTTAACCGGTGGGCTCAGCGAAGCGGATCAACTCGCAGCGCTACAGCAGCGAACAGGCGGCGAACCCTACGTCCGTCCGCCGATGCAATTCGGAGGCGCGCAGATGCACCACAATCCTGGTGAAGGGCTTAGCGATGAACAACAGTATGACATATTGCAGTTCCAACAGGTAACTCAGCTGGAAGCTCGAGAAGCCCAGCAGCAGATCCTAGCACAGGAGATCGCTCGAACCCTGTCCACTGTGCAGGTGCCAGGAACAGCCCAGCGAATAGAACGGGATGTAGCGCCCCTTATTGTAGCAGCGCCAAGACTCCAGATTCCTGTAGAGCTCGCCGCGCTCATTCCGCAAAATCAGGACGGCGTCGCCTTTTTACTACGGTGCTGCCCTAATCTGCTGAATGATTCCGTAGAGGATGTGAACACAGTCTTGAGAGAAGCTGCCGCTGCGGTTATCCATGACTGCCTAGATCCCACTCGTCCTTTTCCTGCCCAGTTACCGGCATTCTTGCTAGAGCCTATGACCACGATTCCAAACGCAGCGCCTTTCAGCGAGGCGTTGGAACAGTTTCATAGAGTCTGGATTACGCAGATCACAGGGGCCAATACCAACGCAACAACCTATGCAGCGCTTGAGGCTTTGTGCCCGATGAGCCCAGCCCTTAAAGGGCGTGTAAATGGCGTTGTTGATAGGCTGATGCAGAAGCCCGCATTTCAGGCTTGTGTCTATGGAGCTTGTGATTCTGAATAGTGAGGATACAAATACATCGCGAGGAGAGATCCTCGCGATGAACTTTCTTAAGTGTTAGTAGCTTTGAGATTTACCGCAGCCGCAAGCGCCTTTGACGTTGGGGTTAGTGACTTTGAAGCCCGATCCGTTGAGCCCGTCGACATAGTCGATCTCGGAGCCAAGTAGGCGGGAGACGATCTTTCCATCGACATGGATATCAACACCGTGACAAGTAAAAACTTGATCGCTAGGTGCCGCTTTTTCCGAATAATCGAGCACATATTCGAAGCCGCTGCATCCGGCAGCCTTATCGCCAAAGCGGAGGCCCCAGCCCGCCTTGCTCTCTTCTTCGAGGATCTGGCGGTACTTATTGGCCGCGCGGGCGGTCATCCGGATCGTGCTGAGGTCGACCTGTTCGTTTAAAATAGTATTTAATCGGTTTACAAGCCCATCGATCGCCTCTTCAGGGAAGCCGTGGCTGAGCATGCCGGCTTCAAGGGTTTCCCAGGTAGAGGCCTGGCATCCAACGCAATTTAAGCCCGTATTTGTGAGCTCCTGGGCCAAACGCTGACTCTTATGGGGAAAAGAGGAAAAGATCTCCTCAATGGTCATTGCGCGCGAAACTTGCTTCTCTGACATGTTTACCTCCGTTGTGGAGCCAATTGCGAAACTCCCGTCTCAGCAAAATCGCCCTTTTTAAGCCTTTTGGCGCCCCGCCTCTTCTCCAACCTACAAGAGGTTGAGCTCATCGTCGGGGCACGGGCTGACTTGGCAGCCCTGCCAAAAGGGATAAAAATCATCGATTTTTCTGCGAACGCTAGCCTCGCAACTGACTCCTTAAAATTAAAAATTTATTTTGACACAGCCGCTGCGGATCTTGCATTGGCAGGCCAGCCGTTCTTTATCCTGTTCGCCTAAAAAGTCCTTTTCCTCTTGCGTAAAGGGGGTGAGGTTTTCGATCCCTTCTAAGACCTCAATCACGCAGGTGCCGCACACGCCTTCGGTGCAGGCAAAGGGGACCCCGGCCTCTTCACAGGCTTCCGCAATCGGCGATCCGTCGATAAGTTCTTTCTCTTCTCCCGTAGGAGCAAATATTAGTTTTGACATCGTGTCCTAAGAGTTTATGTGAAATATATCAAGAAAATAGGAATAAATCAAGGGGCAATCCCTAGAATAGGATGCCCCTCGATAAGGGGAAGGGTTGCACTCGATATTCCGCCTTTTTTTCGCTCATAGAGCAGCTGCGGCTTTCGCAAACGGACCTTCCTCCTCAGCCATAGGCCATTGGCTATGGCCTTCGTCGGTCAGATCCGTTTTCGTTTGCCTCGCTTGCTCTATGAGGCAAATAAAAAGTCGAACATCGAGTTACAGGTTCTTCAAGGCTTCTGTTTCCTCTAAAAGCTCCTCGGCGGTGGCCTTGAGCGTCTTAATCCCTTCGGGGAATCCGCAGCGGACGAGAACATCGTTTAAGTGAGAGAGCTCAGCCTCGAGCTGGTCCACTTTACTTTCTAATCCTGCGATCTTGTTTTGCATTAAATTGATCATTAAAAATAGCCTCCTTTTTATTAATTAATATTACCTAGCTATCCATGCATATTATATTCGTAATGATGAATTGAAGACAATGAGAATAAAAGAGGATGAATAATTAAAAAATTAAATATTTTTAGGGAAAAAAAAGAGGCCCCTATTGCTAGGGGCCCCTTCAAAATAGTCGCTCATGCGACTAAATTTTTACTCCAAGTCGAGATTACAGGTCGTCATTTTCCATATCAGCACCTATAACTGGAGCGCGAAAGGGAAGTTGAGGTTCATCATCAGCAACTACTTCATCATCAGCAACTATAACTGGAACAACTGGAGCAGCGCCTCTGGTGAGGTATTTGTAAGCTCCGAAACCTAAAGCACCAAGTCCTACGACTCCACCGACAACTTGGCCGATGAGGGTGTTGCTTGCTTGATCAGCAGCAACTTGAGCAGCAGCAGCAGCAGCAGTAGTAGCTTGGTTAGCTACGAAAATAGCAGCTCCGCCACCAACTGTAGCGACTGTAGCTCCAATGGCTTTCTTGTGGTTGCTTGCGAATGTACCAGCTGAACGAACTCCAGATACAACACCGGTTCCAACTGTAGAAATGCCACCAGCAACTTTAGAAGCACCGGCTTTTACAAGACCAGCACCGAAACCAGCAACCGAACTAACGGCACCAGCAACTTTAGAAGCACTAGCTTTAACACCGTTTACGCCCATACCGATAAAGGTAGCGTCATAAGCAGCTTTAATAGCAGTCAATTTTGCGTTCAACAAGATACGAGCTTGTTGTGCAGTGACTTCAGCAACGTTAGAAGTGATTTCGTTGCCTGTTGTAGGATCGATAACAGCAGGGCAGAATTGGTTTACGAAATCCAACGAAGCGCGGATGCTTTTTTCGCCATCAGAAGCATGAGTAGCCATGTTGATCAAGATAGTCTGAGCTCTCATCGCGTTGTACTGATCAGCTGCTTTTTGAGCAGTGTTAGCAGCAACTTTATTTTGGATGGCTTTGACGCCTCCAACAACGAGTGCGATAACTGAGCCAACTGGTACACCGAGTACGATGGTGGCCAAAGAAGCGAAGATACCGAGAACTGAAGCAACAATACGTACTGCAAGAGCAGCAACATGAGCTACAACGTTAGCAATTCGACCAGCAAGGTTGAAAATGCGGTGATCTTTAACAGCAACACCGGCAAAATCAACGCGCTCGCCTTGAGCATTAACAACTTCTTGTTTTGCGTTAACAGTGAAAGCACCGTCTTGCGCTTTGATAGAAGCGAAAAGGGCGCCAGCAGGGTTTACTACTTGGCTGTTATTGTTAACATAAACTTCGTCTCCGTTGGCATCAACGCCAGAGAAGATGATACCATTTGGGTTAGTAACAACTTGTGAAGTTCCGAAAAGTTGCTCAACTGAGCTGAAAATGCCTCTAGAAACAGCGGCTCCACCAGCATCAACGACGTTGTGTGCTGATTTTACGATGTTTGCAGCCTTTTGCATTGTAGTCAACGCAACAGGTTGTTGACCTGCAGCGAGAGGTCCAACAAAAGGTGTTGCGAGGGCGAATGAGTTAGTTGTTCCGAGGTTAGCTTGTAAGTTGCTAACGCCGTTTGATAATACTGTGAAACCGCGGTTAATTGCGGATTTTGCACTAGCTACGTGGCCTGGTGCAGCAACTGGTGCTACTGGGGCTACTACTGGGATTGCCATAAACTCCTCCTTGATTTTGAGTTTGATTTATTCTTGCAGTTACTATTGTACACAAACAATGTTATTGAGATCAAGTTTAATTTGTTTTGTTATTATTTTTTAAACAAACTAAAACTTTTATTGCGCAGTTTCATTTTAATTATATATTGTTTTCAGCTGTTTTTCGTTGATTTCGCACCAATCATTTTTTGAAAACGGAAAATTAAAATAATTTAATTTGTTTTGTTTGTTTTTAAGTTTGTTTGTTTTTTACTATTTGTAATTAGTAAAATATTTAATACTTCCTGTTTTGTTGTGTGTTAACATGTTTTTATTTGATTTTGTGTGTTCTCATGGAGCTGAAGAGAGCAGCCCTTCAAGATCCAAAAAAAGAGTAATGCGAAATGAGCTCTTCTATAGAGCTCAGGGAGAGAAGATGGGGATAGAAGTAGTTAAGAAATTTTTGAAAGGATCCAGTCAAACCAATTGTCTACGACTCCATGGACGACCTTTGGGTAGGAAGGAGTGATCGAGCTGGATTTAGAGGAACCGGCATTTTGTTGCGCTAAAAGCATCTGGGCAAGCGTTTGGTTAGTTTCCTGTCTTGCGGCATTCTCTTGGGCCCTTAGGGTCTGTTCTGTGGCGACAGCGCCGTTATTTGAGGGAAGCTGACTGCCTGGCAATGGAGCGATTTGCAGGGGATTTAGCGCATTGATTTGGGCAGGGGACATCGCACCGACTTGCTGAGGGGTTAGTCCGCCTATCTGCGAGGGGGTCAATGCAGCGACCTGTGGAAGAGTTAGGGCTCTTATCTGCGGGGCGGTGATCGCGGCCATTTGTGAAGGGGTTAGTGCAGCTATCTGCGTGGGAGTTAATCCAGCTGTTTCTATGGGGGTTAGGGTGACGGGTGACGGCGGCATCTGTGGATGCGCAGGGATTAATGGAGCAGTCGATATGGGGTCTGGGGACTGGGGATTAGGTCCGGACACGGCGGGGAGCTGGCCGGTTGTAGCTGTAGGGAAGGCTTGCAGGGCGGCGTTGGTTGCAGGCCCAGACGCAGGGGTTCCCGGCTGCTCTAGCGCTGGATTTGCTGCGGAAGTGGTTCCTCTCGGCTTTTGCGTGTTTGGGGCTCCAAGTGAATCGTCTAAGTCTGTAACGGCATCTGTCTCATCATTTTCTACAAAAGCCTCTTCAGGAAGTTTGCCATAACGGGTCAGAATGTAGTCTTCAACTTTTTTCCACTGGGTCTCTTGAGAATCGGAAAGAGCTTCAGGGTCTTCGGATTTGCCCTTATATAAAGCGCCTTTGCCGTCGATCCAGGTGATCTGGGAGTACTTGTCGAACGATTTGAGGAGTTTTCCCGACATGTCTACGAAAGCATCGGGTTTGGCATTTTTAAAGAAATCTTTTGGCATGCGAACGCGTCGGCCTTCAGAGTCTTTAATGACTATGCGAACTTCAAATTCTTTGTTGCCAACAGTAACGCTTACAGGTTTTGTCATAATTAAACGCCGATTAATATTTGTTTTGCTTAATTATTATAACATTTTAATTGTTTCTAATGCAATAAATAAACTTTATTTTAAAAAGAGCGCAAGAACCCATCTAATAAGTGCGGTTTTGAGTGGTTTTAAAGATTTTTAGACGTTTTTCTAATGGATTTTCGAAGGCAATGTGTCAGCACATGGCTGAGAAAATCTATTAGAAAAATGGCAAAAAGATCAAAACCATACAAACTGGACCTCTTGGAGGGGTTCAATGTTGAGAATAATCTCAGGGTCTTTTAAAGTAATGCCCAACTGTCTGGGAGTCCCTCGATGAAATCAAAAATGCAAATCCTTGCCTCTGAAGAACCGTTCCGCTCCATTCTCCTTTTCGGCCCTCCGGGCTCAGGAAAGGGGACGCTGGGCAAGTTTTTGAGCTTGGCAGGGGGACACATCCATCTCTCTTCAGGCGATATCTTTCGGGGCCTTTCGCCCGATTCTCCGGGGGGTAAGCTTCATCAGGCCTACTCCAATAAGGGGCGCCTTGTCCCAGACGAGGTGACGGTCGAAATTTGGCATAATTACGTCGACGGGCTGATCGATACCAACCAGTACGCCCCGCGGCACCAGCTGCTCCTTTTGGACGGGATCCCCCGGACGGTGAAGCAGGCAGAGCTCTTGGACCCCTACCTAAATGTGGTGCAAGTCATTGTGCTTAAGCTAGATGACGTTGATGCTCTCCTGGAGCGAATGAAGCGGCGGGCGGCCATCGAAAAGCGGGTCGACGACAATGATCCCGAGGTGTTCCGCACGAGGATGCAAGTCTATCAGGAAGAGACACTTAAGCTTTTAAACCACTACCCGTCCTCCCTCATCTCGACCTTTAATGCCAATCAGCGGCCTTTGGAGGTTTTACGGGATGTTTTGGACAAACTTTGTCCTCTTCTAGTCAAATAATTTATATCACTCTAACTAAGTGGTTTATACTTGATTTTTTCTATATAATACACTACAATAAGAATAGGGTTAATTGTAATTAACCCTTAAACTCTTAAAGTAGCGTGTTTTTATGAGTATGAGGATTCAGCCCTATTCTTCATCCATACCGACGACGGCAGCGCCGGCGGACCCTGCTAAGCTCAACTCAACACAATCAAAAGCCGAGCGGGTCTACCGTTTGACACTAGGCCGTGAAAAAGCGGAAGCTGCTGTTCTCCGTCTATATAGCGCCGAAGTGAGCGCATTGCACGATACGATCGCTGACGTTTCCGCAGTACTAAGAAATGTCGCCTACGAATTTCCCTCCCTGGCCAACCACCCTGCGTTATCTATTGCCGGGATCACAACTGCCTTTTCGATGGGCAACGGAGCCAACGCTGCCTTGGTCAATATCCAGCAAGCTTTTAAAGCTGCTGAAATCGACGATTATCACGGTCTTGCCGATCGCATTTTAAATGGCGTCGGCGGCATTGTTCAGGCTACTGCGGGTACCGCTTATCTTGGAATTCGGGTCGCTTCGGTGGCTGCGAATGTGCTCCCCACTAATACAACGCTTCCTGCGGTTGCGAATATTTTAGGCTATATCGGTAACGGCCTGTTCTCGATCCTCTATCTGCTATTTGCGATCACCTCGGGGCTTAAATTGTACCAAGGCGCAAAATTGCGCAATAAAGTTACGGCGCAAGGCGACTCTAGCGCCCAATTGCAATACCTGCAAAACAGGGTCCATGTCACCGGCGGAAACGCCTTGTCCCACCTCGCCAAAAAATGGAAAGAGGCCGACCTTGCAAAACTCGTGAACGATTCTGGAATGAGCAAGGCTGAGCTTCAGGACCTTTTTGCCGAAGCGCGTAAAGTGACAGGCGGAGTTGGCGAAAAAGAGGTCTTTATGGACTGCCTGAAAGAAGCCGCGCTGAAAAAACATCTGGAAAAAGAGGCGGTTGGCCAGTTAGTAAAAGAGTTCAAAGGCTTGAATAAACCGACGGTCGACTTGGAAACCTTTGCACGCAGCGTATACTCGGTCGAGGATTTAACGCGGATCGGTTTGGACCGCGAAATCGGTAAAATGCAAGCGCGGCGCGAGGCGAAATTGAGCCGTTTAGTCGGTGCAATGGGTCTCCAAAAGATTAAAGAATGCGACCTTACCAATGCTGCAAAAGTTCAAGAGGTGATGACAGACGTTCACGGAGGGATGGATAAAACGCGCAATATCAACATCGCGTTGTTAGCGGTCTCTATCGTTGCCGCTGTGGCGATGGTTGCCGCTTGCATTTTGACCGGCGGGGTGGGAGCGATCGTCATTACGGCCATCTTATTCGCAGTATCGCTCGCCTTTATCGGGATCGACGGCTACTTCTTGCATCAAGCGATGAAAAATGGAGAACCGGGCATCAATGATAAAAAACTGCTCATGATTTCAGCCGTGGCCAGCCTTGTGATGATGGGGACCGCTTTCGCGATCACTTCAGCGCTATCTCTGGGGATCATTCCTCTCGTGATCGCAGGGGTGATCGGCCTTGTGTGGCTTGGGGTCACCTTATATGCGATCCACCGATCGAAAGGGAAGGTTGAAGATCTGGAGCTCGAACAGTTAAGAGAATTGCTCGCAAACGACAGTATGGGTGATCATGGCAAAAAGGTCTTGCAGGCTTTTGAGGCGATGCCTCCTGAAAAGATCAACACTATTTTCCAGTTTTTGAAGACGCAGATGACCAAAGAGGTAGAAGCCGGAAAAGAGTTCGCTGAGATGGCAAAACACCTCGATACCGACAAATACCATGCGTTCTTAGCTCAGCTGAAAAAACAGCGGGAAGCTGATCTTGAAGCGGAGCGGATGACAAAGCTGGAAGAACTCTATAAGGACTTTATGGGAGAAACACCCGAGCAGCCCAAAGGATTTGCACGCATCCGCGAAATGCTCAGCGGGGTTAAAGAGGTCCTATTTCCTCCAGCACCGCAGCATGAGGCTTCCACTGCGGCACACTAAGAGCACATAATTCATCAATCAGGTATAACCTGGTTGTATGAAAGAAACCGTGCTCGACTTTCTCTCTTATATAGGCTCTGAAAAGGGGCTGGCGAAGAACACGATCGAGGCTTATGGCCGCGATTTGGACCTCTTTTGCCAACGTTTGGCGGAAAAAGGGGTGCCCGATTTCCGTTCGGTGGGGCAACAAGAGGTGTTTGATTTTCTGGGCTATCTGAAGGAGAAGGGGCAGGCGAGCAGCTCGATGTGTAGAGCGCTTGTCGCCGTCAAAGTCTTCTTTCGCTTTTTAAGACGCGAGCGCTTGGTTGATAAAGAGGAGACCCTCTATTTCGATATGCCGAAATTATGGCAACTCATCCCAGAAGTTCTCACATGCGAAGAGGTGAACCGGCTTCTTGCCATTCCCGATCCCGAAACTTTTTTAGGGGCCCGCGACCGGGCAATATTGGAAGTGCTCTACGCTTCCGGTCTGCGCGTTTCCGAGGTGTGCGGCCTCAACATTTCCGATGTCGACGACGCGTTTGTCCGTGTGAAGGGCAAAGGGGGCAAGGAGCGTGTAGTGCCGATCGCAAAAAAAGCGGTGGAAGCGGTCGACCATTATTTAGGGAATTATAGACGTGATGGAAAAGGGGATGCGCTCTTTGTCAGCGCCAAAGGCGAGCGCGTCGATCGGATGACGGTGTGGAAACGGGTCAAACTGTATGCGCAAAAAGCAAGCATTGCCAAAAGCATTTCTCCGCATACGCTGCGCCATTCGTTTGCGACGCATCTCTTAGAAAATGGAGCAGACTTGCGCGTCATCCAAGAGATGCTAGGCCATGCAAGCATTTCCACGACAGATCGTTATACGCACATCAGCCAAAAGCATCTCAAGGATGCATTTTCTGCGTTCCACCCGCGGCCGTGACATTTTTCCTCTCTTAATCGTTGCTTAATATCCGCTCCATTTTTTATATTCGTTGCTTCTTTAACAAAAAAAATGGAGCTTCCCTATGAATATGATTTCCGCAGTCCTCCCTTGTCTCACCTACCAATCTGGCACGCGTCCTTCCAACAACATTTTTTGTTCGATCATTGAACGCGTTGTAGATGCTGTAAAAATGGTCTTTGTAATTCTTGCAAAAATCGTCGTTGCCGCCTCTAACCTAGTCAACAAAGGTGTTAAAGCCATTGTGAACACGGCCACCGACACTCTCTGGTGCGTCCTCGCCGCGCTCGGATGCGTATCGATCAGCACTTCCGGACATGATTATTCGGGCGTAAGCATTAACCGGGCCAATTTGAATAAAGCCCCTGAGCCTGTTGATTTAGATGCGCTCGCATTGAATGGCGCAAATATTAATGTCGCTGAGATTAGTGATGAGTATGATGGTGTTGCAGCTGAATACAGACAAGCGGGTAATCGTCGGTTTGATACTTCGGTACCGGATAAGAGAGCGCTAACGGCTTTAGTAGAGTTGGCCAATCGTAGTGGAAGCACGGACTATGAAAGGACCTACCACAGCACCCTAAAAAAGGCGGTGCAGAATATTATTTTGGAACTCAGACGCCCTAACAACGAGACTCCGGTAGAAAAAAAGATGCGGGCTTTAGATGCGATCATTGAAGCGCAATTGAAATGCGTTCCACGAAGACTTGAAGAGTGCCTCCGCCAGTATAAGCTCTTGAAGACAGCAACTCCCGAAATGGAACAGCTTCTTTTAGAATACGTTCAAGGTACTAAGGAAGAGTGTTTCATCGAGGCGTTTCAGGGGTCTCAGTTCCACGTGCTCAATTATGTCCGAAGCCGTGTCGGTCAGGAGTATGGATTAGTCACTGGTGTATTGGTTACCCAAGATCCATACCTTAGGGTGGGTGGTACTCCTAGCGACGAGTCGATCCGTTATGAATTTAATAACAGGTTTACTCCTGAAGCGGTCGTTGAAGGTGTCATGGCAAGGATTCACCTCGAGGGCAGCAATACCCCTTGCCTAGATTATATTAGGGCTGAGCTGGAGCAGCAAGCGAGAGCGAGGGGAGAAGATCCTCAAAACGAGGTCGTCTTTGACAGGATCGTCACTGAGGCGACGCAAATGTTCAACGGCTCTCAGATCAATCAAAAAGGCGTGATTTTCTTATTGCGCGGCATTGGAATTTTAAACCCAGCTTAAAACTTAAGGAGAATCACATGTCAAATGGAACAAATCCGATAGCAAGTTTTCTAGGCGCCATGATGGGCGCCACGGAGCCAGAAGATGTCAGACGGCAGCGGACAGAGTCGCGAAGTTCGTACGAAATAGCTAAAATCTGTGGAATCGCGCTTACAGCCATATGCGCTGTAGCCGCCTTGTATGCTGTGATCAACGGCATGCTCTTTACAACGCTATTTTTCTGCGGGGTTGCAGTAGTGCCCCTAGATATGGCGAAGATTGGAACTAACGGCGTGAACTTGCTGAGTGATTATAGCAATATGATCCGATCAGGGATGGCCGCCGCCGCACGGGTTGGCGTCTCAAATCCGAACGATGTTGTCATAGACGCCCTCTTAGAGGGAACATTGGTTCTAGGGACTTGCCTCAGACCGATGTGGTTAGATCAAGGACCACCGGGATCGTCATTCCGGTAATTGTTGAAGGGAAGGCCGCTGGCCTTCCCTTTTTTTGCTATGCTCCCTTGGATCTATTTTATCCGAGCATTCTTAAATATTTAAACTATCAATGGAACCGAATCTATGAATGCAATGAATAGTGTTTTTCGAAGCTGCAACCTGAATATTCGGTCTGATTCTTTTGACGATTGCCTATCTTGCACATGCGAAACTTTGGCTGACGTCATGGGAAAAGTTGCCGAAGTGGCCTTACGTGTGCTCATATGGATTGTAGAAACTTCCATCTATTTGGCAGGCTTGATGATGAGACCCATCAATTGGGTGTTTTACAAGAGCATTGAGCTGATTTGCAGCGGGGATGCGAGCTACCAAGGGGTCATTTTAGACCGCTCCGCTTTTTCTCTTGCCCCGGAGCGGATGGATTTAGATGCTTTTGCCGCCGGCGGACAACATGTCAACGTTCGCGATTTAACGACAGAGTACCAACGGATCCACGGACAAGGCGCAAATGTTGCTCGCCGTGAAACTAGCAGATGGGGAGTGCTTTTCTATTCAGAAAACGAATTGTCCACCTTGCAAAGCCTCGTCTCTTTGGCGGAAACCCCCGTCCGACTTCCACAGGCCGGAGATAATGATTTCGAGCAGCAGCGCAGGACCGCAACCTATAACCAAACCTATTTCACAACGCTGAAAAAAGTCATTCAGAACATCATCGTGGAGCTGCGCAACCCGCAGATCCCCGAAGAAAAGAAAAAACGGGCCCTAATGGCGCTAGCAGACGGCGCCGCTCGCTGCCGTCCCCGGATAGTAGCGGAGTGCATGCGTCAATACCGCCTGCTAAGGTCTACAGGTCCCGAAGTGAGGAACTTGCTTCTGGAATACGTCCAGGATCTCAAAGAGGAAATTCTTCTCACCTATTTCCAGGACTCTCAATTCCACGTGCTGAACTACATGCGCAGCCGGGTCGGTGAGGATTATGGATTGGATACAAGTCAATTGACGATGGAAGATCCCTTCATCAACGTCGGCGGCCAGCCTCTAGATGTCATGATCCACTACGTCTTTCAGTCGCAATATACGACTGAGCGGGTGGTCCAAGGGGTGAAGACCCGGATCCATCTCGAGGAAAACAATAATGTCTGGCTCGAATGCATCCGCGAGAGGCTGCGCAGAGATGCTGTCGCGCGCGGAGAAAATCTCCAAGATGAGGATGTAGCCGACAGAATGGGTGAAGAGGCGACCAGCTGTTTTGACGGGGTGCAGATCAATGAAAGAGGGGTGATCCTCCTTTTAAAAGAAGTAGGGATCGTGGTCCCTGCATAAATATGTGCCGGCCCAGGAAACGGGCCGGCTGTTTCATCTCTATTAGACCTCTTTCATATCCTCATTTACTTGCCAAAACCGTTCTTTTCCCGCGGATTTTTATCGCTCTCTCTCGTCGACTTTCCAAAGTCGCCTTGTTCGTTTGATCCGAAACTGCATGCAGTTTCTAAAAATCGGCGGGAAAATCTCCGGTTTTTTCAAGCAAAGCAGGTTACAAAAGAGGTCTATTCTTTAGTTCCGATTTTTTTACGGAGCAGCTCATTCACGACGGCAGGGGAGGCTTTCCCTTTGCAGAGCTTCATCACCTGCCCAATGAGATAATCGAACGCGCGCCCTTTACCGGCCTGATAGTCGGCGACCGACTGCGGGTTTGCTTGCAGCACTTCGTCGATCAGGGGTTCGATGGAGGAGGTGTCGCTCACAGGCTTGTAGTCGGGATTTTCTTCGACAATCGTCACCGGGTCTTTCCCGGGATTAAGGAGCATGTCGTCAGCAACCATTTTGGCGATCTTGCCGGTGATGGTCCCTTTTTCGATCATGTTGATGAGGTGGGCGATGTGGTTGCTCGGGATGCCCACTTGCAGAAGGTTGAGGCCGGTCTCTTTAAGACGCCCGCCAAATTCTACCGTCAGCCAGTTGCAGAGCGATTTCGCGTTGGAACAGAGCTTCAGGGCCTCTTCAAAATAGTTGCAGAGGGCCTTGTCGTTCACGAGCTGGTTGGCCGCCTCTTTAGGGAGCTGGAGGACCGAGAGGTAACGCTTGAGGCGCGCGTAGGGCAATTCGGGCATTGCGCTGCGGACGTGGGCGATGTATTCGGGCGTCAGGCGTAACGGGACGAGATCGGGCTCGGGGAAGTAGCGGTAATCTTCGGCCTGCTCCTTGGAGCGCATCAGAATCGTCTCTTTCTTGTCGGCGTCAAACCGGTAGGTACCAGGACGGATCGATTCCTTGTTCGTATAGGCGCGGATCTGGCGGTGGATCTCGGAATTGAGGGCAATTTCCAAGTTGTGGAACGAGTTCATGTTCTTGATCTCGACCCGGTCGCGTAAGTGGGTCTCAGTCTTGAGCCGCACCGAAATGTTGGCGTCTATGCGGAGTGAACCCTCTTCCATATTGCAATCGGAGGCGTCGAGGTACTCCATGATGGCTTTGACAGCCATGGCGTAGGCGACCGCCTCTTTAGGCGAGTGCATGCAGGGCTCGGAGACGATCTCGAGGAGGGGGACCCCGGCGCGGTTGTAGTCGACGCCTGCAAATGAGGTGAAGTGCTTGAGCATCCCGGCGTCATCTTCGATATGGGCCCGGTTGACGGCAAACTGCATCGTTTCGCCATTGCAGTCAGCAATGACAGTACCGCCGCGGATGATCGGGTTCTCAAACTGGGTGATCTGGAAGTTGCGGGGGCTGTCGGGATAAAAGTAGGATTTTCTGTCGAAGGTGCTGTAGGGAGACACTTCGGCGTTGATCGCGCAGCCGAACTGGACCGCTTTGTACACTGCCTCTCTATTGAGGACGGGGAGAGCGCCGGGCTGGCCCGTACACACTTCGGTGATGTTGTTGTTGGGCTCATCGCCAAAGCGGTTGGGGGCTTTGGAGAAGAGTTTTGATTTCGTGTTGAGCTGGACGTGGATCTCAAGACCGATGACGGTTTGCCATTCGTGGTTCATGGGGCCTCCTTATCGAACAGGGGAGGAATATGGTTGTGGAAGAAGGTGGCCTTTTCAAACGCGTGGGCGGCTTGAAGGACCTGCTTGTCGTGCAGCGGGGCTCCTAAGAGTTGAAATCCAAACGGCTTGTGCTCATGGTTAAAGCCCGAAGGGATGCTGATAGCGGGCAGTCCGGCCAGGTTGGCACCGATGGTGTAAATGTCTTGGAGGTACATTTGCAAGGCGTCCTGGATTTCTCCCAGAGGGAACGCGGCAAAAGGGGAGGTGGGCATCGCAATCCACTGGCAGCTCTTGAAGGCGTTTTTGTACTGCTCGATCACGAGGGTGCGCACTTGCTGCGCTTTTTTATAGTAGGCGTCCTTGTAGCCGGAGGAGAGGACGTAGGTCCCCAGGAGGATCCTGTTTTTCACTTCTTTGCCGAACCCCTCTTGTTTCGAGTACTCATAGACCTCGTCGAGAGTTCGCGCCCGATCTGAGCGGAGGCCGTAGCGGATCCCGTCGAAACGGGCCAGGTTAGTCGATGCTTCGGCGGTCGCCAAGATGTAGTAGACGGCGATCGAATACTTGAGCAGATTGAGATCCACATCGACGATCTTGGCGCCGAGTTTTTTCATGACCTCCATCGCCGCTTGGAAGTTTTCTTTGGCGTCTTTATCGAGCTCGGCCAAAAAACTCCAAGGGACGCCGATCGTTTGGCCGTCTAGAGGCTTTTCAAGCTGAGGGAAATAGTGGTCCGGAGGGATGTTTAAGCTCGTCGAGTCGTTTGTGCAGTGTTTGCCGATCACTTCCATGAGCAGCCCCATGTCGCCGACGTTCGTGGCAAAAGGGCCGATCTGATCGAGCGAGGAGGCAAAAGCGACGAGGCCGTAGCGGGACACTCTGCCATAGGTGGGCTTGAAGCCGAAAATGCCGGTGAGCGCCGCAGGCTGGCGGACGGAACCGCCGGTATCGCTGCCGAGAGCGAGCGGGCAAAGTCTTGCGGCCACGGCTGCAGCCGACCCTCCCGAAGATCCGCCGGGTGTACAGGCTAGGTTCCACGGATTTTTGGTGGTCTTAAAGGCCGAGTTTTCTGTGGATGAGCCCATCGCAAATTCATCGAGGTTGGTCTTGCCGATGATGAGGGCATCTTCCTCTTCGAGAAGTCGGGTGATGGTCGCGTCGAACGGGGCCTTGTAGTTGGATAAAAATTTGGAGGCGCAGGTGGTGAGCTCTCCTTGGATATGCATGTTATCTTTCAGGGCGATCGGGATGGCGGCGAGCTTGCCCAGTTTTTTACCTTGGGCCCGCTTTTCATCGAGGGCGGCGGCCTTTTTGCGCACGCGGTCTCCCAGAACGGTGAGGAAGGCGTCAACCTTAGGGTCTTCCTGCTCAATGCGCTTTAAAAAGTAGTCGGCGATCTCCACAGCGGAGCGTTTTCCCATTTTGAAGGATTCTGACAGGGCGCGGGCGGTTTCTTTGTACATACTTTAGTATCCTTTAATGACGGGGGGAACGCGAACCATGCCGCCGACGTGGGCCGGTGCATTGGCGAGGAAGGTTTCTCTTGGAAGCGTCTCTCCCACGACATCATCGCGCAGGACGTTCTCAAAAGTTTCCAAAATGTGGTTGCAAGGAGCAACGTTTTCCGTGGGAACTTCCCTCAACTGGTCGATGTAAGTGAGGACCCGCGAAAGACGGGCAGACAGTTCCTTCTTCTCCTCATCGGAGCAGGCGATGCGGCACAGGGACTTGAGTTTTTCGAATTCTTCATTAGTTAGCATAACAAAACATCATAACAGAAGGGAAAAATTTGACAAATCAGAAATTTTTTTTTATTATGAAGAAGAGATCAACAAAAAAGAGGATGGATCATGAAGTGCTTAAATATTTTGGCGTTATTGCTCATTATCGTGGGAGCTCTCAACTGGGGCCTCTGGGGATTTTTTCAATTTGACCTCGTTGCTTATCTGCTCGGTGGAAACACCACTTGGCTGAGCCGTCTTGTCTATGGAATCGTCGGTTTGGCAGGCGTCTGGAGCTTGGGCTTCTTAGGCAAATGCAAAGCTCTCTGCTGCAGCGATCGTTCAGACAAAGGGTCTGGCGGTAGCGGCGGCGGCTGCTGCAAAATGTAAATGCGGATTCTACTCAGCGGATCGTCCGGTCTGATCGGGCGCTCCCTTGCCGCATTTTTAGAAACTCAAGGGCATACTGTGATCCCTCTTGTGCGAAGAGCCCAAGAGGGATCTGTTTTTTGGGATCCTGCGCCCCCTGACTTTCGGGCTGAGGATTTTGAGGGTTTTGATGCCGTCATCCATCTGGCAGGGGAGAACATCGCCTCGAGATGGTCTAAGGCTAAAAAAAAGCGTCTTGTTGAGAGCCGCTGCCGGGATACGGCAGTCTTGGCCCAGATCCTTCTAAAACTGAAACAACCGCCTAAAATCGTGATCGCTGCTTCGGCTGTCGGTTTCTATGGAGACCGGGGCGAGGAGGTTTTGACGGAAAGGAGCGCTAAGGGAGTGGGCTTTCTTTCCGATCTGTGCGCGGAGTGGGAGGCGGCAACGGAAATTTTAAAGCCGCGCATGCGCGTAGCGCATACCCGTTTTGGCCCGGTTCTCAGTCCGGAGGGAGGGGCCCTGAAGAAAATGGTCTCCGCTTTTCGCTGGGGATTTGGGGGAAAGCTTGGCACCGGCAGGCAGTTTTTTTGTTGGGTGGCCCTGGAAGATGTAGTCGGGGCGATTGCGCATATCCTGGCGACCCCGGAACTGTCAGGCCCTGTGAATGTGGTGGCGCCCCATGCGGTGACACAGGGCGCATTCACAAAATCTCTAGCCAAACAGCTTCACCGGCCCGCCTTTTTTTCGTTTCCGGCGCCGATATTGAAATTCCTTCTAGGGGAAATGGCAGAGGAAATGCTTCTCGCCAGCGCTCACGCCATTCCGGAGCGCCTACTCGAAACGGGCTACCGGTTCCGGTATCCGCTATTGGAAAATTATCTTAAGCAGCTTTTTTGATCGCGTGCTCGAGCTCGCGCGCTTTTTTGAAACAGTCGGTGATCTTTGCGTTGTCAATCGTTGGCGTTTGGGTGTGCAAGATCACATCGAGGCTCTCTAAGAACTCTTGGACGTACTGGGGGATTTTCCCGCCGATCTGTTTCGCAAGTCGTTGCATATCTGGACCATACTTCAAGAGGCCATTCTTGGAAGCCTGTTTGGCCAGCGCGGCATCCGCAGGGGAGCCTTCATCTAAAAGGACGAGAAACCTGCCAAACTCCATGCTGATGCGGTGTTCTAGGTCGGCCAGTTCTTGCTTCACCGTTTTTTTACTGGGCTGCATCGGGTCAAAGTGGGGTAATTGTTTGCGTGGCATAGTTGAACTCCTTATTAACTTATTTATAATTCAAAACCGATTAATAGTTCAATGTAATTATAATACTGTTAATTGTAATTAAGTGATAATTACTCGGGGAGGTGGCGCTGTTAAGGGGCCAGAAGATTCTTTTTTGATTTTATTCTCTTTTCTGAGATGATACGCAGAGCTAGATGATAGCGAAATAAACAAGAGGTTTACTATGAAATATCTAATGGTTCTCAGCGCTTTCGTGCTGTCAACTGTTGCTTATGGCAATTCAAAAGTGGTTGAAACACCTGCTTCTACACAAAAGAAAGTAGTGGCTGTTAAGCCAGCTGAAGAGCCAGCTCAACAAGTTTCTGAAGAAGAAGCAGATCTCATCGTCATGGAAGATGAGGCTGAAGCCGCTTTAGAAGCTCCAGCAGCTCAACAGTAATTAACCGTAATTGCTAAAAGAAGCTTAAAGGTCCTTTAAGCTTCTTTTTTTTTGTCCAAAACACCCTTCCTTCCTTTCTTTTTACCGCTCTTAATTATTTCATTGTAAATATAATTAAAATGTAATTATTTTCTTGCCAGATTAAATTTATAATTATAACATAAAACTAAGAGAGTCGCAGGGAACGAGTTCCTGGATTTCACTGATACTTAAACAGGCCACCCTATTCATTTAGGGTCTTGGAGGATATTATTATGGCAGAGAAAGAATTGAACTGTAATCCATGGAGATCTGTTTGGTTAGAGCCCCGCAAAACAATCCGCTCGATCGTACGCACCGATGCAAAGTTGTATTTTTGGCTCCTTTCATGGATCTACGCTTTCCCTATTCTTCTTCATATGGCGCAAAACTTCTCATTGGGCGAAGTCTACTCGATGGCTTTGATCGTCGCTTTGGCAGCGCTTGCGGCCCCTTTTGTGGGTTGGGCATTCCTCTCTCTGTTCGCCGTAATGCTTCTATGGACAGGGCGCTGGATCGGGGCTCAGTCCAATTACCTAGCACTGCGAGCCGCCGTTTCCTGGTCGAATGTCCCTAACGCGATCAACATTGTGGTGTGGGCGCTGCTCGCGATCCAGTTTGGGTCGGTCTTGTTTACCCAAGGATTCATGCAGATGGATTTAGAGGGAAGCCAGTTGACGCTGGTCGCGGTGATCTTTTTCGTTCAGGTCGTTCTAGCGGTATGGACCTTCGTGATTTTGCTGAACACCGTTGCTGAAGTGCAGAAATTTTCAGTGTGGAAAGCTCTATTGAATGTGGTGATGCCTTTTGTGCTCGTGTTCCTTGCATCCTGGGTGCTTACATGGATGGTGTGGAGCATTCACATGTTTATTCAATCATAATTAAAACAAATAAGGGGAGAGTAGTATGGAAAAGGGAACGTATGATCTGATCAAGGGGGCTGCCTTAGCATCGACTGCATTACTGCTCATCCTTGTGAGTCCATTAATTGCGACATCGGATAAGAAAACTAGCAACAATACAGTTAAAGTTGAGAATGGTTGGAAGGAGTTTTATTCAGTACCTGGGAAATGCTCGATGAAATTCCCTGCAAAACCTGAACACTTTACTGAGAAAATGAGCGTTCCTGAAGAGGGTTATGAGCTCAAATACGACGCTTATATCTCTTCAATGGACAAACAGACCGTGTTCATGCTCCTCATTGCTCAATATCCTGACTTTGTCGACGAGACTTATGCGCAGATGAGCCTTGAGAGCTTCTTGAACGGGATTTTGCGCAACAATCCAGGCAACCAGCTCATTTTTGCCGATCTGACCTTGGTCAATGGACATGAAGCCTTAGATTTTTTCATCCGCACAGGCAGCATGTACTTTAAAGGCCGCGCGATGATGGTAAAAAACAGCCTCTATCTGATGGCGATGGAGTGCGAAGTCCAAGCTTACGATGAAAGCCCTTATAACGCTTTCGTCAACTCCTTCTCTCTCGGAGTTAAATAGTTACCTATTCTCTCGTCGGATCAATCTCTTGCGCAAGTAGGAGATTGATTTGTTATTTTAGAAGCTGATACTAGCATTAGCCTGCACGTACGGGGCGCCTTCGAACTTGTAGTACTTTCCATGCCGATTTTCGGCATTCTTAATGTGGATCCACCCGCCAAAATCCCAACCGCCGCCAATCTCTGCGGTCAGCCATGAGCAATAATGGGCGTTTAGGTCCAGCTCCAGACCTGAGGAATAGATCGAGAAGATCGCGTCGTGATATTTGCCTTCTCCTCCCGGGACTCTTTTGGGGCTTTTATAGGGTCCGCCGAAGGTGCGGAAATTAAGCGCCATATCGAGGTAGTCGTTGAACGCATATTCGATATCCATTTTCAGAGGGAAGATCGCGTTGAGCGTCCACTTGTCGTAGAAGTTCCAATCAAATCCGAGCACAGGGACAAAATAGTTATTTTTGATCCCGGCATAGCCGAACGCGCCCACATGGGCCCCAGCGCAGTCGGAGAATTGGTAGCGGCCCCAGGCCAGCCCATAGTAGAGAGCGGTCTGCCCGAAATCGAAATTATCGGAATCGACCGACACGCCGCCGCGGAGCACCCAGCGCCAATCTTCCAGAGCTGTGGAGATATAGGCGATCGAAGCGGTCGCAAAGTTGAAGTTCTGTTCTTTAAAGCGAGGATTTTCCTTCCAGCCTAGATGGAGATAAGAGACGCCGACTTGATAAGCGAGCGAATTGCATTCATTATGGAGGTTGTGGGCAAAATAGAGGGCCGCGTAGGCATCGTCGTAATGGAGCTGTTTGTAAGTGTCGGTTCTAAAGTCCGCAGGAAAGATATGCCGCCCTTCTGCATCGAAATCGACATGGTGCCCTTCGTGGATCCACATATAATCGGTGGAAGCGATGGAGTGCGCTGCCAGATAGCCGGGAAGACAAAGCAGAGGCAAAAAATATCTCACGAAGAAACTCCTTTTTTTCTATATGGAATACCCTAAAAAGACTGTAAAATCAAGTCTTTAGTTTTAAAGTGCAGTTTTGCGACGGTTTTTAGGATCTCTTCTCCATGCTTAGAGACAAGGGCCCTACCCGCTTGAATAACGATATTTGAAGCCCCTTTGGGGAGAGTGAAGTCGAGCGATTTTCCTAGAGCATCGATGCCTTCAACGAAAGCGTCGCGCGCTAGAATGGAGGCGGCGGCGACAACGGGATCTTCCTCTGCGCGTGGCCGCTGGGTCAGCTTGACGGAGACCTGCTTTTGCTTGAGGGCGTTTTTTACAAGCGACTCGTTGGCAAATTGGTCGATGAGCACGGTGTCGCATCCCGTCTTGGCGACGAGTTCTGCGATCGCTGTCGCATGGGCCCAGGCGAGAAGGTGGTTGAGGTTTTGAAACTTCTCATAGAGCTCATTATATTTGAGGGGTGAGATCCGGACGATCGCATGCGGGCAGGCGGCCTTGATTTTTTTTGCAATGATATGAATATTCTTATCGCCCATCTTCTTGCTGTCTTGGGCGCCCATTTTGATCAGGCCGGGGATATCGTCGCTATAGACCGCAGCGATGCAGAGCGGCCCAAAAAAATCTCCCTTGCCGGCCTCATCGCCGCCGATATGGGGCGTCAGATCTGCCTCGGCTTCCGGGTAGCTATAGGAGAGGTTTCCTAAGATCTCCGGTTCCAGATAGAACTGGATAAATTCCTCTTTTCCTTTGCCCTGAACGGTCAGCTTGCCCGAAGTATATAGGGAGCAGGAGACCCCATTCTTTTTGGCGGCGAACAAGGTATAAGGGGGCTTGGAAAGCTCAAAGCCTTGGGCAATGAGGTCGGCGCGCAGCTTATCTGCGAGCTTTATATCAATAGTCGTGACAAAACAGGCCTTCATGGCTCCATGCTCTCATGCAGTGCGAAAAAAGACAAGGAGGAAAACGGGCCCATGCAGTTCACAGGAGTAGACGCATATTCTCAAAATTGCTAACGTGATGCTTGCTGCAAACGATTTGAGTGTTTGGTGTCTGTCAAATTGGCTGCAAGAGTGATTGTTTTTGGAGATTTGACCTCTTTCATAACTTGCTTTACTTGAAAAAATCGGAGGTTTTTCCGCCGATTTTTAGAAACTGCTTGCAGTTTCGGTCAAACGAGCGAGGCGACTCTGAAGAGTCGACGAGAGAGAGCGATAAAAATCCGCGGGAAAAGAACGGTTTTGGCAAGTAAATGAGGTTACGAAAGAGGTCTATTGATTATGCACGAAGAAATTAAAGAATTAGGCGCGATGTTCAAGGAACGGCGCAAAGAGATGCATCTTTCCTTGAAAGAGGTGGAAAATGCGACATCGATCCGATCTAGCTACTTGGAAGCGATTGAAGAGGGAAGGGTCCAAGATTTCATCTCCGGCGTCTATGCGCAAGGATTCATGAAACAGTACGCCGTATTTTTGGGAATGGACGCCGATAAGGTTGTCCTAGAGCATGCCGCCGCTTTTAAAATGCCCGCCGAGAAGCATGAATTTTCCTATGGCATCGGGACGTTGGAAGTGCGCGGGACCTCGGGCGGAGGCGTCAAGTGGCTCCCTAACCTCATGTGGGCATCGGTTGCCGCTGTCGTTCTCGTCCTTGCCTATTACGCGGCTAAATTCTTTGGAGTGATTTAAAGATGAGCACAAAAAAAACCATCGGGGATTATGCAGTCATCAAGCAGATTGGACAGGGATCTTTAGGATCCGTCTATCTGGCGGAGCACCGGTTCATGAAGAAGCCCTTCGCCTTGAAGGTGCTGCCGGAAGAGCTCTCTGCAGACCGCGGTTTTTTGCAGCGCTTTGAAAAAGAGGTCGCAATGCTCGCGACGATCGACCATCCCCACATCGTGAAGGTGCATCAGGTCTCCTTTGCCGACGGCGTCTATTTTATCGTCAACGATTGCATCGTCGACAAGGTGGGGGAAACGACCAACCTGGCCCAATATTTGAGCAATAAAGAAGGGAGCTTATCCGAAGAGGAGATCTTTCAGATCGCCACCCAAGTGGCCTCGGCATTGGACCATGCCCATCCGATCGCTCACCGGGGTCTTAAGCTTAACAATATTTTGATCGGCAAGGGCCAAGACGGCCTCCATGTCACCTTATCCGATTTTGGACTCTCTCGCGTCATCGGAAGCGGCGCCATCTTGAGCCGCAGCTTTAAAGCGATCACCGAACTGCTTGCATTAAAGCTAGATGACCGCTATGTACCCGGCCCTCTCGATATGGCCAAGTTCACCAAGCTTCAGCTCTCCTTTTATCAGAACTATGCGTTCCTGGCCCCCGAGCAAAAGTCGATTGCCTCGCAGAAAGCGATCGACGCCAAGGCCGACATCTACGCGTTCGGCGTGCTGATCTATTATTTGATCTTCCAAGAGTATCCTGAAGGGTTCTTCGAAATGCCTTCCAAGGCTCGTTCCGATCTCAAACTCAATTGGGATATGCTCCTCTATCGCTGCCTGCAGGCCGATCCCGAGAAGCGCGCCGACAGTTTAAAAAATGTGATGGAAGAGCTACAAGGCGCTGCGCAGTCCGCTGCGCGCAAACCCATTCTAAAACCTCAAGAAATCGTTCGCCCCGAATACGAACAAGATCCCGGCGCGATCTTCCAACAAGAAAAAATGGTGGGCAGATATCAGGCCGAGCCGACAGCCGACGTAGAGATAGAACCTGTCCTTACCGAAATGGTCGTCATCAACGGCGGCACCTACTATCGTGGCAGCAATAATGGCGGCCGCGATGAAATGCCGCGCCATGCGGTGAACCTGTCGAGTTTTGCCCTCGATGTCCATCCGGTGACCAACGACCAATTTGTCCGTTTTCTAGAAGCGATGGGCGGCGAGAAAGACGGCAACAACAACGACATTATCCGTCTCCGTGAATCGCGCATCAAGCGGAGCAGCGGCAAGCTCAATATCGAATCGGGCTATGCAAAACATCCCGTCGTCGGCGTTACCTGGTACGGAGCGATCGCTTATGCGAAGTGGGTGGGCAAGCGGTTGCCGACGGAAGCCGAGTGGGAAATCGCCGGATGCGGCGGCCCCGAAGAAATTCTTTACCCTTCCGGCAACAATATCGAGCGCTCGGAAGCTAACTTCTTCAGCTCCGACACCACTGCGGTGATGAGCTATCCTCCCAACACCTACGGCCTTTACGACATGGCCGGCAACGTTTATGAGTGGTGCCAAGATTGGTATGGTTATCACTATTATAGCGCCTCTGTCCAAGAGCCCAATAACCCTAAAGGACCGCTGCAAGGCGTCTACCGCGTACTCCGCGGCGGTTGCTGGAAGAGCCTGAAAGAGGATTTGCGCTGCGCCCACCGCCACCGCAATAATCCCGGCACGATGAATGGCACCTACGGATTCCGTTGCGCTGCCGATGTCTGTTAACAAGTTTTAATGTTGTGTGTTGCGCCAAATCTGCACTGTTCTAGGCTCCACTCCGTTAGTGTAGCTTTGGAGCGCTTGAAAGAAGCGAGCCGCTTCTGTAGCGTGGCCCATGAGCTTGAGACTTGTTAAAATCCGGGTGATTCTTAAAAAGTTGTGATTGTTAGGAGTTCCCCATTCTTTAAATCTGGCGGCGAAATTGGCTGCCGGAGTGATCGATCCATCCTGATTTCTATTGAATCCATAAAATTTCAACATCCGATCAAAGGCCCGCAGGTAGTTTTTTTGGACCACGGGATCTGTTCTTAGGCTGTTTTGCAGCTTGTGATCAAGTACAGGAGCGTTAGGATTGTATCTGCTCGCACTTGCGAGAGGAAATAGCCATTGAATGTAGTCATGTTGAGCTTCTAAACGTTGATCATTCCAAGAAAGGATCTGTTCCAAGCCAGCGCTCGAAGCTGTGACCCCATTTCCTTGATAAAAAGGAACAAGTAATCCATTTGGCGTGGTAGGCGCCAATGAGGGAGTTTTTGTTGAAGAAATAGGCGCAGCAATCAGTTTCTTGGGAGCAGGTGTGGCGGCTGTAGTCTGCGGCTGCTCAGAGAGTTTACCAATGATAGAAGGGAGGCAGTAGCCCGCGGCGGCGCAGATAAGAGTTCCGATGCCGCTTCCTGTTAATGCATATCCCGCTGCAGCCCCGAGCAAACTCCGAACTGTCCCAACAGGGGCCATTTGGTATAGATGGCCAAGTTTCTCAATCAAGGAGTTGCCGTAACTAGCAGATTTTGAGGCGGTTACTTGAGCTGGCAAGCTGGGAGGGGTGGATGTAGTCTTTTGGAACTGGGAGCTGTTTTGACGCAGCCCGACATTGAATGGATGATCATAGGGTGAAATATTATTTGAATACGACATGTAAACCTCAGTTGTTATTTAATAACTATGCTAATTAACTTTATTATACATTAATTAACGTAATAGTTCAAGTGATCGCGTAATATAATAATAAATATTTAAATCTCGTTTTTCTTACAAAATCGCAATATAACGCTTTCCCCTGATATGAGTTTGGAAGAGGGTGTGTTGCATAACTTTTTCCAATGAGATTTAATGAAAAAACGCTCAGATTTCAGCGTTTATCGCTTGCAGCAAATAGCCAAAGCGCTATTTGCAAAAGCGTAAGCGCTTAAAGATGAGTTGTTTTTTCACAAAGATCATGGAAAATAGTTATGCAACACACCCTTTGGAAGATGGGTAATACCAATCCTAAAAAATAAAGTCATATTTCAGCTGCGTGAAAGCTCAAATGTGACTTTATTTTCTAGGATTGGTATAAGCATAGAGCCTGTTAAACATAGACGTTTTCCCCCTGGCAACGGAATTAATATCAGCGCATCTATGGGAGATAAAGTGAACCCCGGCCTTAAGGCCGGGGATTGTAATTGCGACTTGGGAGGGGCTTCGTACCCCTCCCAAGCCGTCTTTTTGAAATACCCAGCCCTTAAGGGCTGGGTTTCCGCCGGAGGACGGATGATGACGCTCGGAGGGTAAACCGCAATTAGCCATCTGCCCTTGTGCGCCCTGATGCAACTTAAAGAAGAGGATAAAGTATTTTTATGCAGCGATGGGGTAAGCGACTATGCAACGATCGACGACTTGATTGACAGGGTCTTTGCTCCGAACTGGGATAAGCCAGGTTTTAATTTCGCTCAAGAGGCCGGTGAATACGCCTTGCATAAGCAAAGCAAGGATAATGTCACTGCGGTGGTGTGGACTGCTTCGCGCATGGGATTTGAGGGAACGACTGATTTAGGCACCCAGGAACTGGACTAAGTGGATTCAGCATAGGTCAGACTTTGGACGATTTTCAGGGCGGGCAGAAACCAGGGAGTGAACCGCTCGGGGTACTGAGATAGTTCTTCCATCAGCGCTGCTTCACTAATCCAACGAAAGTCTTGCGCTTCCTCGGGATCTAAAATGATCGGCTGCGAGGGGTCATACTTTCCCACCAGGACGTGGTCCAGTTCGTGTTCGGTCAAGCCATTTTCAAAAGCAGCTTTATAGTAAAAACAGCCCAGGCGCGTTAGGGAGAGATCCAGGGACATCTCTTCCCAAAGCCGTCTCTCTGCGGCAGCGACAATGTTTTCCCCAATACGCGGATGGCTGCAGCAGGTGTTGGTCCAGAGGCCGCCGCAATGATACTTGTCTTCATGGCGCTGCTGCAGAAGGAACTGCCGCTCTGTCCCAACAGTTCGATAAATAAATACAGAAAAGGCGCGGTGGAGCAAACCGAGCTGATGGGCCTTGAGTTTTTCTTCGGTCCCGATCACCTGGTCTTGCTCATCGACTAAGAGTACCCGTTCTTGTGTGCTCATCTGCACCTATTCTCTAGGGTAGGATGCATTGTTCCAAATCTGAATGGTACTTTCATTGAAAGATAAGTGATTCTGAAGCGAATAAGAGAAATCGATGGCTCTGCCTGAATGGCCCATAAGGCGCATACTGGTTAAAATTCTAGTAATTCGTAACAAATTGTGGTTGCCGGGAGTTGCCCAATCCGCGGACCGGATAGCAAAGTTGTCAGTTGGTAAGATCGCTCCGGTAGTCTCTTGGCGGAATCCATAAAATCTCAGGATTCGGTGGTATGCGCGGAAGAAATTTCTTTGGACAACCCGATCTTCTCTAAGGGCTCTCTGCAGTGTCGGGTCAAGCACGGGGGAATTGCTATTATACCGACTTGGAGTTGTTAAGGGAAAGAGCCACTGGATGAAGTGGTGCTGGGCTTCTAAACGGCTGTCGTCCCAAGAAAGAATTTGTTCTAGCGTCACTCCTGACGAATTAGGACCTTCTCCGCGATAGAAGGGGAGAAGCAGTTCGTTTGGCGGTGTGGCAGGCGCGGCGGCGGCAAAAGAAACCGACTGGGTACAGCAAAAAAAAAGTGACAGGAACAATGCAGAGATCGAGTTAAAGATCCCCGATACGAACGCAGAGATTTTTTGAATGATGTCGTCTAGGAAGCAAACCGGTCCGCAAGTAGCAATGGAATTAGCGGAAGTTGCGCCGTCTATAGGTCTTGTCATTGGGACTCCTTTGAAGTCTGCGCTCCGAAGAGCGCAGCGGATGTTTTAAGCAGATTCCCTAGCTTTGTTAGCAGGGGCAAGATGCGGTTGCAGATATTTGTCCGGATGTTGGAAGAACAGGATGAGCAGCACAGAGATCATCGAAAATCCGAGAAGGCAGAAGATCCCGGTATTAAAATTTCCGCTGAGGTCTGAGAGGTAGCCTGTTAAGATGGGAGAGACGATCCCGGCAAGCGCGAAAGCGCCGCTTCCAATGCCTTGGGCTGTCCCCATATGCTGCTTGCCGAGGTCGGCGTTGAGCGCAAATAGAGTGTTGTAAAGGACGAAGGTAAAGCCTAGGCCGAGGGAGAGGAAAAAGATGGTCAAGGTCAGGTCATGGAAGAGGGCGATCGGTAGGAAGCTGAATACGGAAAGGAGCTGGCTGATCCACATAACGTTGGAACGGGCCATACGGAAACTTTGGGTCCGTCTCCAGATCCAATCGGAGAGATATCCCGAAGAGATCATCATGATGAAGCTGCAGAGCCAAGGGATCATCACGAGGAAGCCGGCGGTCTTCAAGGAGACGTTGTAGGTCTGCTGCAAGAAGCCGGGGAGCCAGGTCAGCGCAAAGAAGATTGTGTAGCCCATGGTGAAGAAGGTGATGTGGTTGATCAGGAGGGCTGGATTGGTAAATAAAAATTTCCAAGGAATATTTTTCAGCTTGGGCTGCTCTTTTGGGGTGCTCGCTTGAATGAGCTTCAGCTCTTCTTTAGAGATCCATTTGGACTCTTCAGGATGGTTGGAGAAGAGGAACTTGGCTGCGATGGCCCAAATTACTCCGACGCCGCCTAGAACAAAGAACATCATTCTCCATCCAAAAGAGGCGATGAGGAGGGTGACAATAGGCGCCCCGATCAGGGAGGCAAGAGTCGCACCCGAAAGGCTGAACGAGAGGGCTTTAGCGCGCTCTTTAAGAGGGAGCCAATCGGAAGTGGCGCGGATGACTGCGGGGAAGTGGGGGCCTTCGCTCATGCCGAGAAGGACGCGGAAGCTGAAAAACCACCAGAAGCCGTTGCTCAAACCTAAGAGGAGCGTGGCGGCGGACCATAGAACGGCGGCAACAAGCCACACGCGCTTGACGCCGTAGAGGTCGATGAGAATACCTCCGAGGAAAGTCATGGGGAGATAACCAAGACTAAATGCGGCTCCAATGATCCCGAACTCGGAGTTGGTCATATGGAAGGCGGCTTCAATAGGGGAAATTGCGTAACTAATGGCACTGCGGTCAATGTAATTCACAATCGTTATAAAGGCGACAAGCCCAATAATAACCCAGCGAAAACGTCCTGCATTTTTCATCTTGATATCTATCCTTTGTTAAAAGAAGGCTGAAGCTTACCTGAATTTAGATTTTTTTTCATCCCTCGTATGTGAGAAATAGGGGGTTTTAAGAGAATTTTATCTAGATAATTTTTGAAACGGGAATATTTTCTTGTACAAGGTTGTACTAAATATTTTATCTGCGTATACACAGACATATGAAGATATCACGCTTAGATCGCGGGTCGATGAAGAGAGTGCTGGGTCTTTCCGACCTATTCGCCATCGGGTATGGCGACTTGGGCTCCTCCATCTATTACGCCCTAGGGATCACAGCCTTATTTGCTTTGGGAGCGACCCCGATCGCGCTCGCCGCGGCGGGCCTGGTATTTATTTGCACCGCGCTCACCTATGCTGAAATGTCGGCTCTCTTTCATGAATCGGGAGGGTCGGCCAGCTTTAGCCGCCACGCCTTCAACGATCTGATCTCGTTCATCGCGGGCTGGGGGCTGCTCCTCGATTATATTGTGACGATCGCCATCTCGGCCTTTGCCGTGGGGCCCTATCTCTCCTACTTTTTCCCCGAGCTCAAAGAGGTGAGCGTCCAGATCGGTTTTACGATCGGATTAATCGGGATCCTTTTCTTTCTCAATTTGTGGGGAACAAAGCATTCGACGCGGCTGAGCTTTGCCTTGGTGGGGTTCACTCTCGTCACCCAGCTCGTCATTATTTTTATCGGCGCAGGCTGGCTCTTTAACCTTTCGGCCATCATCGACCAGATCCGCTACAATTCTCCCAGCTGGCCAGAATTTTTTAAAGGCCTTGCGATGGCGATGGTCGCCTATACCGGGATTGAATCGATCGCCCAGTTGGCTGCGGAAGCAAAAAAACCGACCAAGAACGTGCCACGAGCGATCCTCATTGCGATGTTTGTCCTCGTGTTCATGTATCTGGGGTTATCGGTGGTCGCTCTTTCCGCCATGTCGCCCAAGGTTTTAAGCACGACCTATCTTCAAGATCCAGTCGCCGGGATTGTGGCCTCGCTGCCTTTTGGAGGAAGCTTTTTAGGCCCTTGGCTGGGTCTCCTCGCTGCAGTCCTCCTTTTTGTCGCCGCCAATGCCGGGGTGATGGGGGCTTCCCGCCTGGCGTTCAATATGGGCGAATACTATCAACTGCCCAAAGTGTTCTATAAGCTTCATTCCAAGCGGCGCACACCCTATGTCGCCTTGCTTGTGTTTTGCGTATTTGCAGCCTGTGTCGTTTTAGCCAGTCGGGGTAAGCTCGAATTTCTGGCCGACCTTTACAATTTCGGCGCCATGCTGGCCTTTTTCTCCGCCCACATGTCGCTGATTGTGATGCGGATCAAAAAACCCGACATGAAGCGCCCCTTCCGGATCCCGTTCAACATCCGTTTTGGCAAAGCGCACATTCCGGTATCAGCGATTCTCGGCGTGATTGTGACTGCGGGCGTTTGGGTGCTCGTCGTCATCACTAAACCTGATGGCAGGTACCTTGGGATCGGCTGGATGATCTTAGGTCTCGTGATGTACTATTATTATCGCCGCCATCAAAAAATGGATGTGGCCGGCAGCCTCGATATTTCTAAAATCAAGATGCCCCGGTTTAAGCCGCTGGCGATCAAACATATTCTCATCTCGACTCGAGATGGCGTCAAAAATGGAGCTTTTCAGCTGGGCTGCGAGCTTGCCAAAGCGCACGATGCGAAAGTGACTGCGATCCATGTGTTGGAAGTTCCCTATTCGCTCCCATTGGATGGGGAGATGGCGCATCGGGTCGCCCTAGCCCAAGCTGAACTCCAAAAAGCAGAGGCTATCGCCCGCGAACTCAACGTCCACATTGAGGTCCAGCTAGTTAGGGCCCGCGCACTTTCCCGCGCGATCTTGGACGAGCTTCATGAGACGCGCTACGATGTAGTCGTCTTTGGCAAATTGAACGCCGAAACTGAGATCGTTCTCGCTAAGTCTCCCTGTCCTGTCTGGATCTGTTCTTGATTTAAAATTCAATTATATAGTTAATTTTTACAGTTGATTTAAAATTAAACCGAATTGATAATACACGGTAATTACAGAGGTGTTTGTGGGTGTTGTTGGAGCGAGTTCGATTAATTCAGTCTATTACTCAGAAAATGCGTCTTTAGCTCCTGGCGAATTATATCCGGTTGTAATAACTGTTGCAAAAGCGGCGCTGGGAGTCGCTGTCGGCTTTGCCATCCAACCGTATGCCTCTTTGTTAGGAGAAAAAATCATTCAGGTGATGACCGACTTGAAGTTTGATATGTCAGATGATCAGGACATCATTTCGATCTGGAAAGATCTAGATCAATTTCCTATCTCTATTATCAGCGGAGTGTTGAAAACGGCGCTGGCGGGCTACATTGTTTTTCTAGGGCCGCTCATGGAAGAGCTCATGTTCAGACTCGGCCTTCAAGAATTCTTCAAATCTTTAGTGGAAAACCCCGATAGCATTCTAAATAGTATTGCGCGCACCTTCGGCAATGGCTTCCTGTTTGGACTGGCCCACCTATCTCCGATGCAAGGTTGGGTCAATGTCCCCATATTTTGCATCACGTTTGCGCTCGGCTGCATATTCACACTTCTCACGGAACTGACAGGGGACATCGTCTCTTCTTCAGCAGCGCATATGACCTATAACGGGATTGTGATGTCCCATTTTCTAACTTCTTCTTTTTAATTTAAACTTTTGATATTATCACCCTGCGTTCTGCGCAAAATCAATATAATGGGTGTCTGTGAGTGTGACTTCGATAGGTTTCAGTTGTTCCCTCCCTTGTTCATCGGAGGTCTACACTTATAACTTTGAGATCAACGAGGCTGTCATGGCGGTTGCGAAGGCGGCCTTAGGCGTTGCCGTTGCGTGGATACTCGCTCCCTACCTAACGCTTGTCGGGAATCAAATTGTCGTGATCATGTCCGGGTGGAAATACGATATGTCTTTCGATCAGGAAGTCTTTAGTATCTGGAAATCGTTAAGCGATTTGCCTACGGCCTTAGTGCAATACGCCGCGAAAACCGCGCTGCTGAGTTTTGTCGTGCTCTTTGGACCCATTCATGAGGAATTCCTTTTTAGGCAATGGCTTCAAACGTGGATGAGAAGTTGGGTGGCGAATCCCGATAGCCTGACGAACAAAGGGCTGCGCGTCTTGGGCAATGGAGTGATTTTTGGGGCTGCCCATATTAGCCCAACTCAAGGGTGGGTCAACGTTCCCATCTTTTGCATCACGGGCATGGTCGGCGTTGCTTTGGCCATCATGAAAGAGGCTACGGGAGATATCACCGCTGCCACCGCAGCGCATGTCACCTACAATGGGATAGCGATGTACTCTTTTCTGTCCGCTACTGCTTGAGAGCAGCCTACCTTTTTTGATTTCTCGCTGCAAAAACCGCTAAAGCGATAATGGCTATAACCAGCACAACAGTAATGGCGACGGGTCCTTCCCATGAAGTAGCCTGGGTAGGGCTCGGTGTATCTGAACCACGGCGCGCTCCTAGCATATTAAGAGGTGCATAACAGTTGGTGAGTTCTCCATGGGCGCTTACCTCGCAAACGGAAGGAAGACCGCTCGTGTTAGCTTTCCGAACTAAGGCAAGAGGCGGCTGGCTAGGATCAATACCTGCCGATGTGTTCATCTTGGGCATATGTTCATGGGCGCCCTCCATATCCGCACCGATTAGCAAGTCATGTTTAAATTGAGCATTAGCACTGGCTTGAGCCATATAATCATCTGCTTCAGCAAAAAAAGTTCCATTCACTTTTAAAGAAGGGGGCAAGCCCTCGCAGATTTCTGTTAAAAACTGCCGTAAATAGGTATGCTGATTCAGGGCTTTTGCTGAATCGCCTAGTCCAATGGCGGGCGCATATTCCAGCCTGTCAATTAAAAATAGGTTGATGGTTCCAGAAACACCCTTGTTATGTAGCGCATGGAATAACCTAAACAGTAAGATCTCTTCACCTAGTAAACGTCCCGAACAAAATACCGCGATGTTAAATTGAAAGGGAGTTTTGGATGATAGACTTTGCTCAATCTTAGGATGAGTGACGATTTTTCCAATCACCTCATTTTCGAATTGATGACGTACATAAGGCTTTGTTTTTCTGTTCAAATCTTCACATCGACATTCAGCCAAATCTCCTCGCCGGTTCCCACAATGACGCATGTCAGCTCCGCTACAGGTTCCCGTAGTATTAGGTCGCATGTCTTCATGAGCTTTTCCTTGCACGGCCTTCAAAAATACTTCGTAAAGTCCCCGGTTAATATAAATTGTGTTTTGATCTAAGCCGGGAGGCTGTATGCGAGAGCACTCGAATGAAATACCGTAAGGTCTTTTCTGAGCAAAATCTGTTCTTACCACCACTGAGTGAATATCGTTATGTTCAAAAAGTTGAATTGCAGACATGGGAAGCCTCCTTTGAAAGAAGCAATATGCCTGTAAATTAAAGATTTAAGCAATAATATTTTTAATATAAATGGCACGCGACGAAGTGGCCGTCGCCGATTTGCTTGAGGGGCGGGCGCTCGACGTGGCATTTGGGCATCACCTTGGGGCAGCGCGTGCAGAACACACATCCCTTCGGCGGATGGAGCGGCGAAGGGATGTCGCCTTTGAGGACGATGCGGGAGCGATTTTTTTCGAGGGCCGGATCGGGGATTAGAATTGCGGAGAGGAGCGCTTCAGTGTAGGGGTGGAGCGGATGGCTGTAGAGCTCTTCGGAAGGGGCCATCTCAACGATCGTGCCTAGATACATGACAGCGACCCGTTTGGAAAGATATTTGACGACGCGCAAGTCGTGCGCAATGAAGAGGTAGGTGAGGCCGAGCTGCTCTTGGAGCTGCTTGAGGAGGTTGAGGATCTGGGCTTGGACCGATACGTCGAGCGCGGAAATCGCCTCGTCGCAGACGATGAAACTGGGGGAGGCGGCAAGGGCGCGTGCAATGCCGATCCTTTGGCGCTGCCCGCCGCTGAACTCATGCGGAAATCTTCCCTGATGTTCCGGATTGAGGCCGACGAGGTGGAGCAGTTCTTCAACCCTGCCGCTCACGGGAAGATGGTGGATCTTGAGCGGCTCGGCGATGATGTCGCCGGCGGTCATGCGGGGGTTAAGCGAGGCGTAAGGATCTTGAAAGATGATCTGCACGTCGCGCCGCCACGCAAAGGCCTCGCGCGGGTTCATCGCAAAAATGCTTTGCTCTTTGTAGAGGATATCACCGGCGGTTGGCTTCTCTAAGGAGAGGATCAGCTTGCCGGTCGTCGTCTTGCCGCTGCCGCTCTCGCCGACGAGCCCGAGCGTCTCTCCGGGAAAAATCTCGAACGAAATATCATCGACCGCTTTTAAGCCGTCGTAATACTTTTTAATATTTTTCAGTTGGATGACCGGTTTCATAGGGCCCTCCTCGGATCGTGCCGCCAACAGGCGCTTTTGTTTTCAAAATCGGGAGGAGATTCTTGGGTGCAGATGTTCATCGCGACGGGGCAGCGAGGACAGAAGCTGCAGCCGGTGAGTGGATGGCTGAGATCGGGAGGTGTTCCGATGATCGGGATCAGCGGCTGATCTTTCGCGAGATCGAGGCGGGGGATGGCGCGGAGGAGCCCCTGGGTGTAGGGATGTTCGGGATGGCTAAAGAGTTTATCGACCGGCGCCTCTTCAATGATTTTTCCGGCGTACATCACGAGCACGCGGTCGCAGAAGGAGGCGACGACAGAGAGGTCATGGGTGATCAGTAAGATGCTGGTTTGCGTTTCTTTTTGGATTTTTTTCAAGAGGTCGAGAATTTGCGCCTGGATCGTTACGTCGAGGGCTGTCGTGGGCTCGTCGGCGATGAGGAGTTTGGGTTTGGAGGCGAGCGCAATCGCGATCATGACCCGCTGCCTGAGGCCGCCGCTGAGCATGTGAGGATACTGTTTCATCCGGAGCTCTGGCTCAGGGATGCCGACGAGGTGCAGCATCTCGAGGGCGTAGGCATGGGCGGCGGCTTTATTCACGTGCGGAAAATGGCGCAGGTAGCCTTCAAGAATTTGATCTTGCACGGTGGCGGTCGGGTTGAGTGAGGTCATTGGGTCTTGGAAGATCATGCCGATCTCTTTGCCGCGCACCTTTTGTAATTCCCTTTCGGTCATCGCCATCAGGTCGGTCTCTTGGTAGAGGACCTGGCCCGACATTTGGGTGTAGTAGGAGGGGTGGAGTTTGACGAGGGCCTTGGCGAGCGCCGATTTGCCCGAGCCCGATTCGCCGACGATGCCGAGCACTTCCCCTTCGTACATGGAAAAATTGACGCTGCGCACAGCTTCCAGCGTTTTAAAGGTGACTTTGAGATCGGTGACTTGCAGCAGTTTTTTCATTTGCGCAGCCTCGGGTCAAAGGCGTCGCGGATCCCGTCGCCAAGAAGGTTAAAGCTCAGGATGGTGAGTGTGATGAATCCGGCCGGAAAGAAGAGGCGCCACGGATAATAGGAGAGGGCTGAGAGGCCGTCGCTGGCCATCGTGCCCCAGCTGGCGATCGGCGCTTGAACGCCTAGCCCTAAAAAGCTCAAGAACGCTTCGGCAAAAATCGCTGTCGGGATCGTCAGCGTCATCGTGACGATGATCGCCCCCATCGCATTGGGGATGAGGTGTTGCATCAGGATCCGCTTTTGGGAAGCGCCGTAGGCGATCGCCGCTTTAACAAAGTCGAGCTCTTTGAGCTGCAAGACTTGGCCGCGGACGATGCGCGCCATATCGATCCATTTCGTGATGGTGAGCGCCAAGATGATGGTCATCACGCCCGAGCCCATGACGACCATGAGCAGGATGACGATGAGCAGGTAGGGGATGCTGTGAAAGACATCGGCGGCCCGCATCATCAATTCTTCCGTTTTGCCCCCTTTAAGCGCGGCGTAAGAGCCGTAGCAGACGCCAATGATCAGATCGAGGGTGGCGGCGGTGATCCCGACAAACAGGGAAATGCGCGCTCCCCAGCAGATGCGGGTGAAAATATCGCGGCCCAGCTCATCGCTCCCAAACCAAAATTGGGCGCAGGGCGGTGTGTTCTTCAAATAGAGCTGTTGGTCGTAATAGGTGTAGGGGCTGATCCAGGGGCCGACGATCGCCAAGAGGAAGAGGCCAATTAACATATAGAGGCCGACCATCGCCATCCGATTTTTTTTGAGGCGCATCCAGGCGTCGCTCCAATACGAAGAGGAGGCGAGCGATCCATGTTCCGGAAACTGATAGGAGGGGTCGAGGGGTTTGAACAGTTCGGTCATTGCTTCCTCCATGAGATGCGGGGATCGAGGAAACAGTAGAGAATATCGACAAGAAATGTGCTGACCATCAGGATCGCGCTATAAAAGAGGGTGACGGCCATGATGACCGTGTAGTCGCGGTTCATAACGCTTTGCACAAACCATTGCCCCAAACCGGGAATGGCGAAAATTTTCTCCACGACGAAGCTGCCGGTCAAGATCGTCGCGCTTAGGTAGCCGATATAGGACATGACGGGCAGCAGGCTATTTTTCAGCGCGTGGCGGCAGATCAGCTGCAGCGTACTCACCCCCTTGGCCTTGGCAGTCTGGATGTAATCTTGTTCGAGCACTTCGATCATGCTGGCGCGCGTGAGCCGGGCGATGAAGGCGGTCGGCATCGCGGCAAGCGCGAGGGCGGGGAGGATCGTATGGCTGAACGTGCCCCAGCGGGCCACCGGCAAAATTCCCAATTTCATCGAGAACAGATATTGGAGCATCGTCGCCAAAATGAAGCTGGGCACCGAGATCCCGATGACAGAGAAGATCATCGCGAGATGGTCTTGCCATTTTGAGTGTTTGAGGGAGGCGATCGTTCCCAGTGTGAGGCCGCAGGCGAGCGCGATGCAGAGCGCTTCTAAACCTAGGACCAAAGAGACAGGAAAATTTTGAGCGATGATCGCATTGACCGAGCGCCCTTGATATTTATAGGAGGGGCCGAGGTCAAAGGTGACGAGCCCCTTCAAAAAGTGCCCATATTGGACATACCAGGGCTGATCGAGCCCATAATGGGTCATCATCGCATCTAAAATTTCTTGAGGAATGGGCTGGTCTTCAGAAAACGGGTCGCCGGGGACGGCGTGCATCAAAAAAAAGGTTACCGTGGCCACAGTGAATAGGGAGGCACACAGAATTAAAATTTTTCTTAGTAGGTATTTGGCCATGCGATTCTTTATTTTTAATCCAATAGGGATTACAATCCATCCACTATATTAAGGGAGAAGGCATGTTTTCTGGTAACAAAATCCATTTCGTGAGCTTGGGCTGTCCGCGCAATTTAGTCGACAGCGAGGTGATGCTCGGCATTTTGCTTAAAGCAGGTTATGAAGCGACAGATCAAGTCGCCGAGGCCGATTATCTCGTCGTCAACACCTGCGGATTTTTGGAAGCGTCGCGTCAAGAATCAAGCGATACCATCGACATCCTTCTCAAAGAAAAAAAGAAGAGCGCCAAGCTCGTTGCCACCGGATGCATGGTCCAAAAGCACAGCGGAGAGCTGAAAGAAAGATTTCCCGACATCCACTACTTTTTAGGTTCCGGCGACGTCGAGAAGATTTTAGAGGCGATCCAATCTCCCGAACCGGGCGCCGCCATCACCTCCGCTAAAAGCTACCTGCAGTGGGGCGAAGTGCCGCGCCAGCTCTCCACACCAAAAAATTATGCCTACCTGAAGATCGCCGAAGGGTGCCTCAAGGCCTGCTCCTTCTGCATCATCCCAAAAATTAAAGGACCTCTCCGCAGCAAACCCGAGGACCAGGTCGTCAAAGAATTTCAGATGCTCCTTTCTCAAGGCGTTCACGAGGTGATCTTGATCGCTCAAGATCTCGGCGACTACGCCAAAGAAAAGAAAGTGAAAGGGGGCCTCGAGGCGCTGCTCAAAAAAATGCTCGAGACGCCGAAAGATTTCTGGCTCCGCTTCCTCTACCTCTACCCAGATGAGATCTCCGATGAGCTGATCGCCCTCATGCAAAGCGATAACCGCATCTGCGCCTACCTCGACATGCCGATCCAGCACATCAACAACGAAATGCTCAAAAAGATGCGCCGCAAGACCTCCAAAGAGGAGATCATCGCCACGCTCCTGAAACTGCGCGAAAAAATCCCTCACGTCGTCATCCGCACCAGCTTGATGGTCGGCTTCCCCGGCGAGACCGAAGCGCAGTTCGAAGAGCTTCTCGAGTTCATCCAAGAATACCCGCTCGACAACGTCGGCATTTTCAAATATTCCCGGGAAGAGGAGTCCCACTCGGCGACCCTTCCCGACCACATCCCCGAAGAGGTCAAAGAAAAACGGTTCCAGCGCCTCGTCAAAGCGCAGATGAAAATGATCCGTAAGGGCAATAAGCGCTACGTGGGCCAGCGCCTCTCCGTGATGGTCGAGGGCTTCCACCCCGAATCAGAATATCTCATGCGCGGCAGATTTTTCGGCCAGTGCCCTGAAATCGATGGCCAAGTGATCATCAACGATGGACGCGCCGTCACCGCATTTGGACAAATTTATGATGTCGAAATCACCGATGTCGCCGATTATGACCTGATCGGAAGAGTGGTAGCGCCCCTCAAAAAAACAGTCAAGAAGGCGCAATGTCTCAATCTCGTGTCGTCTTAAAGCCCGGCAAAGAAAAGTCGCTCCAGCGGAGACACCCGTGGGTGTTCTCCGGAGCGATCCAGAGCGCCCCTAAATTTATCAACGGCGACCTGCTTCCCATCTATGACTCCATTGGCACGTTCCTCGCCCAAGGGTTTTTCCACAACACCGGCAGCATCGCCGGCCGCATCCTCTCTTTCGACCGCACACCCGCCCAAGCGGTGATCCTCGACAAGATCGAAAAGGCCCTCGCGTTCCGCAAAAAATGTTTCGATCCCAAGATCACGAACGCCTACCGCCTGATCAACGCGGAAGGGGATGGCCTCTCGGGGCTCATCGTGGATATCTACGACCAAGTCGCCGTCATCCAGATCAGCACCTGGGGCATGGAGCGCTTTAAGCCCTATATCATCGAGTGTCTCGTCAAACTCTTAAAGCCTCTCTCCATCTATGAAAAATCGACCAGCTCTTCGCGCGTTCAAGAGGGGTTGGAGCTGCAGAGCGGCGTCGTCTATGGAGAGAACATTCCCGAAGTGCGCATTTTAGAAAACGGCATCCCCTTTTATGTCCCGGTAGCCGAAGGACAGAAGACTGGCTTTTTCCTCGACCAGCGCTCCATGCGTGAGTGGGTCGGCGCTCATGCCCAGGACAAGCGCGTCCTTAACTGTTTTTCCTATACCGGCGGCTTTTCTCTCTATGCCATCCAAGGCGGCGCGGCGCATGTCGACAGCGTCGACGTCAGTCCTGTGGCTGCAGCCTACAGCGCAAAAAACGGCCATCCGATCGTCCAGGCCGACGTGTTTGATTTTATCAAAACATCTCCCTTAAACTATGATCTCATCATTCTAGATCCTCCCGCATTTGCCAAGAAAAGGGCCGATGTTATACAAGCGTGTCAAGGATACAAAGAAATGAATCGGACCGTTTTGGGAAAGATGCCCCCATCCTCAATCTTAGTAACAGCTTCCTGTTCCTATTTCATTGATGGCGCCCTTTTCCAGAACCTACTATTCCAAGCGGCTTGCGAAGCTAAGCGGAATGTCAGGATCATAGGGCGCCACATTCAAGCTCCCGATCATCCTATCTCCATGGACCATCCCGAAGGGGATTACCTGAAAAGTTTGATCCTCTACGTCGAATAGACGACTTGAGGCTCTCGCAACGGTAGGAGTAGTGATATGCAATTCAAATTCATTCGCACGAAAGACCCCGAATATGGCAAAGAACTGATGATCCGTTGGGAAGTTCTTTTCAAACCCCTCGGCAAGCCGCCCGGCGCCGAAGTGCTGCCCCATGAGGACAAAAGCTTCCATTATGTCGCCCTAGACAAAAAGACCGTCGTCGGCTGCGTCCTCTTCTGCCCTGATGAGCAAAGCCGGGGATTCCTCCACCAAATGGCGGTGAGCGAGGAGTATCAAGGAAGAGGTTTTGGAAGAAAATTGCTGACCAGTTTCGAGCAGGCCCTCGCCGGCAAAGGCGTGAGTGAGATCCTCCTCCAAACACCCGTAGAAAAAGTAGGATTTTATCACCGAATGGGCTACCATCCAAGCGGAAGCTCTACAGAAAAATTTGGAACTTCCTACCAACTCATGACCAAAACCTTATAGGTAGCTATGTCTCTTGCGCGCATTCAGACTCTTCTCGGCCCTAAGGCCGATTCTCTTTTGAATCACGTTTGCAAAACCGTCCCCAAAGAAAAACTCCGTCTGCCCGGCCCCGACTGGGTCGATCGAAACGTGGGGCCTTCCGACCGCAACATCCGCGTGATCCGCAGTTTGGCTGCGCTTTTTGGACATGGACGGCTCGCTAATACAGGTTATCTTTCGATCCTTCCCGTCGACCAGGGCGTCGAGCATAGCGCCGGCGCTTCCTTTGCCGCGAACCCTGAATATTTTGATCCAGAAAATATCGTCAAACTCGCCATCGAAGGCGGCTGCAATGCCGTGGCCTCTACGCTCGGCGTCTTAGGCTCGGTGGCGCGCAAATATGCGCACAAGATCCCGTTCCTGATGAAGATCAACCACAACGAGATGCTCTCTTATCCCAACACCTACGATCAGACCTTGTACGCCACCGTGCGCCAGGCTTACGATATGGGCTGCGTAGCCGTCGGAGCGACTATCTATTTTGGCTCGCCAGAGAGCCGTCGCCAGATCACCGAGGTGAGCCACGCGTTCCATCACGCTCACGAGCTTGGCATGGCGACCGTCCTCTGGTGCTACACCCGCAATGCCGCGTTCAAAACTCCCGGAAAAGATTTTCATGAAGCTGCCGACCTCACCGGTCAAGCGGACCATCTCGGCGCGACCATCCAGGCCGATATCGTCAAACAAAAACTGCCCATCTGCAACGGCGGCTTTAAAGAGCTCAAGTTCGGCAAGTACAATGAGCTCATGTATACCGAGCTCTGCAGTGACCACCCGATCGACCTCACCCGCTACCAAGTGATCAACGGATACATGGGAAGAGCGGGACTGATCAACTCAGGAGGGCCTTCCGGAGAAAATGATCTCGCCCAAGCGGTCGAGACTGCCGTGATCAACAAGCGCGCCGGCGGCATGGGTGTGATTTCAGGGAGAAAGGCGTTTCAAAAGCCGCTCAAAGAGGGCATTGAAATCCTCCACGGCATCCAAGATGTTCTCCTCTGCAAAGAAGTAACGATCGCTTAACATAGGGCCAAACGAGTCGATTTATTTAAAGAGGAAGAGGAGTTCACTCATCACTTTTTAGCAAATTTAAAAAAACATCATTGATGTAGTAAGTATCTCGGCCAATTTTTAGACTGCGCAAAATCCCGATCCCTTCCAATTGTTGTAAATATTGTGAAGCGGTTTGTCTATGCCCAATCCCAGCCTCTTCCAAGAATTTGATCTTGCAATACGGTTGCCTGAAAAGCACTTCAACGAGGTCTTTTGTATAGATCTTGGGCAATCGCGTACGAACAATTTCAACAGTGGACTTGAATAACTGGTGAATGGCAACCATCCTCTCTCGTGTAGCGATCGCTGTTTTTTCCAGTCCTGCTAGAATATAAAGGATCCAAGCTTCCCAGGCTCCTTGCTCCGTGACTTCGCGCAGCGACGTACTACCTTAAGACATCGAAAATACAGCTGCATTTTCTACCCCCATATAGTACTAACCTAAATCCCATAGAACGACTGTGGAAGTGGATGAAAGAACGCGTTATCTACAACACGTATTATCGGGAGTTTGAGGACTTCAAGTTAGCTGTATTTGGCTTTTTTGCAGTCCTATCGACTCTTGATCCTGAGTCTGTGTTAGGTCAATGTTTTAGAAGACGAGTAAGAGATAAATTCAGACCCGTTGGATCCCCGCTTCCCGCTTTTTGAAGTTTCTTGGGTATAGCTACCGCAAAATCTTCATTAGTTGCTTTAAGGGCTTTTCATCGCCCTTCAGCGCGCCGGTCTTTTTCTCTGAGGTTTGAGGCTTGTTCTCTTCCCAGGGGAACGGATGTTTTGCGGGGGGAGAGTGAGAATTCTTGTCGGGCAATGTGCCCAAGTTGTTCAATAGTTCTCCCACGATCGCGCCTGCAGGGCCTCCAATGATGCCCCCGGCGATATCTTTTTGCTGCCATGCTAGGAGGAGGGCGATCTTGGTGGTCGCTTTTCCCGTATTGATCTTCACGTCGCTTGTCGTCCCTTTCAGTGGGATATGGAGCATGTAGCTTTCGGGGAGATTTTTGATCCCAAAGGCTTCGTGGAGCGTTTGCGGGGTGAGTCCGAGCACCATGTTCACCTTATCAGTGACAAAGTCCATTTTTCCCCAAAGGGCGATGTCGAACGTGTCGGCGACAAGAATTTCTGTCCGCTCGATATCGGCAACCCCGTTCTGGATGCTGAAGTCGATCGGCGCAAACCAGAGCTTGAGCTCTTTTTCCCGCGTGAGCTGTTTCGATTTGAGGAGGCCGAGGGTGATGCTCAAGTTGCCGTCGTTGTGGCAGGTGACCTGGCCGAGTTCGACCCTACCCTTCGGAAGTTGGAACTTGCTCATTTCAAAAGGGAGGAGGGGAAGGGAAAACCCTTCCGGGCTTATTTCGAGGGTCAGCGGATTGTTGGCATAGATCGCTGAAATGGACAGCGGGTTGACATCCTGGATTAGCCACTGGCTCAGCTCTTTGCTCATGAGGATTTGGGCGTGGACGGCCTCTGTCAAAGTCAACGTTCCCTGAGTGATTTTTCCTTTCAGCGCAGCGCGTGTGTTTGGAGAGTGGACGCTGAGGCTGAAGGGGCCGGTATGATTTTGGATTTGCGTATCCAGATCGATATTGACCGCCTGGCCAAAGAGAGAGGTGAAGGGGAAGTTAGCATGGCCAAAATTGCGCGCGATGCTGTCGAGGAGGATCGATGGAAATTGGTCGAGCTCGGCTGTGATCGAGGTGTGGGACTTATCCCATTCGCCATCTACGGTGATCGAGCCAGGGTTGATCGTGCCTTGAAGGTTAAATCGGAGCGGATCTTTCGGCGAGGATTTGTTCAGGGTGACTACGAGGTTCTTTAAGGTTGTGACGCTTTGGGTCTGTTTTTCCCTTAATGAAAAATTGTTCACTTCCAGCTTGGCGTTGCAGAGAAGATCGGTCCACGCGAAGTTGCTGGGGATCAAAAGCTTTGAGGCGGAAAAATTGACCGTGGTAGGCGTGTTCAAAGAAAAGGGGCCTTCTGTTTTGCCCAGCCAACGGTTGAGCAGGTCGTAGCCCTCTTTCGTGAGCGAGAGCTGCATCTGCGCTGGATTTTGGAGCTCGTAGTGGTCATCTTTATAGGAGAAGGAGCTGTTAATGGAGAGGAGCGCGCTCGATCCTTTAATTTTGAGGGTCTCGGCGCCGGGCTTTTTGCTCATTTCCACATTCAGCGTGAAGGTGGGGCCGACCAGCGCCGCGAGAGGTTTGGAGAGCCACAGTTCAATGACCGGGGTCGAGAGATCTTGGAGCTGCACTTGAGCCGTCATGTGCGCCTTAGCGAGGTCGAGCGAATGGTCGAGGGAGACCTCGGCCTGGATCATCCCCGCAGGTTGGCCTAGCACGACGGCCTGGGCTGAAAGACTTCCAAATGCCATGGGTGTTTTGCCGTCGAGATGAAATTGGACGAGGGCGTTTTTGAGCTCCGCCTGATTTTTTTTATCGTTGCTGCCAAGAGCGATGCTTTCGGCTGTCGCGCGCCCTTTGACCTTGAGGAGTCCGAGCTCCAAATCTTCCAAGGGCAGGGTGAGCGGCTCCACCTGGACTTTCAAGAGCGCCGGTTTGAGTAGCACCACTTGGTCCACATAGTTTGCGAAAAAATCTTCGCGGATAACATATTCGAATGCCATCGGTTTTTTGATGACGAGCGAGAGAGGATCTCGCTTGAGGCTGCCGACAAAGGCGGTGTCCAGTGTGTCGGAGTGGAGCTGGACATCGATATTTTCCATGCTTTGGGCGTCGATGTTGCAAAGGATATTCTGGAAATTATAGAGCGTGTCAGCCTGCAGCTCCGCTTTAAGCCGCATCGTCTCTAACGCCATCGGTTTGGGCATGATGAGTTCTTCGATCGTGACCTGGATCCCATTTTGAACGCTGGCTTTGGCTTTGAGGAAGGGAGCAGGAGTGAACAGTCCAAACAGCTCTCCATTCACGGCCACAGGGCCTTGGCTGCTTTGGCCGGTCAGATCAAAGGCGATCCCTTTGTCGAGCGCATTGGAGGAGATCCGAAATTGGACATTCTGCAGCTCGGATATTCCTACAAGCGAGAGAGAGGCTTGGACCGAGGCTTCCGGAAATTGGAGGTTGGGCAGACGAAATTGTTCGATGGTAATTTTTCCGCTAGCAGGGCTTTCCAATGGGACGCCTGCAAGGGCGGCGAGCGCCGGGGTCAGCGTGAAGGAAATCTTCGCAGGGCTTCTCAAGGTGACGACGTCGTTTTGCGATTGGGTTTGGACATAGGCGTTGAGGAATTGAGATTCCGCATTTAGCGACACTTCAAAAATTTCTTTTGAATTCTTCGCCTGTAAATTCATGTTGATCGAAGGGCCGACAGAGGAGAGGAGCAGTCCCTTATATTCCTTAGAGATCAACGCCAGGATCTGATCGATTCCCTTAAGAGGAAAATTTTGCATTGAGGCTTCCAAATCGACCGTTGCGAGATGCGGCTGGACGGCAGCTTTGATCGCGAACTGTCCTTGGATCTCGTCTTGCTCCGAGAGCCCTTTGAGCGCGAGGAGTACATCGGTGCGTGCCGGGTTCACTTCCAAATCCATCGAGATCGCACTGAAGACAATCGGCTCGATGCCGCTGCCCTCAATCGAGAGAGAGCCATTGTCGAGCGTGACTTTTCCTGTGAGCACCAGCGGCAGCTTGCTCATCTTGGAAGAGGAGGTCGTTTCGCTCGGGGTGAATGAGGCAGATTGCAGGTGGACCTGGGGATTCGTAATGGTCATCACTTCAAGATTTTGCTTGAAGACGATTTTCCAGAGCGGCGCATCAATCGCTACGTCCTCGCAGTGAAAGATCGGCACATCTTTCTCATCGACGAGAGAGATCTCGGTGATCTTCTGGGGTTGGAACCAGTTGAGGGAGAGATCTTCGATCGACAGTTTGCCGGGGATCTTTCCATTGATCATGGAAAGGAATTTCTGCTGCCCCCACGCAGACGAGAGGACCATCGGCGTGACGGCGATACAGATAAAAATAAATAGGAAGAAACAGCCAATGGAGAGGAGCGCAGTTTTCATGGTACCTCGAAAGAGATCAGGTCAGCGTCATTATATCGATCTGCCAATTATTCAACAGTGACAGATTTGGCGAGGTTGCGCGGCTGGTCGATGTCGGTGCCGCGCTCCTTGGCGATATAGTAGGCGAAGAGCTGGCAGGCGACCGAATAGGGGATCGTCGCGAGCTCGTCGATGACGACCGGGATGCGGATCACATCGTCGGCGATCTTGTCGACCTGGGGAGCGCCTTCTGGAGCGAACGCGAGGATCGGTCCGCCGCGCGCTTTCACTTCCATCAGGTTGCTCAAAATTTTATCATAGGTGCGGTGGTTGCCGCAGAGGGCGATGACCACAAGTTCCGGATCGACGAGCGCGATCGGGCCGTGCTTCATCTCGCCGGAAGGATAGCCGACGGCATGGAGGTAGCTGATCTCTTTGAGCTTGAGCGCCGCTTCTAGGCAGGTGGGGAACATGTAGTGGCGGCCGAGGAAGAAGAATTGCTCAAAGAGAGAATACTTGGCGGCCAAAGCTTGGATTTTCTCTTTTTGGTGCAGCACTTCGTAGACGTAAGTGGGAAGCTGCAACAGCTCAGCGAGGAAGGCCTGCCCCTCTTCCTTGCTCATATTGCGCAAGCGCGCCATCATGAGGGTGAAGAGCGAGAGGACCGTGAGCTGGCTGGTAAAGGCTTTAGTCGAGCAGACGCTGATCTCGGGCCCCGCGCGGAGGAAAAGACATGAATGAGCTTCACGCGTGAGCGTGGAATTGCGCACGTTGCAGATGCCGAGAACTTGGGCGCCTTTGGTTTTCACTTCGCGTACGGCGGCGATGGTGTCGAGAGTTTCTCCCGACTGGCTGATCGCGATGACGAGCGTGTCTTCGGAGACGATCGGATTTTTATATCTAAATTCGGAAGCGATCTCCGCATGGGTCGGGATCCGGGCGATATTTTCGAGGAGAGAGGCGATGATGCATCCGGCGTGCCACGAGGTGCCGCAGGCGAGGATTAAAATCCGTTTGACTGAGAGAAGTTCTTTCGATGTGAACTGGAGCTCATCAAAAATCGCAGTCCCTTCTTCTTCCAGGATCCGGCCGTGGAACGCTTGTTGGATCGTCTCGGGCTGCTCGAAGATCTCTTTGAGCATGAAGTGCTCAAAGCCATTTTTCGAAATGGTCTGCGCTGTGCCGTGGAGCCTTTCGCTGGTCTTGTTCACTTTAACGGTGCTCTGATCGTAGACGTCCACTTCGCCGGCCTTGATCACGGCGATTTCGTCGTTGTGGAGAAATAGCACATGGAGATCGTGAGAGGAAAAGGCGTTGGCGTCTGAAGAGACAGCTGCCTCTTTTCTTTCGAGGTTGTAGCCGATCGCAATCGGATTTTCGCGGGCGGCGGCGATGATCTGATCGGGATGGTCTTTGTGAATGATGGCGAGTCCCCAAAATCCTTGCAGCAGGCCGAGCGTCTTTTGGACGGCGGCTAAAAAATCGCCTTCGTAATGTTGCGCGATGAGCTGGGCGATCACTTCAGAGTCGGTGTCCGATTTAAACGTGACGCCTTTGGCAAGGAGTCCATCGCGGAGCGCATTGTGATTTTCAATGATCCCGTTGTGGACGACGGCGATCCGGTTGTGCTCGTCGAAGTGGGGGTGGGCATTTTCTTTGGTAGGCTTGCCGTGAGTGGCCCAGCGGGTGTGGGCGATGGCGAGCTCCAAAGAGAGCGCTTCATTTTTCAGCGAGGTCTCCAACGTGTGCAGCTTGCCCACTTCTTTGCAGGAGAGGAGCTTCCCATCTTGGATGCCGGCGATCCCTGCCGAGTCGTAGCCCCGGTACTCGAGATGCCTCAGTCCATCTAGACAGATCTGCGCTGAGTTACGAGGACCCACATAGCCAAAAATTCCACACATACAAAAACCCATTAATTAGAAGCTGGAAAATATATCATAGCACCTGCGATAAAGAAATTAAAATATTTTCTTTAAAATGAGGCAGGGCCTGTGAGGAAAGCAAAGACCGTTAACGAGACCGCGGTAACCGACCACACCTATAAGATATTTCCGAATGATTTGAACTCTTACGGGACCGTATTCGGGGGGCTCATCATGTCCATTTTGGACAGGGTCGCTCTCGTCGTCGCCGAGCGTCATGCGGAAGCCACGTGCGTCACCGTGTCGGTCGATTCGATGCATTTTTTAGCGCCCGCCCAAGAAGGGGACATTCTTCTAGTCAGCGGCTCGATGAACAGGAGCTGGAGAAGCTCGATGGAAATTGGCCTGCGCGTCGTGGCCGACCATTACAAGACCCGTGAAAAAAAACATATCCTTTCGGCTTATTTTACTTTTGTGGCTGTCGATAAGGACCGGAAGCCGATCGAAGTTCCTGAGGTGACCCCGGAGACCCCCTTGCAAAAGCGGCGGTTCGAGGAAGCGGGGATCCGGCGCGAACAGCGGAAGAAGGACGCCGAAGAGCGGCGCATCCGCAGACAATCTAAAATTTCTTAGCGAGAATCGTCAAAAAGAGGGGAAATTCCTGCCGGCAGCGGTTTTCCATGCGGGCATTTTTCCCGGTGCTTGATTTGTCTGAGGCCCACTCTTCCACCACTTCCATCACAAAACCAGCCGACTTCAAAAATGAAGAAATCGCTGAGAGGGGATAGTGGAAGGAGAGGGTCGACGTGGCATCTTTGCCCTGGCTGGGGTGGGTGTAAATTGGAATTTTTAACGTCGAAAGGTAAGCGTCCACCCGGCGGTATTGGAGCTTTTTGGGTTCATCGACCTGCCAGCTCGACTGCCGTGGAATCCGGAAGCAGGGATGGTTAAGGACGATCAGGAATTTTCCGCCGGGCGCGAGGTGGGCATAAACATTTTTAAAGACCTTCGTCGGATCGGCGAGATTTTGGAGCGCTAAGATCAGCGTGGAATGGGTGAAGGTCTTCTCTTTCAGCTTGAACGGTTCGGTGATGTCTCCTATGTGGAACTCCGGTTTTCCCTTGTAGTCGTGCTGCTTGGCGTTGCGGATGAGCGACGGAGAGATGTCCATTCCGGTATAAGGAATTTTAGGGGGGATGTGGCGCGCCAAGATCCCTTGGCCGCAGGCGAGGTCGAGAACAGAATCCTTTTCTCTTAAATCTAACAGGCGCAGGGCGCCCGGCAGGATGACGTGCTGGTGGTAGTAGTGGCCTTCGCGGCCCACAATCTTGTCATACCATTCGCCGGCAGATTCCCAAGAGGTCTCTTTCATTTGTATTTCCTTGGAGTAGTTATTCAGCTGTTTACAAAACCTGCTCGTTCAAGCCAACCGTGAAGGTTTTGTAAAATATTGGCGCTATAACGCGCTGGGTATGAGCTGGATTAGCATTTCATTCCTTTTCGTGCGGCAAAGCGCGCGTCCACTTGGGGTTCTTAAAGTAGATGAGAATAAACGGGATGAGGCAGGCGATGAGCACGCTGAGGACGAGGAAGCTGACAAAAAATACAGGGCTTCCCGTCGCAATTTGTGATGGGGGAAAGAACCCGATGATGAAGGTGGCGACGCAGCTTAAAAGGCCGAGTCCGCCGACAATCCAAATGCCGGGGATGCCTCCCAGAATTTTATAGGGGCGGTGCACTTTGGGCCGTTTGTAGCGGAGCTTGATCACGGCGGCGAACATCAAGATATACATGATGAGGTAGAGCTGGGTCACCAGGGTGGTCAAAATCCAATAGGCGCTGCTGACGCTAGGCATAAAGGTGAAGAGGAAGCAGAAAGCGGTCACGATGATCGCCTGGAAAATGAGCAGGTAGCTAGGCATTCCACGGGAGTTCACGCGGCGGAAAAGGGGAGGAAAGTCGCCGCTTTGGGCTGCAGTGAGAAGGCCTCGGGCGGGGCCGACAAGCCAGGTGCTCATATTGCCGAACGCGCCGATCACGATGAGGAGGGCCATCCAGGGAATGAGTTTGCCGAGCGCATACTTGTCCATAAAGTAGGTGAACGCCTGCATGGTCCCTGCGACGAGGTTAATTTCATTTTGAGGGATGACGACGGCGATCGAAAGGACGCCCAGGATCGAAAGGGCCATGATGAGAAGCGAGGAGAGGAGGATGGCGACCGGATAGGTGCGTTGCGGGTTAGAGACGTCTTTCACGTGGATGCCCGACATTTCGATGCCCGCCAAAGAAAAAACTACGCCGGCGCAGAAAGCGAGCGACGTGGGGCTGTCTACTTTAGGAAAAAAAGTGTCCCAGTTCATCGTGATTTGGAGAGTGTGTTCGGAAAAGAGCCAGATCACTCCAAGAATGATGATGATGGCGCCGGGGAGGAATGTCCCCACGATCACGCAGAACGTGCTGATCATAGAAGAAATTTTGATCCCTCTGAGGTTGGCGAAGGTGGCGATCCAAAACATCACGAGCATGGTGATGAGCATATAAGGGATATTATTGGCGGCGTCAGGGTTGAACATGTAGGCCAAGGTGGCGGCGATAAACGAGAGGGCCGTGGGATACCAGATCACATTTTCTACCCAGAGGAGCCAAATTGCGAGGAGTCCGGTCCGGTGCCCAAAGGCCTCTTTGACCCAGGCGAAGATCCCGCCGGCGTGGGGAAATGAGGTCGTCAGTTCTGCTGCGACCATGGCCGCAGGGATAAAAAAGATGAGGGCCGCGAGGATGAGCAAAAAGAGGGACGCAAACCCGTATTCTGCAATCACAGGCCAGTTGCGGATGCTGGCGATGGCCGCGACGTTGATCATGGCCAGTGAGAAGGCTGTTATAACTCGGCGCGATTGCATAAAATGACCTCTTTTTGACCCTATTTTTATTCTTTTCCATAAATGGATGCAATCTTTTTTTCCTTTCTTTAGAATTGGGAATAAGATGAAAAATAATAAATCGATCCAGTCCGTAGACAAGTCAACTTTTGAGAAGGTTTTTTGCAAGCCTCTCTACGATTCGTACTGCTTTTCTAGGATCCCTGCGACAATCCTCCGTCTGCTCACAGGCAAAGAGATTGGCGGACTGCCGAAAGATGTCGACAGCGGCGAGATCTATGATTCGGTGATACTCTTTTTTTTAGATGGGTTCGGTTGGCGCTTCTTTGAAAAGTATGCCGATTCTTATCCGCTTCTCCAGCGGTTTTTAAAACAGGGGATCGCCTCAAAAATCACTTCCCAATTTCCCTCCACGACCGCACCTCACGTCACTTGCCTTAACACAAACCTGCCGGTCGGACAGAGCGGGGTCTACGAATGGTTCTATTATGAACCCAAAGTCGATGCGATGATCGCGCCTCTCATGTTTTCTTTTGCCGGCGATAAAAAGATCGGCTCGCTTAAAAATGTCCCCCTTGCGCCTGAGGAGATTTTCCCGACGCGCACGTTCTATCAGCAACTCAAGGAAGAGGGGATCACCTCTTACGTGATGCAGCATGAGCATATCTCCCACTCTGCCTATTCGACAGTTCTTGGCCGTGGGGCAAATCATGTCCCCTTTAACACTTTGGAAGAGGGCTTCACCCATTTGCAAGGGCTCTACGACCAGGCCAATTCTAAATCCTATTTTTGCCTCTATTTTGGAGATGTGGATGGAGAGGGGCACCACCATGGGATCGACTCAGAAGAGTTTGCCGCTGCCGTCGATCATTCTCTCCGCGCGTGCGAAGCATTTCTCTCAGGGCTCAAACCGAAGAAAAAAACGGCTTTTATCATGATCGCCGACCACGGCATGTCTGTAGTGGATCCGAAGGAGACGCTCTATCTGAACAAAAAGCTTCCTGAGGTCCTCCCTCTTCTAAAAAAGAATCTCAAAGGAAAGATCTTGGCGCCTGCGGGCTCATGTCGCGATTTTTTTCTCCATGCTCAAGAGGAGAAGCTGGATGAGGCGAAAGCGCTCATCGAAAAGTGGGTGGAGGGGAAGGCGATCGTCTATAAAACCTCCGACCTCATCGACCAAGGCTTTTTTGGAAGCGCTCCCTGCTCAAAACAGTTCCTTTCCCGCGTCGGAAATCTCGTGATCCTTCCGTTTGAAGGCAATGGCGTCTGGTGGCTGGAGAAAGGGCGCTTTTCCCAACATTTCTTTGGGGCGCACGGCGGACTGTCGCGCAGCGAAATGGAAACGATTTTCTTATTCCTCGATTTATGAAAAATACACTTCCCCAGAGATTTGCTTTAGTAGGACTGCCTGGAAGCGGGAAGTCGACATTTGGACTCAAGTTGAGTCGGCTTCTCAAGATTCCGGTGCATCATCTCGATCGGCACATGTTCGAGCTCGGCGGAAAAAAAAGAGATAAACAGGAATTCCTAGCGATCCAGCAATCACTAGTGGATGAGAAGGCATGGGTCATTGAAGGGTGCTCCTTCTCGACGTTTGAAATGCGCTTCGCACGAGCTGATACGTTTATTTATTTTCGTTTGCCGCGGCTGCTCTGTATTGGACGGCTTTTAAAACGGATCTTCAACTACCGACAAGAATTTGGGGGACTCAGGAGGGTCAATTGGGAGATTATGAAATACACGTGGCAATTCGATCGCGAAAAAAGAGCAAGGATCGAAGAGTTAAAAAGAAAATATCCCCACGTTGAATATTTTGTCTTCAATAGCCAAAAGGACGCCGACATTTACCTGAAAAATTTAAGGGATAATACCATGCGCAAAAAATAAAGACATAAATTGGGCAGCGAGTTTTGCCGAGGACCAACGCCTGGAGCGAGGGACCAACTTAAATAAGTTGGCCTGAGTGAAGGCGAAGGCACGCAGATAAAAGCGCCCGCAATTTATGTATTTATTTTTTGCGAATGGTATAAGCAGGAAGATAATCGCAGAGGTTATTGAGACCTCTGCGACATTGTAAGGAAGCGGATCAACCGCCTTTAGTTTTTTTCTTTTCTTGCTTTGCAAGCCGTTTTTCTTTTATGCTTTTCTGAGGTTTTTTCTTATCCTCTTTACGTGCATCTTGTGCTTTTGCCATATAGAACACCTCCTTTCATCAGTAACCATACAAAATCAAAAAATTAATGTCATTACACTTTTAAGTGTTATTGCCGGTCACGACATATTCATTGCTTCCTCCGCCCCGTCGAACATGGAGCGGCGGCGGTGGTGCTACCGTAGTACTTGAAGGCGGCGGCGCTGGCTGTTGCATGCGGCTGGTTGCAACAGTATTTCCACCACGCCCTACGTGGACAACTGGGGGAGGAGCAACGCTTCTAGCCGTCTGCTGTTGTTGGTTGTAGCTGACAGGGGGAGATGGATCGCCCCATGACATCGGACTTGAAGGAGCAAACAAATTAGGTGGCGGCGCTGGATACATGGGCGGCGGCGGTGGTGGAGCGTAAAGGGACGCTGCAGGAACCGTAGGGATGTAGCCTCCGCCCCGGGCCGTATGTGTGGTTACTGGAGGGGGCGGCGCAACCGAGTAGGAACTTGAAGTGCTTTGGAGAGGCACTTGCGGCTGCTGATAAACCGGATACGAGGGGATAGCTCGGGCGCTATACGATGATACCGGTGTGGAATAGGAACCAGTATACACTGGAGTCGCCGCCGGTACATGAGTATATTGGTGCCTTGGCCTTCCCGAAGGGGCGGAAGGAACACAGTCGGTTAAGGTGATTGAGGAGAGATCGCAGTCTGTAAATGAGATTAGAGCGACGGCTGCACAGATAACTGCAGGGACGATCAGCAGAGGATCGAGCACCATAGCTCCCAACGTAAAGAAAAAGGCGCCGGCGGTTCCCACAACTTTCATCGTGGTTTCCATCATGTTGGAATTGTTTCGGCCATGGCTCCGGTGGACACCGGAGCTGAAAGGATCAGCGCAAATTGAGAAAATAGACATAAAAGTATCCCTTATTGGTAGAGTTTAGCGCGTGCGTAGTTGAGTACTTTTCCAGATCGATTGACGTTAATCAAAATGGCGTCATAGGAAGTGAACCAAGAATCGCTGGCTCCAAGGATGATCGTGTCATTTTTCAGCCAATGGCCCAAAAGATACCGGTCGAACGGATGGATGGCCCAGATGGTTCCATTGTTCAAGCGGATGTAGCCGGAAGATGTTTTCTCGACGATCCATCGGGTATAAGGTCCAAAGGCGACAGGTCCAACGTCAGACAGTTTTGCTTCCACATAGATGCCGGAAGTTTTGTTTTTGATGTAGACTTCATATGGGGAAAAAGGGTTGCCGATTGGGGAAATCACAAGAGCATCGCTCGGTCTCCAGCTTTGGGCTTTATACCAATCGGAAGAGCTGACGGTCCACTGGGATCCATCTTCAAATTCTACGAGATCTCCAAAGTTGGAAACAGTGTTGACCCAGTGCCAGTTCGCGGGATAAAAACTGCTCACATTAAAAGTGCGGAAGCCGCCGGCAAAGGCGTTGGGAAGGTAGCTTGCGGCAAGTTCTTCTTCTTGGGGCTCCATTTGATCTTTTTCGGCAAGACGCTTTTCAACCAGCTCTTGCTCTTCTTCTTCAGTCATCGGGCGACTGTTTCTTAGGACGTGTTGGTTCACTGCTGCGGCTGGGGTTTCTGCAGAGAGTGTGGCTGTCATTAGCAGCAGACTGGAAAAAATTTTTAGTGCGGTGATGTTTCTCATGAAAGGTCCTCCTTATTTAGGGTGGGCTTATGAACGCCCGAACAAGTTACCAGAAGTTATTTATTGCTACCAAGAGCAATTTGGAAATGAGGTGGTGATGAACCTAAGATTTTTACCGACAGGGCTATCGGTAAAAATCTGCAGGGGTGAAAATTATTGGTTTTTTCCGCCAGTAGAAGTAGAGGAGCTGCCGCCCAGGTAAGTAGATCTTAGCAGCGACTGGGGAACGTAAGCAGCTGTGTCGGGAAGCTGTCCGAAGACGACGAAGTCGCGACTTGGGCTTGGACTTGGACTTGCTACCGGGCTTCTTGTTTCTGCCGCAGCTGGGGGTATTGGCGTCAGCGCGGCTGAAGGAATTGCAGCCGTAAGTTGTGGAGATGGAGTATGCCGAACGGGCACTGGAGAAGGGGCGTGGGTGTGCATGACCTCTTGGATAGTCACTGGGAACGAGAGGACTCCGTGGATAGAGCCTGGCGAGGAAGGGACAAAAACGGGCTGCACGATTCTGCGCATAGGTTGCTCACGGACAGGTTGCACAGGAATGCATCTGTCGCAGATGTTGTCGACCATATCTTGAACCGGGATCCCTGAAACTTTTGAATATGTAACGATGGCGCTTGTGATAAAGCAGGTCATGCCAAGGACAGGGTACGCCCATGTCGCTAGGCTTGCATAGTATAGCGCAGCGGAAACTGTAGAAACGCGGACTGTGGTTTCAAGAAAAGTGGGCTCTTCTTGCGGTCTCGCTGGGGCTTGTGCAATGCCAGCGACATGTGGGGTTTGGTGAGTTGCGAGTGTTGCCATGGGGAACTCCTCTGTTGTGATTTAATGCACTAAATCTATCAAAAGAGTTTTTTAAAGAAAACAAAAATTTTGAATGTGTTTTTTGTTAAGACAAGGGGCCCCAGAGGGAAGCCCCCATATATATAGGGTTCACTGGACGGGGATCGCTGCATCCATGTGTTTGCAGATCTCGTGGGTCCCTTCTTTGCGGTTGACCACGTTTCCTTTCTCATCGAGGACGATCATCGTAGGCATCGCGCGGATTTTATATTTCTCAGAAAGTCCTCGCACTTTGTCGACGTTGACTTTGAGAAATTTGTTTTTTCCCTTCATGGTCTTTGCCCAGTTGTCGAAACGGGGTTTGAGCATTTTGCAAGGGCCGCACCAAGTGGCGTAGAAGTCGATATAGACATTCGAATTAGCGCCGGTGATCTCTTGCTGAAACTGCTCTTCGCTGGTGATCTCAACCACTTCGTCGGAGAACGCTTTGGGACTTTCAGCGATCGGCTTTACACTTTCTACTTGGATCGAGGCGATCGCTCCTTCTGATGCTGCGCAAACAGCCTGTTTGCAGATGCCGCCGGTGACATCGCCAATCGCCATGACGCCGTCGACAGAGGTCATTTGATGGTCTTTAAGAACAACATAGCCTAAGGGGTCTAATTCAACCTGCCCCTTGAATATTTCGGTATTGGGGTTGGCTCCGATGGCGAGGAAAAGAGCATCGGTCGCCACAGGGAATTCTTTCCCATTTTGATCTTTCACGATGAGCTGGGTAACGCCATCTTCGGTTCCTTTGACTTCTTCGACAGTCGTTTGGTAATGGATCTCAACATTGGGTGTATGTAACACTTCATTTCTCCTTGTTTCTTCGACTCCTCGAAGGGCGGGTTTTCTGACGAACACAATAACTTTTTTGGCGATTTTGGAAAGGTAGTGGGCCTCTGTGACCGCACTGTCTCCGCCGCCGACAACAGCGACAACTTTATCTCGGTATAAGGTGCCATCGCATAGAGCGCATGTGTAAACGCCTTTACTCCAATATTTTTCCTCTCCCGGAATGCCGAGAAGTTTAGGAGTGGCGCCTGTCGCGATGATGCATTGCTTGGCCGAGATGCTGCGCGTCTTTGATGCGTCAAAGGGATCACGCAGTTTCAGGGTGAAAGGGCGTTTAGAAAAATCGACGCTGACCACTTCTTCTTGGCTAAATTGGGTGCCGCTTTTTTCGGCCTGATTATGGATCTTTTCAATGAGCTCATGCCCGGGGATGTCCAGTTCTCCCGGCCAATTTTGCACGCTAGGCGATTGGGCCAGGGCGCCGCCCGGTTTGGGTCCTTCGATCACGAGACTTTTGATATTCGCTCTTCCTAGGTAGATCCCTGCGGTGAGACCGCCTATGCCGCTGCCGATGATGGCGACCGGATAGACTTCATCTGCACCCAAGTGGGCGGAGAGAAGGAGCAAAGAGGAGATAAAATATTTTTTTACCATATTGGCTACATTGTTAATTAAACCCTATTTTATAACAAGTGGGGCAATAACACCAATTAAATTGACTATTTTTCCCATACATCCTAAGAAATGATTATGTACATACGATGGTTTGATACGCTGAGAATTCAGGATGTGCCCTTAGTAGGAGGTAAAAACGCCTCTCTCGGAGAGATGATCTACCATCTGAAAAAGGAGGGGATCCAGGTCCCCGACGGCTTTGCCCTTACCTCCGCCGCCTATTGGGCCTTCTTAGAGCAGAGCGGTCTTAAAGAAAAGATTGGACAGTTGCTAGCCTCCGGAAAGTCTAGCCGCGGCAAGGCGATCCGCGATCTCATTCTGAAATCTCCATTTTCAAAGGCTTTGAACGAGGAAGTTCTCGCATCTTACAAAGAGCTCTGCAAGCGCTACAAAACGGAAGAGGTCGACGTCGCCGTGCGCAGCAGCGCGACAGCGGAAGATCTTCCCGATGCGAGTTTCGCGGGCCAGCAAGAAAGTTTCTTAAACATCCGCGGCGAAAAGGAGCTCCTCGCCGCCTGCAAAGCATGCATCGCTTCCCTATTCACTGACCGAGCGATCAGCTACCGCGAGACCAAAGGTTTTGCTCATGACAAGGTCGCCCTTTCGGTCGGCATCCAAAAAATGGTGCGCAGCGATCTCGCAGGCGCCGGCGTCATGTTCACCTTGGATACGGAGAGTGGGTTTCGGAACGTGGTGGTCATCAATGCGGGCTGGGGCCTCGGCGAAACGGTCGTTCTCGGCATCATCAATCCCGATGAATATGAAGTGTTCAAACCGCTCTTAGACAAACCCTCCTTTTCCCCGATCATCGAAAAACAGCTGGGCGCTAAAGAGAAGAAAATCATCTGCGGCAAAAAAGGGACGAAAGAACTCGCTACGACCACGGCTGAAAGACAGGCGTACGTCCTCTCCAACCAGGAGATTCTCAAGCTCGCTAAGTGGGGCGTGATCATTGAAAAACACTACGGGATGCCGATGGATATCGAATGGGCAAAAGATGGGCAGTCGCAAGATCTGTTCATCGTGCAAGCTCGCCCAGAGACCGTCCAAGCGAGAAAAAAAGCGGGCCGCTTCACATCCTGCCGCCTTCTGGAAAAGGGAAAAGAGCTGCTCCAAGGCCTCGCCATCGGAGAGGGGATTGCAGCGGCAAAAGCGCAGGTGATCAAAGAGGTGGGGGATATCGACTCGTTCCACGAGGGCTCGATTTTAATCACGCATATGACTTCGCCTGATTGGGTTCCCATCATGAAAAAAGCCTCGGGGATCATCACCGACCACGGAGGCAGAACTTCCCATGCGGCGATTGTGAGTAGGGAGCTTGGCCTTCCCGCTATCGTGGGCACCGGCAACGCCACGGAAGTGATCAAAAATAGAGCGCCGATCACGCTCTCTTGCGCTGAAGGGGAAAAAGGACGCGTCTACGAAGGGATATTGAAATTTGAAGTCACTGAAATCGACCTCGCCTCAATCCCTAAGATTGACACGCAGATCATGATGAACATTTCCAGCCCTGCCGAAGCGCGTAGATGGTGGCATTTGCCCTGCCAAGGGGTGGGCCTAGCGCGGATGGAGTTCATCATCGACAACGTGATCCAGATCCATCCGATGGCGCTGATCCATTTTGACCAAGTGAAAGATTCAGAAGAGAGGCAGAAGATCGAGCAGCTCACGGCCGGCTACAAGGACAAGACCGAATATTTTGTCGACCATCTCGCTAAAGGAATTGCGCGGATAGCCGCCGTATTTTATCCCCATCCGGTGATTGTGCGGATGAGCGATTTCAAGACTAACGAATACGCCAATCTCATCGGCGGAAAAGCCTTTGAGCCCAAAGAAGAAAATCCGATGCTTGGATTCCGCGGTGCTTCCCGCTACTACAGCCCGCGCTACAAAGAGGGCTTTGCCCTTGAGTGTCGAGCGATCCAGCGGATCCGGGAAGAGATGGGATTTGAAAATGTGATCATGATGATCCCGTTTTGCCGTACGTTGGCGGAGGCAGACAAAGTTCTCGCCGTCTGCGCAGAGAACGGTCTTAAGCGGGGAGAAAAAGGGCTCCAGATCTACGTGATGGCGGAGATCCCTTCCAATATCATTTTGGCCGATGAATTTGCCGATCGCTTTGATGGGTTTTCGATCGGCTCTAACGACCTCACGCAGCTCATCCTGGGCGTCGACCGCGACTCCACCGAGCTGGCCCATCTTTTTGACGAGCGCAATCCCGCCGTGACACGCTCGATCGCGGAGCTGATCAAGAAGGCCCATGCAAAAAAAGTCAAAGTGGGGATTTGCGGGCAGGCGCCTAGCGACTATCCTGATTTTACCGCCTTCATCGTTCAAGAGGGCATCGACTCCATTTCGCTCAATGCCGACAGCGTCATCGGGGTCATCCAAAGAATCGCCGAGCTAAAAAACCGAACAGGAGTTTCTCATGGCTAAGTGGAAATGCGATCCCGCGCACACCAACGTCGAGTTTGTCGTCAAACACATGATGATCACCGACATCCATGGGTATCTAAAAAATATTGAGGGGATGATCGAATTTGATATGGAAAATCCGCTCAAGGGCTCCATTGAGGTTAAGGGACAGGCTGCTAGCGTAACGACAGAGCATCAGATGCGCGATGAACACCTCCACGGCGTCGATTTTTTTGATATTGTCAACCATCCCACCATCGAGTTCAAAAGCTCAAAAATGGAATTGACCGGCACCTTCGAGGGAAAACTTTACGGCAACCTGACCATCCGCGGCATCACCCATCCCGTGGTCTTTAATGCAAAGTTCAACGGCATCGCCAAATACAAAGACACCCGCATCGGATTTTCGGCATGGACCATTATCAACCGCGAAGACTTCGGCGTCAGCTGGAATACCGACATGCCCAACGGGGGCCTGGTCGTCGGGCGCGAAGTAAAAATTCTCATCGACCTCGAAGCTGTTTTAATCACATGACGAAACCCACACTGTCCAAGCATTTTCAAACGCGGCTACCCTCGCCGATCCGCCTATCGCAGATCGAGTTTGCTAAGCGAAAAGACTCCGTGGTCGCCATCAATACGGCCATCGGCAACGTCTCTTTGCCGATGCACCCTGCGATGCGCAAACGGATGTTTTCCTTGAACGCCCCGGGGAGCCCTTTTGAAAAAGGGGTCGTAAAATATTCGACCACCGTTGGCGAAGAAGAGACCACCAAAGCCTTTTTACATTTGGTCGCAAGCAGCGGCTTTTCGACGCAAGGCTTATTTGCCCAAGTCACCGACGGCGGCAGCCAAGCGATGGAGCTCGTCATTCTCGGCGTATGCGGGCCCGCTGGCTCGCCTGAACACCCGTTACTGATGATCGATCCCACCTACTCGAACTATATCTCCATGGCCGAGCGGACCGGCAGGGCTACCGTCGCCGTGACTCGGTACATGGAAGAAGATGGAAAATTTACCCCACCCAAGATCTCCCATTTGGAAAAGGTGATTGAGGAAACAAAGCCGGGCGCTCTGCTCGTCATCCCTTACGACAATCCCACCGGCCAATTTTTCCCGCAAAAAACCCTGAATGAGCTCGGCAAGCTCTGCGTCAAGCACAACCTGTGGATGATCAGCGATGAAGCCTATCGCGAAGTGTTTTACCTTCCCGGCCAAGCGAGCAGCATTTGGGGTGTCACCGAAAACGAGGCGCCCGGCATTACGGGGCGGCGCATCAGCATTGAATCGGCCTCTAAAATTTGGAATGCGTGCGGTCTGCGCACCGGGGCGATCATCACCGACAACCAGCAGTTCCATCAACAAGCCGTCGCAGAAAATACCGCCAATCTCTGTGCCAATGTGATCGGCCAATATATTTTTGGGGCATTGCTCCATGAGAGCAAAGAACAGCTCCAAGCTTGGTTTGCGCACCAGCGGACCTATTACCGCACCATGGCAGAAACCGTGACGGCAGGCTTAAAAAGAGAACTGCCGCAGCTCATCGTCTCCGCTCCCGATGCCTCGCTCTACACCGTGGTCGACGTGCGGAACCTCTGCGGCGCCGATTTTGATGCCACCGACTTTGTCATGTACTGCGCGCAGAAAGGGAAGGTAAATGTGAAAGGCGTTGAAAAGACCTTGCTCGTCGCCCCGATGGAAAGTTTTTATACAGCCCGCCCCGGCGAACGGAGCCCCGGCGTCACGCAGATGCGCATCGCCTACGTCGAACTGCCCGAGGTGATGGCCGAAGTTCCCCACTTATTTGCGCGATTGCTGCAGAATTATCTTAAGCTTCTCGAAGGAAAATAGTGAATCGGGCGTTGACGCGCAAATTGTTATACCAATTATCATTTCATTGCAAAAGCATAAGCAGAAAAATTGGGCGATCGTCCAGGATATTTTTCAAGGGCAGTTCCCTGGGGTAATCGTTCCAACCTCCGTGGGAACAGGAGTGTTTTTCCCGGTCGAACTATCCAACGTGAATGTTCCTGCGGTTGGATCTTCAAACAGGACAATAGACGGCTCCGCATCATTGCCGAAAAGGGTCGCGCATAGAGGTCCGGCCCCTGCAGAATTAAGGACATTGATTCCGACTTGCGGAAGAGAAGGAGCATTTAAGATTTTATTGCCTGCAATCGAAGCTGTCATGCTACCGCTAACATTATTTTGTACTAAGACTCCAAAGCTTCCTCCACCGCCACCTACGATATTGAAGAACTGATTATCTGTGATCGAAGCGGTCACGCTACCCCCATTATTGTCTGTAGCGACTCCAAAGCTTAATCCTCCGCCGTTCGATAAGATATTGGAGATCTGGTTGTCTGCGATCGAAAACGTCATGCTGCCTGAGTTTAAATTATTTGCAATGACTCCAAAGCTTATTCCTCCACCGGTCGCTGAAACACTGGATATCTGATTGCCTGCGATCCAAGCCTGCATGCTGCCGAGGCCGCTATTTGCCGCACTGATTCCAGCAACAGGCCCTGCTCCTGAAGACTCGACCACATTCCGATCGATCATCACCTCAACGCTCGTTCCAGCTATCGGCGTAAAGCTAGCGTTAATACCATTTATCACCCCGCTCCCCACCACATGCATCCCCGATACCTCGCATCGATTGTCCATCGTGACGACGCTAGTAGTTCCTGTGGACAGCACCGTCGGCATCTCGGCGCTCAAGGACGGCACGGTCACCATGCCGTAAGGGGTCGCCACGGCATGAGACACTGAAGAGCCCCACAAGCTTTGTCCCTGCTGCATCTTAAAGCCATTCGCTCCCAGACTCGACACATCATAAGGCGAGCCATTTCCTGGAAGCACGTAGATCACATCCCCCGGCGCCGAATTAGCCTGCGCCAGCTGCAGCGTCGGATATGGAGATTCCCATGTCCCAGTGGAACTGCTCAAATTGTTCACGAAAATAAAGGAATAGGGCAGATTGGCCTGAAATGTTTTGCGCTGATGATCCAGCGCGATGATCTCATTTCTATCGACCCGCTGCAAGCTGCGGTCCGACAAGGCCATCGCCATGCAGCATGAAGAACTTTTGCACTGTCTTACCTGGCGCTTGCCCCCAAAGGAGAAATTCAGGCTCAGCTGCCCCTGACCGATCCAGCGAAAGGCGCGATCATATGAGGTGTTTCCTTCCAGCCGGACATAGTCGCTAATATCGATGGCAGCTCTCAGTTCTCCGCCCCACGCCACGTTTCCTTGCCCCTCGAGATAGTAGGGCCCCGCCGCAAAATAGAGCGGGACATCTTTGAAATAGTCCACATGCGCGCCTACCTCAGCGTTAGCCCCCCTCATCGCAAATTCCCGTTTTCTGGACACATAGAGAGAATGCCCCTGAAATTTAGCAAACCGGGGACGGTACCAGGGGCTTATCTTATCCCCAACCGGCAGATAGCCGTTCAAGCGGAAATCCCAAATTTGGCCCAGCGACTCTAGGCCGGCGGAGATTTGATTGTAATGCTGGCGGTTCGTATCGCGATAGTCGTAATAGGCATTGGCGCCCCATACGCGCGAACTGGTCAAATAGCGGAGCCCCACGCCTGCGTTGGCCGCAGGTTTGCCATCATTGAACAGATGGCCGCGCAGATCCAAAAAGGGGACCCACTCATTGTTCCAAGGCTCAAGCGGAGAAAAAAAGGCTTCTAGAGTGGTGTATCCCTGATTGTAGCCGACGCCATTGGCCTCAATGTGCCTCGCGGTGATGCGCATCGGCCTTTTGCCCTCGCCGCAGGAAGGATCTTGATCGGCATGGAGCCCTGCATACAGCGTGGAGGTAAGGGCGATGAGGCCACAAAGTGAGTTGCGCGGCATAGAATAAGATCCTTTATTTTGGTGTGTTATCTCCCAAATATAGGTTTGTACAAATTAAGAAAATAGTAAATTTTCATGTCCGAGCGCGATCTCTTCTTTAAAAGAGCGTTTTGAGATGCTGCATATCTTCAAGGCGTTTGAGCGGCGCGTAGGTTTTGTTGCGCGGGTAGACGAGGACGTTGATCTTCGCGGCGTAGTCCATAAGATCAAAGATAAAAGTTTCAAATTTCCATCCCTTCACCCGTTCACCACCCACCTTCACCTCTTTCTGCACGATGTGCCAGGGGAGTGAGGCAGCAGCAGCCGTAGGGACAAAGTCTGTTGAAAAGCAGAATAGGCTTGTGTTGCCGATGAGATTGGGGAGCCGCTTAAATGAATCGGAAATCTCCGTATATTCAACGACGCGGATCTTTCCCTCTTCTTCGAGGATGACGCCCATCTTTTCTTCCGGGTCCTCTTTGCGCACCCCTTTCACTGTGATTTGGCTTCCCATTTCTGCATGAAAACCAGAGAGCTCGGGATCAAATGGATCGGCTAAGGGATTGTCGACTAGCACGACATTGATGTACTCGATCCCGCGCTTTTTCCACGTTTCAAAAAGGCCTGACTTCACGAAGTGTTTGAACACCTCGCCGTTGCCGCTAGGGCCCTCTTGCAGCGGATTTCCTGCTTCATCGAGCAAGGGGAGCGTCTCCTGCTGGAACAGCTCAAGCTGCTCCACCCCAAAAAACGCGTTATCTTTCAAATAGGTCAACGTGTCCGCATGATTGAGGGGAGAGGTCATGATGGCAAGTGAAAGGGGAATACCGTAACGCTCAGAAGCAGCCGCGGTCTTTTCTAAAAAGAGTTGGAACAATGTTTTTTCGCCTAGGACCGGCACCATTCCTTTAGGAATATCGGCGCCTAGGCGCGAGCCTTGTCCGCCAGCGAGGATGATGCATCCCACTTTCCCGGCAGCGAGCAGCTCCTGTCCCTTCTGGGAGGAGGCCAAAGACCCCGAATAATGAAAGTTTAAGAGAGGGCGTAAACGCCGCTCCCGCACCGGTTTTTTCGCAAAAAGGAGCGCGCGTTGTTCTTGCAAGTTCATAGGAGTAATCCTGACACAGCAGCTATTTAGCGTAAAGTTCCGTTTTGGATCAGTTTCAAGGTTTCTCTATTGGCATCTGCGCGCTCTTTGCTGTCCGGGTGGGTCTCAAAGAATGAGAGGGCCCAATCCAACACCTTGTTCTCTGTTGAGATCTCCTGGCTGGCGAAGAACTCTTGGAGCCAAATCGCCGCTTCAGGCCGATATCCCGCTCTATGCAGGTAGACCATTCCAAATTTGTCCGATTCAAACTCTGCTGCACGGTCGCCGGGCGAGGTGATGAGCGTGATGGCGAGATAGTGCAACTTGTCTAAAACAAATTCTATAGGCCAAGGGAGGTTCTTCGAAAGTTCTCCCTCATCATCGCTGAAAACAAGGGCGATCGCTTCATAGAGCGCCGTTACAATCGCGCTCACAATGAGCCCAAATTCAAAAGCCGTAGTGCTGTGTCTCGCAGCCGCATGGACGATCTCATGACCGAGCACCGCGGCAATTTTTTCTTCTAAAGTGAAGGTCCCCACGCCAAAGTCGCGAGTCTCATTTTGGAATGCTTTGACCAACCCTTCGTAAAAAGCGATTTTACCACCCGGCATGCACCACGCATTTTCTTTACGGATATCAAGAACTTTGAATAGGTAAGGAAGATCGGGGCGGTCGGAAGTTTTTGCGATTTTTTCCCCCGTCTCGCGGACCAGCCTCTCGAAGCTCACTGGGCGCCCGCTTGCATCTTTAAATTCTTTACAAACTTCGTAGCAAAGGCCGTGTCTTCCGCCATGGACCTCGCTGCGATAGACTAAAGCGCCGATCGTGTGTTCGAGAGATTCTGGAATGATGTGGAATTGTCTGCGGCCGTGGACAGGATTTTTTGGTGCGATCGCATCCCAAGCCTGTGAGAAAAAACCAATGTTATCATTATTTAAAGTGTTTGTAGCCATAATTTACTCCTTGTTTGTAATTTCCGGAATTATAACTAATTTGATCTAATTATTAAACAACTATAATTTGTTTGCTCATCAGTAAAATCCGACTTGTCAGATAGTGAATAATTCACTAAACTCATCCTCATGAAACACACCCACTTTGCCGATCTCCACTGCGATCTCCTCCTCTATTTAGCCGGGGGGCCGCCCCGCACCGCCTTTGACCCTAACGCCCGCTCCTCCGTTCCTTTCCTGAAGCAAGGAGGCGTTGAATTTCAGACCCTTGCAGTCTACACCGAGACCGCTCCCGGTTCGACCGCCAGCGCTTCCAAACAGATCGCTTGCCTCAAAAAGACCGTTCAAGAATTTCCTGAGATCACCTGGATGCCGGCGATTGAGAACGGATCGGGGGTGATTGAAGAAGGGGAGAGCCTAGAGGCCGGCCTAAAACGGCTGGAGCAATGGCACCGCGAACTTAAAAAAATTCTATACCTTAGCCTCACCTGGAACACCGAAAACCGGCTCGGCGGGGGCAACTTCACAGATGTCGGCCTCAAACCTGACGGAGAGGTCTTTTTAGAAAAGCTCGCCGAGCTCGGGATCTGCATCGATTTCAGCCACACCTCCGACCGGCTCGCCTACGATATTTTAAATTACATCGACAAAAGGGGGCTCAAGCTCCAGCCGATCGCCAGCCACTCCAATTTTCGCAAGCTTTGCGATATGAAACGCAATCTGCCCGATGAGCTCGCTAAGGAGATCTTTAGACGCGGGGGAGTGATCGGGATGAATTTTGTGCGCAAGTTTGTGGGGGATGATTTTATCCCCGCGCTGCGCCGCCACATCGAACATGGCGTGGCCCTCGGGGGAGAAGAACAGCTCTGCTTCGGCGCCGATTTTTTCTGCACAGCAGATGTTCCCTTGAAAGATTTCGAGCCCTATTTCGTCGAAGGGTATGACAACTCTTCCTGTTACCCGAAGGTGATTAAGGAGCTAAAACTTTCCGAGTCGCTCACTGAGGGACTCTCATCGAAGAACCTGTATGCCTTCCTTAAGGAGCATTAATAGGAACCGCTCGGAAGATTATTTGCTGGTTCGATAGGACCGTTTTCTTGGTCACGTAGGTTGTATCCTGAGAACTAATGACAAACTTCTGCTTTGCCTGAGATGCCAGCGCATTGAAATTTTTGGTTGGGACCTTTGAAAAATCATCATACAAGTAGAGATTGTACTGCGCGCCCGGAGTCAATTGAGAAACTGTGATCGTAAGCGAAACAGGCAAAGGAGCGGGCGGCGTATTCGATCCTGCTGGGGGTGGATTTTTATTGGCTCCATCGACGATTTCAGGGAACTCCCAGTTGGGGGTTGCTTGAATGCTGATCGGCAGCGTGACCAGGTCATCATCCTGCACTCCTAAAAAAGCAACCCCGTAGTGATTGGGTTGATCATCCGATAAAGAATAGACCGGGCCCGACGGATCGTTGGCCTCCTCTCTTGTTTTTTGCATCCCCGCAAACGTCCCATTAAAGAAGAAAGGAAGAGTGTTGGAATCTCCATAAAGACCGCTATCGCTGAAATAAAGCGTATCTGTTCCGTGGTACATCCCATCGTTGATCGGGGTTGTGTAGGAGCCAAGCGCTGTCACAACGACGATATGGTCATACTCAGAGTCGCCTTTAGGGTGATGTTTTCCGTAGATGAGGTATTCGTTATTGAAAAGGCCGATCAAAACGGGATGCCCCTGAGCCGTGTGTTTTTTCACCCACACCAAAAAATCCTCGATAGGGCCATCGATGGGATCCCAAATATCATAAGCTAGGCGGACTGCGACTGCTGCTTTATCCTCATTGACGCCTAATAACAGCTGGCTCGTATCTTGGTACTGAGGAATTCCTGGAGAGGCCAACGAGCGCATCGTGAAGAGCGAGCAATACTGTCCGAAATAGAGCCCAGCGCAAACAAAACCGATCTCACCGCAATAGCCAAAGTTTTCATCCCACTCACGTCTGGGGGGCAGATTATTTTGTTGGACGTACGGCGGCTGCGTGCTTTTCGAGGTCAATGGAGGGCACCGGTGGCTTCCTAATACAAGACTATGAAGCAAGAGAGAAGACATGAGCGTTGCACCGAAACCCATCCGCATAAACACCATCCAAATTTTTATTAGACATGTTAGGTGAGCGATGCATTTAGATCTACAAATTCTCCCTCTGTCATCCTCTGGATTTCGCTCGAGCTCAATTGAAATACTGCAAAGGGCGTACCGGCCGCGGCCCATAGGCAGTCATAGTTTTTTAGCGCAGGGTCTAGGATCGTCCTCACCTTTTCTCGGTGCCCGACAGGGGGAACGCCGCCGATTGCAAACCCCACGCGCTCTTTGACAAATTTTCCATCCGCCTTCACCAGGCGAAGGCCCGTCGCCCGCTCAATTTTTTTCAGGTCGACTTGGTTTGCACCGGAGGCGATCACGAGGATCGGGTCGCCTGAGGCTTGATCCATAAAGATCAACGATTTTGCGATTTGGGCCACAGCGCATCCAATCGCTTGGGCAGCTTCTTGCGCTGTGCGCGTGGAATCGGGCAGTTCTTTAACGATGCAAGAAAATCCATTCTCGATTAGAAACTGTTGCACCTTGTTGGCGCTGCTAGTCAGTGGTTGGTTCATAAGAGTCCCTCTGTGTTAAATTTTTATCGCTGTACCTGAGGAGTGCGCGATGAGCGTTTCTCCACAATGAATCGATGCCTTCATCATCACGAGATTGCGCTTCTCGCTCACAATTTCTCCACGGATCTGCAGCAAACTGCCAATCGCTGCCGGCTTGACGAAACGCACTGTCATTTCTGCCGTTACAGCTCCTCCGCAAGTAGCGCATGCGAGGCGTGTCATCGCCTCATCGAGAAGTGTGGCAATGATGCCCCCGTGTAAAATGCCTTTCCATCCCTGATATTTTTGCTCGGGAGTGAAGTGGGCGGTCATCGTCATCCCTTCGATCTTCCACTCAATGCGCAAGCCATGCGGATTATCCATTCCGCACGCAAAACAGTGACGATCGTCTAATAATTCCAATTTTTCCATAGTCCTACTTCAAAAGTGAAAATTTTCTTGTTAGCTCAGAAACCTTTGCCCAATCGCCAAACAAGACAATGCCGTAGTAGATCAAATCGGCTTCTTTCACTTGCTTGGTCCGCTCGAGCTGCTCCAGATAGGTTCCAATCGTCATCGTATCGGTAAAATCGACACACTGGATTCCTTCTTGCTGTGCCGCTTGTCTAAGGGCGCGAATTTTATTCGAATTGGCCTTGAGTATCATAAAGGGCATTTCGGAAATTGAGGGATGGCTGCCCGCGTCCCCATCGGTATAGTTGGTTAAGCGAAGCAGCTCTTTGCCGATCTCGGAACCAAATCCGATACACATGTGCGCCAGAGCATTCATCACAACGCCCGGCTCCACTTTTTCGTTCATAACGGCGACTAATTTATTAGCAAACATGATAGACCTCTTACTTAAGATTAATTTCTGTTGAAAAGCAGTGGACGGCCTGAGCAGAGACCTTCGCATGGTAGATCCCTTTCTTCTTGGAAAATTCCACTTTCACAACGCCGGGCCGCTCGATGAAATGGCCCTGCTCGACGCGGAAACTCTGCGCGCCTTTCGGTAGGAGCCCGTTGCTGTCGGCGTAAGCGGTGAGCCCTCCCAATACCGACCCCGTAAATGGATCTTCAGGAATGCCCACCAAGGGGGCGAAGCAGCGCATGTGCAATTGATTCTTTGTGTCAAACGCCTCTGGGGCCACAACGCATAGGGCGACGATGTCGTGGTGTTTAGAGAACTGGGCGAATGACTTCGGATCGCATTCGACTTTTTTTAAATCCTTCAGCGAACGGGCCGAGATAAATAGATCTTTGTTCGTCTCCTCATACATCACAGGAAGAGAGGGGTCGAGTAAATCCAGTGGAATTCCTGCGGCCTTGGCGACTTCTTCATGGGTCATTTTGGTCGGCCTTAAGCGGATCTCCGGGGCTTCGTAGGCGACGCGGATGTGCTCCTCGTCATCGATCGCCGCTTCCATTTTGAGCATGCCGCAGCCTGTTTCCACATTAAAGGTGTAGTTGCCCGGGCCCTTAATTCCAAAGCGCTTCTCTTGGGCGATCATGTAAAGGGCGCCTACCGTAGAATGGCCGCAAAAAAGGATCTCATGTCCTGTCGGCGTGAAGTAGCGCAGCTGAAAATCTCCCTTTTTGCTCGGAAGAAGAAAAGAGGTTTCTGAGAGATTGAGCTCGCGCGTGATTTTGCGCATCTCCGTTTCGTCCAGCCCTTCGGCGTCCAAAACAACGCCGGCAGGGTTGCCGCCAAACTTTTTGTCGGTAAAGGCGTCGACTTGATGGATTTCCACCTGCTGCAGTGCGCTGATCGTCTTAAGATAATTGTAAATCGAGGCGCGGGACATCTCCATTTTTGCAGCGATGTAAGCCGAGGCCTCTTTAAAGTCGAAAAGCTTTTTTCCGTAGAGCAGAGAAATCAGTTCCCGTTTCTGCCTGGGCGTAGCCGCCGGCATCGTCAGTTGCTGATTTTTGAGGTAATCTGTGACCAACTGGTCCACATTGACCTGCCATTCGTTGATACTTGTAGGTGCGGAAGCTAAAGGCATTTGGAGCAAGAGTTCGAGTTGGTCTTTCAACTGGTGCAGTTTGCTCGTGTCGTAGCGGAGACGCAGGTAGCCGCTCTGATCGTGAAATGAGTGGACCATTTGCTTGACCTGGGCGCCCCTGGCGAGCACAACATGCGAAGCGCCTCCATTTTTCAAGGCGGACAGATCGGCGCCCTGATCTTCGCGCAACGAGGAGAAGGGGTTGAGAACCTCGATGAGATCTCCTTTGGCGTTGAATAACGTCGCCTCAACCTGAGGGTAGAAAAAATCCACCAGCATCTGGGCCAACGGTCTGTATCTTTCGTCTTGCATCATCCACCTGTGCTTTTATAGATATAATCTTATTCCAAATTGGAATATCTGTCCATTGAAAATATAATATGAACATAGCTGCTTGCTAATCAATGGCATAGGATGGTGGATATACTGTCCTTCAAGCCGCTTGCCTTAAATTCTCGAGACTGGTAAATTAGTTGCTTAATACAACTATTAGGGGCGGTATGAAAGATCTTACGAGTGAAACCATCAACCAACTCAGACAGGACGCACGCAGCGTCGTGCGGGAGCTCGGCCTTCTTAACGACGCCTTTTTTGAGATTGGCGTCACGCTGGCAGAGCGCCATCTTTTGATTGAACTGAGCGCGGGCCTGCCTCCGACGATGGGGGAGATTGCCGAACGGTTGCTACTGGACAAATCGACCGTGAGCCGGTTGATTTCCAAAGCCGTTAAAAAGGGGTATATCCAGTGCACTGCCGATGAAAAGGATAAGAGAAAACGGTTTCTTCAGCTTACCGAGAAGGGGAAGCAGGTCCTGCATGCATTCGAACCTATTGCATTCAATCAAACAAAACAGGCCCTTTTGACCCTAACGGATGAAGAGATCAAAACAGTCTATCAAGGGGTAGCGCTTTACGCCAAAGGGCTGCGCAATGCGCGGTTGCAGAGCAAGTCTGATGCCAAGAAGATAGAAGGGATGGAAGAAATTAGTGAACAGGTGCATCAGCAGGGGTATGTTTTAGAGCTGTTTGAGAAAACAGATGAGAATGGGCTTTATTCTATATTTCACGAGGTTGTCGAGTCGGGTTCCCAGTTTCCTTACGAATCGAGTTCGAGGGAAGAATTCCATCGGCAATTTTTCAATCCGCAGGGGAAGGTTTACGTTTGCCGCTCTCTAAAAGGAGAAGTCGTGGGTGGATTCTACATCAAATCCAACTATTCCGGTAGATCAAGCCATATTGCTAATGCTGCGTATATGATACGCGATGTTTATCGAGGGATGGGAATTGGGTCCCTGATGGTCAAAGCATCCCTGGACCTTGTGAAAAATCTGGGATTTCAAGCGCTGCAATTCAACATGGTATTCAGTCAAAATACCACTGCTGTGAAGCTCTATGAGAAATTGGGGTTTAGCATCGTCGGCAAAATACCTCATGCGGTGCGCACACCGAAAGGGAGTTATCAGGATGGGTTTGTGATGCATAGGCAGTTGGATGATTTGTGATTGGGAAGCCTGGGAGCTTTCAATTATTGTTTTTTAGATACAGCCTTGTGTGCCCGTCTAAAAAATTGCTGAATCTCTTTTTTAGAAACTTCGCTTTTGGCGACTTGAAGAATAAGATTTTCGTACTCGTCATTGTCGAAAGAAAACGTACTTTTATTTGTCGAAAGAAATAGGATGCTGACCATAGCGGCAGTTCGTTTATTGCCGTCAACAAAAGGGTGGTTCTTTATAAGATGAAAAAGATACGCGGCTGCCTTGTCATAAACAGTTCTATGCAGATCACGTCCGTTGAAGGTTGCCTTAGGCATCTCTAATGCCGACATCAGCAATCCAAGATTGAGAATCCCTTTCCTTCCTCCGTACTGATCAACCAATTGATCGTGTAGCTTTATCACATAGTCAATGGAAATATAATGGATCATAAATCCGCTAAACGTTGCATCAGGCGACTGTACTTTTTATTTAATTCCTTGAATTTCTCTTCAAAGAGAGTGGTTTGATCATCCCCCACAGATTGAATGATTAATCCGCCATTGGGATTGATTGACACTTGAAACGGCGTGTCCTCAGAAATTCCTGCAACTTCTAGCAAGGCTTTATCGATTACTATAGCGCGGCTATTACCATGTTTTTTGAGACGTTTGATCATAAATTCAACTTCTCCCTGTAATCACAATGTTATCACAGGCGGGTTTTTTGTAAACATCCGAATTTATTTTGAGTGAAAGATATTGGACTCCCCTCGCGTCAGGCTGCCCCGCAGCCCGTACTGCCGGGGCGACGGCTCGAAACCGCTCTCCCCGTTAGGGGAGAAGCTACCCAATAGTTTGGGTAGCGGGCGGGTGAGAGGTGACGAGCTCTGCGAGGAACTGGCCAGCCACTGTTTTGCTAAGCAAAACATCGCCCTCAACTCTCGTCCTACCGATAGGACTCCTTTCTGGCGGGCAGCTAGCTGTCCCGTCCCGAAAGCCGGTTAGCGCCCTGCATGGCGCTTCACTTCGAGTCCTAACGCAAGCCAAACTGTTGGCTTGCTTCCTGGGCAAAAAAAAAGAGAGCGGATGCTCTCTTTTTTTACTTGCCCAGGATAGGACTCGAACCTACACACCTTGCGGCACCAGATCCTAAGTCTGGCGTGTCTGCCATTTCACCACCTGGGCGAATAGGGTAAAATTTACTGCGTTTTACCCCTTTAAATCAAGAGGAAGTTACTGAACTCGCTTTGAGATCAAAAATTGATGATTTTGGCGCCCGTTCGGTTTTTCCCAAATCGACATATCCTAGGGGCCATAGGCGATTTGGGAGAAATCCGAATCGGGCGCCAAAAGCGCGGTTTTTGACTCAAATGGAGTTTAGTAACTCCTCTTAAGCGCCAATTTAGGTTCCAAAGTAGCGGTCGCCAAAATCGCCGAGGCCGGGGACGATAAACTTGTGGGCGTTGAGCTCCTTGTCTATGCCGGCGACGGTGATCGGCAGGCCGGGATGGTGGCTATGGAGGAACGCGATTCCGTCCGTGGCGCCGATGACGCCAACAAGCTGAATTTGGGAGAGGGTGGCCCCTTTGGATAGGAGTTTTTTGACGGCGACATGGGCGCTGCCTCCGGTGGCGATCATTGGATCGAGGATGATGAGGGCATCTTTAGGGGAAAACGGGGGGATGTTTTCATAATACTCAATCGGCTTGGCGGTCGCTTCATCGCGTTTGATCCCGAAAAATCCGACGCTGGCCTTGGGAAATAGGCTGAGGAAGGGAGGGAGCAGGGCCATGCCGGCTCGCAGGATGGGGATGAGGACGATATTGGCGGAGAGCTCTGCGCCTTGCATCGGGCTTAGGGGGGTCTCGATGGCTTTGGGTTTTTCATGGAGTTTTTCTGCGACCTCTGCGGCCAATATAGAGCCCAATCGGTGGGAGGCGTGGCGGAACGCCTCCAGGGAAGTGTTTTTATCCCGGAGGAGGGTAAGAAGTGAATTTTTCATGATATCGTTCCTGTAAACTTAAGGTTTGACGCAGGCAACCCCTCTCTTTATGAAGAAGGTCAAAAAGTAATTGGAACGAGTCTAACGGAGAGAGTCCTTAAGCGCCAGAAAGAACCTACTGAGTCTCTGATTCGTAGACGGGATGGATCTTAAAGCCTGCTTCCCGCACGGCGAAAATGACCTGAGCGATCGGTTCCCATTTGGCGTTTTTGTCGATGTGGAGGAGTACTTGAGTGTGCTCCTTCTCTTTGGGGAGAAGGCCGAGCTCTTGTTGTTTATAGAGCTGTTTTTGGATGGAGGTGACGGTGGGCATCAGGTATTCATTGAACTCGGTGATCCACTTATAATTGCCCTCTTCGGTGACGCTCAAGGTCACCAAGTACGATTTCTGGTGCAGGATATGCGCAGGAGTTTCTTTTTCCGGTTTCAGGGTGGCGAGGTTCACTTCGGTGTCGTAGATCACCGCGCGTGTGACGGCTAGTGTGGCAAATACTGCCAGGACGAGAAAGAGGAAATCCACCATGGGGGCGAGGTTGATATGGGCCTTCGCTTGTAGCTCTTCATCGGGGATTAAGCTCATGGTTATCGCTTTTCCTCCATTAGGGTGATAAGAACGTGGGCTTCATTATCGACAGCGTTTAAAAGGCGTACAAGGCGGTATTTTGTCATTGAGTGGAAGATCATGGCGACGATGGAGACGACAAGTCCTGCGACTGTGGTCCCTACAGAAATGCCAAGGCCGTCGAAGAGTCCTGAAATACTCTCGATCGAGCGGTTGAGGTCATAGAAGGCGTAGAACATGCCGAGCACGGTTCCCAGCAGTCCGAGCATCGGAGCGATGATCGCGACGTCGTTGAGAAGCGCGATCCGTTGCCAGAATGTGACGCTGACACGTTTGCCTTCCGATTTCATTGCTTCTGCCATCACTTTCATGCCGTGGTTGCGGTTGGCAAGCGCAGAACTCATCATTTTTGCAAGCAGTGTATTGTGCTGTTGGCAGAGGTGGAAAGCTTCTTCGTACTCCTGCTGGTTGAGCTGAGCTCTTAAGCTTGATACGAAATCTTTGGGCATGACTCCTGAGGGCCTGAGGGAAAGAACGGTGTAGAGCCAAATGAACATGGTGCCCATCGACATGATGATGAGCAGGCTGTAGATGACAGGGGCGCCGGCAAAAACTTGTCTTAAGTCGATAGAGATCGCAGGGGCTGCGGCTTCGGCCTCATTTTCTTCGATCAGGGTGTAAGGAACTTCTGGAGAGGCCTGTGCGATTTCCAGTTCAGTAGGAGCTGCTCGTGAATGTTCGAGGGCAGGGGCCGGCTCTGAAACTTGAATAATGGGGATATCGAGCTCGTCGGCGTCCGAGATCAGAGTGCTGTCTTCGATAAATCCTGCATTTTTGGACTCGGCTATCGAAAACTCGGCGATCTCAAGCGAGGGGAGCGATTCGGTCTCTAGGGCCGTAATTTCAAGATTTTTATTGATGGCGATATCTATGGCCATCTCATCGGCATGAGCGGTTAAGCAAAACAGGGTCGCTGTGATAAGGGAAAGAGACTTCATCCTGATACACTCCTCTATTAGGAATAAATTTAAGTTCACAATACCAAGGGTGGATGAATTAATCAAGGACTGCTACAATAATTCCCCATGAATCCTAAAGATTTAAAGAAACCGTTTAACTGGGAAGAGCGCCGCCCCCTCATGCAGGATGGGGTGCTCTACGTCCCTGAATATTACGATAAGCATCAGGAATGGGCTCCGGTTCCTTTTTTTGTGGAAGCGAAACCGATTGCGGTCGAATATTGCACAGGCAACGGCGCCTGGATTTTAGAAAAGGCGCAACAGCATCCCGAAATGAATTGGATCGCCGTCGAGATCCGGTTTGATCGCGCGCGAAAAATTTGGTCGAAGATGAAGAACGCCAATCTGACCAATCTTCTGGTCGTCTGCGGCGAAGCGCTCACATTTTCTAAATACTATCTTCAAGACAGCGTGGTGCAAGAGGCCTACATCAACTTTCCCGATCCGTGGCCTAAAGAAAAGCATGCTAAACACCGCTTGATCCAGGAGCCGTTTGTGCGCGAGATCTCCCGCGTGATCGCATCGAACGGGCGCGTGGTGCTCGTCACAGACCATCCGGTGTATCATGAGCAAATGAAGGCGGAGATCGGGAAAGTGCCTGCATGGGAGCTTTCTTTGTACGCCAACGATTGGCCCAATTACGGAACATCTTATTTTGATCATCTTTTCCGCGGCCAGGGCTGCCCCATTCACTATCTCCAATTTGAGAACAAAAAATGACGACTGTGATCCTTCCCGCACGGCTAGAGCAGGATTTGGATTGGCAGACGCCTGAAGTGGTGGCGTCTGTGATCTGGCAGATGGACTTTGGGCTGGAGACGGGGGAGGTCCCTCTGGATGACGAAGCGGCATTCCGATCTTATGGAATTGCGCTGGATCATTTTGTCGAAACGATCTGGAAACCCTATAAAGAACAGACAGCGGGGATTTGCCTCTATGCCGGCACGCCCGATGCGCCATGGACATTGAATGACGGACCCGCCGACATCGACGCGCTAGCGGAATATTTGCACCGCTTAGCCTCTTTTTTACCGGATGAGCTCGCTGTGTTTTGCCGTTTTGATGTCTCTCATCTCACAAGCCCTGCAAAGATCGCGCAGCTGCTGTCTAAAGAGCGGTTCGCCCACCTTGAGCTCAAAGTGGAAGGGACCAATTTATTCTCCACGCCACAAGCGACCGTGGGGATCTGCCTTCCGCTGATCGAAAACTTTGCGGCAGATGTGGAGTTAAAGCTGGATGCAGCGATCGAAGGTCTTCAGAAAAAAGAAATCCCATTCCGGATCATTCCTGAAGCGTTTTTGACGGAAGAGTGGAATGAGCTCGAGACGCTCCATGTTTTCCAAGAAGCGCTCAGTCCGCTCGGCAAGCGCAAACTTTTAGGGTTTTGCGCTGCCGGCGGTAGTGTTGTTTATTTCTAACGTACTTCCACTTTTTGACCTGCCGCATCGTAACGGATCTCCAAGGCGGAGCCGTTGGGGAAGATCGCCTTCGTTAAGTGGTTCATGAGGTCATACTCGTAGCGGGTGATGCCTCCTTCGGGATCGGTCACCTGGACTAAGTTGTTGCGCAGATCGTAGACAAAAGCGGTCTCGTAGCCATTTCCATCGCGGATCCTCTCGAGATTTCCATTGTCATCGTGGGTGTAGGCCGTATTGTCCATGGCGATGAGTAGATCTCGATCATTATAGCAATAATCGGTCTTTGCGCCGCTGGTGTCGCTGATGCGTGTCAAACGAGACCTGTCGTCATAGGTTCGGGTCTCCACAAATCCTGTCGGGCTGCGGATTTCGAGGAGCATCCCTTGGTCGTCATAAGTATATTGGGTGATGTTGCCTTGAGCGTCGATGATCGAAGCGAGGTTTCCCGCCTCATTATAAGTGTACCTTGTGCCAATGCTTGTCGCCACTAATCTTTTCTTGGTGTCATAGCTATAGCGGATGGTGCCTCCTTTGGGGTTTTCAAAGGAGCTCATATTTCCTAAAGCGTCATAGCCCAGGCGATAGACATTGCCGAGCGCGTCCCGCATCGAAACGAGGTTGCCGATGTTGTCATAGGTGTACACAGTTTCATTGCCTAGCGCGTCGATGACTTTTTCAGGAGCTTGCAAGCCCTCTTTGTAATAGAGCTGCAAGCTGCGGTTCTGAGAATCGACGGCGCGTACCAAGCGGAACTGCTCGTCGTATTCCTGCGTGGTCACGAGGTTCAAAGGATTTTGGACCTCAACTTTTTTCTCACGTTGGTTGAACCTGCGCGCTTCACCATTCTCTTCGATAGCGCGATTGTAAATGTCATACTTGATGGTCTCGACAAGCTGATCTTTGGCGTCAAAGATTTTTGCGAGCCGTCCCTCTTCATCATATTCATAGGAAGAGAGGTTCCATCTGCGGTCTGCAACGGCGCTGAGCTGCTTTTTGTCGTTATGTTTGTAGTAGAGGGTTTTTCCTCCAGGGCCTACGGCGCGCAGCAGAATTCCATCTTTATAAGAGAGGGAAATGGTGCGTCCATTTTGATGGGCGATCGAGATAAGGCGCCCTCCTTCATATCTATAGCGGATCGAGAATCCATTCCCATCGGTGAGCTGGGTGAGGCGCCCTTCGGCGTTAAAGGAATCTTTTCCTTTGACTCCTTTATCCAAAAGGAACGAGCCGTTCTCTTGCCGCACAAGGAGGTAAGGGGAGTCTGACGATCGGTTGAGGGAAGGGGTTTCGGCGTCCTGAGTATAAAGAATTTCTCTGCCCTCCTCAGAAAGAACGGTTCCCGCGGCGATGAATTTTAACGAAGCGGGGGTCCATTCCCACTTTTCATCGAAGGCATTGTAGGAACGGGTGAGCTCCAAGGGATTTGCTCCCAGTACGGGGAAGCTCATGTCGGTATACGTTTTTCTGATATTGCCGAGTTTTGGCGTGAGGCAAAGGGTCTGCGCTACCGCGGTGTAACCGGCCGCATTCCAGACGAAATCTGTCTCTGCAGGACGGGATTGCAGAATGGCGCCTTTTAAATCGTCGATAAGCTCTGATGAGGAGAGCTGAATTCTTTCCGGAGAAAGATCGCAAAGGATTCCTCCATTCTCGGCAATCGTCAGATAGTTGGCGTCGTAGTGTGCAAGTTTTTTATATTTGGTGTGTGGCCCGTTTTCTACTACAGGATATTTGTTTTTTCTGGCGAGATAAATGCTTGTTTGATCCGGAGTCTCATAAGTGCAAGTAAGGTCGAATAGCGACGCGTCGATCTGCAGATTTTGCAGCTGCGCCCACTTGCCGATCCCGACCAGTTTTTCTAAAGTGGCCAAAGATCCCAGATAAGGGTTTTCTTCGGCGAGCTGATCAAAATGTTCGACGAAGAAGGTTCGATAGGCGCCTACGACGGGATGGTTCAGCAGGCTGTTATTGTGCCAGGCGGTTGAGCTCATTCCCATTTTGAGCTCGCTCACGAAGAGCGCTGACTCATCCAAGGAAGCTAAAAGAGATAGCCTTTCCGGAAAAAGCCAATGCTCATGAACGATTGTGCCCACGATGTCGCTGTCGAGGCAGCGGTCGATAAAGGTTTTGTATTCCGGAACATGGGAAGCGACGATGTCACCCGTGATATTATCGATCCCAACCACAAGATTTTTTACCCAGCGGTCGGCTTCATAAAGGACGTTCCCTACATGGGTAGAAATGGTCGGCCCTAGATAGTTCACTTTGGAGATCTCTTCTGATCCTGTATTCTCGGTATACACGCCCATTTTGTGCTCTTTCGAAAGGACGTGGTAGAGATCGGCAAGCGATATAGGTTGTTGCTGCGGCTTGTCTTGGCCGAAAAGGATGATTTGTCCGGAGGCGCGGTCCAAAATGACACCTTCGAGATCGCGGAGCTCGGAGAGCATCGCCTTGGTTTTTTTGTGCGAAACCCCTTGGTAGCTGGGAGCCAACGCAATCTTGTAAGACTCATCTTTAGGCTCGGCGCGTGAAGGCCCGGTATTTGTTTTCAAGGCGTAAGGGTTGAGCTGTTGAGGGTTTTGTAAGCAGAAAAGCTCTACATCCTTCGTCAAGAATCTGCCGATCTGAGGATCGTAGTAACGCCCCTCCAAATAAATCAGCCCAGTCTCAGGATCCATATCGGCATTGCAAAATCCGTAAGCGTTGGACAGCGAGCGCTGGCTATTTTTTTTGTTTCCGAAGGCGTCGTATTCATAATGGTTGGATTTTTTCTCATTGCTTGTGATGAGGATAGCGACATGTCCGGTGACAGGATCGTTGAGGTAGTAAGAAACATCATCTTCGATTTGCTGGCTCACACGGGAAAGGCCGAAGCGGTATTTTTTAATCAGAGGACGGTTCCCTTTTTGGTCGGAAGAGAGCTCCATGAGCACAGAAGGTTCCGCAGAGGCCAGATCGTAAATGAAGATCGTCCGCACTCCGTTGACGGTTTTTGCGACACGGTTTCCCTCGCCATCGTACTCAAAAGAGACGTGGTGGTCTCCATTGTGGGATTCGATGAGCTGGTTGTTCGAATTATAGACATATTCGATGCTCCCCAGAGGAGAAACTCTTTTCGTTAAATTTCCAGAGGCGTCGTAAAAGAATTCGGTATCATCGGATTTGACGAGGCGGTTCTCTGTATCGAAGTGGAAGGTTACCATCCCTTTTTCTGTTGTCTGCAGCAGGCAGTTGCCAAAGGCGTCGTAGCAGTAGCCTTCAAATCTTCCATCGGAGCAGACCGCTTTGACGGGACGGTTCAACCTGTCGTAAGTGTAGGTTGTTGTGAGCGTGTCCTTAGGCGTTTTTGTCTCGATCTTGCAGAGTAGGTTACTCTGGTCGAAGGTGTAGCTTGTGCTTTCCAGCAAAAGCCCTTTAGAGCTTTTGTAAGTGGCGCTGCTGACGAGCTTCCCCTCGCTGTAGGTGTACTCAGCGGTCGTCTCGTTCGGCAGCGTCACTTTTTTCAGCAACTGGGTCAAAGGATAATACTCATAATTGGTCGTCCCCATCTGATCTTTGACTTGCGCAAGACGGGATTCTTCATCGTAGGTGTAGAAAATCTCCTCTCCATCGGGATAAATGAGCGACGCAATATTTCCCCGCTCATCATAGACGTAGCGAACCGTGTGCCCACCTGGATAGGTGGTCATGATCATGCGCCCTAAGTTGTCGAATCCATAACGGGTGGCGCCGCGCGCGTCTCTCATCTCTGTTTTATTCCCGCAGGCGTCGTAGGAAAATTGCACCTCTTTGCCCTCGGGGTAGGCGATGCGGACGAGTTGGTTTCTGGCATCGTAGGTATATGAAATGCCCTTGGTGGATATCAGGTTTCCATTGGAGTCATAGCTGAAATTTTGCTCGGCCTGGACGTGGATGGAACAGGTGAAAGGTACTAGGCAATAGGCCGAATACTTGAAGATGGTACTGTTTTTGCAGTTCATGGAGCTCTCCCGTGTTCGTATTTTTTCACTCAAATATAAACTTTACTGCGATTTCTTAACATTAAATTTATTTAAGAGCGGAGAGCAGCTGGTCGAGGGCGTGAGAAGAGTAGAAATGTTCGATGAAAACGTGCTGCAATTTCGAAGTGTTTGCGAGCTGCTCTGTCCCGGGAACGGTGAAAACGCTTTCCTTGCGCACCAAAATCGGAATGGCGTGCGATAAACTTAAAGAGTGCAAAAGGTCTTTGGTATCATGGACGGGAAGTTCTGTCGTGCGGAGATAATCGTGGAATGGCTCTAGGTGCGGATGGTCGGTAGCGTGAAGTTCGTGGAATACCTCGAAGATGTGCTCGGCTTCGGCTTCTTTATTTCCCTTGAGTTCTAGGAGGTGCTTTGCGGCAAATGAGTAAGCTGTCATGACTCATTTCTAACAGAGCGGCGGGACAAAGTCAACAAAGCTGATTGGAAAAAAGAATCGGAGTAGAGGGATTCGAACCCCCGACCTACTGGTCCCAAACCAGCCGCGCTAGCCAAGCTGCGCTATACTCCGATCAAAGAATAGGTGCCATTATGTTTGATTTTGTGTTTTAAGACAATAGATAATAATATAAAAAAAAGTGACGCATGCCCGGAGGTCTGATGAACGCATTTTCTCAGCTAAAATCTGTAGCCGAACTCAAAAAACTAGCCCAGCATCCGATCGATTTTTCTCAAGAGGGGATGCTCACCCCTGAAAGGATCAGGGCGATGCGTGCCGAGGCTTTGGGCCTGCAGCTTTTATATGGGACAGAACGGGTGACGGAGCCCGTCCTAGCGGCCCTCTTCGACCTCGCTCGCGAGACCGGCGCTGTAAAAAAAATGGAGGCGATGCAGGCGGGAGAAACGGTCAATTTTATTGAAGGATTTCCTTCAGAAAATCGGCCTGCTCTCCACACAGCAATGCGTGATTTTTTTGACAAGGGGATGCAGACGGAGATCGCTAAGACGGCGACGCAGCTCGCCTTTGCAGAGCTGGAAAAACTTAAAGTGTTTTTGACCGATATTGAAACGGCGGGCACGTATACAGATCTCGTTCAGGTGGGGATCGGCGGTTCCGATCTAGGACCTCGGGCGATCTATATCGCGCTTCAGGCTTACCACAAACCGCACCGCCGCGTCCATTTCATTTCGAATGTGGACCCCGATGACGGCGCTCAGGTGATCAAAGGGCTCGATCTATCAAAAACCCTCTTTGTCGTCGTCTCAAAATCGGGCTCCACGCTGGAGACCCTGACCAATCAAGAATTTGTCATCGAACACTTAAAACGGGTCGGCCTCAATCCGAAAGACCATCTCGTGGCCGTTACCGGAAAGGGGAGTCCGATGGATGACCCCGCCCATTACCTCGCCTCCTTCTATATTTGGGATTACATCGGCGGCAGATATTCGGTGACCTCCATGGTGGGCGGCGTGATGCTGGGGTTTGGCTTAGGCATGGACCGCTTTTTAGAATTTTTGCGAGGCGCCAGCGCCATGGACAAAAGCGCGCTCAATCCCAACCCCGCTGCCAACCTTCCGCTCCTCTCGGCGCTCTTAGGGATCTGGAACCGTAACTTTCTCAATTTGCCCACAGTGGCGGTGATCCCTTATTCTCAGGCCCTCCTGCGCTTCCCTGCGCACTTGCAGCAGCTCGATATGGAATCGAACGGAAAAAGAATTGATAAACAGGGTAGACCTGCGACCGATGAAACGGCGCCTGTCATTTGGGGGGAAGTGGGGACGAATGGACAGCATTCCTTTTTTCAGATGATCCACCAGGGAACTACAGCTGTGCCTTTGGAACTGATCGGTTTCAAAGAGAGCCAGTATGCCGATGATGTGGTCTTCGAGGGGACGACCTGCCAAGAAAAGCTCCTCTCCAACCTCTTTGCCCAATCGATCGCTCTGGCTGTAGGCCAAAAAAACAGCAACCCTAACAAGGTTTTTCCGGGCAACCGCCCCAATAGGATCCTTCTAGGGCATCGTCTGACTCCCCACGCTATGGGGGCCGTTCTGGCCTATTATGAGCATAAGGTCGCTTTCCAAGGGTTTATCTGGAATATCAATTCCTTTGACCAAGAAGGGGTGCAGCTCGGTAAGAAGCTGGCGCTTAATATGATAGATCTTTTTACTGCTGAACGGCAGGGGAAAACGCCCGCCTTTAACGATTTTCCGCTCGGACAGGCCTTTTTAAAGTTGTTATAATTAATTTAATTTGTATTATATTATTTAACAACTTTAAATATATTCACATTTTGTGTTATTATAGTAGTATATAATTTTACAAAACGGGGTATTCTCATGTCTTCCTATTTTTTCAGCGGTCTTTCTTATTTGGGTAGCGCGGCCTATAACGCCTATTACGGTTCAGAATCTTCGTCCGCTCCTGCAGAGACTCAAAATAGAGGTGTAGGAAGCTTGCAAGGTCGAGTCGTCCCTTCTACCCAGTCATCCCTCCCCCTAGCCACCTATACAGGTCCCGCTCTTGAGATAGATGAGGGTAACGATTTGGCTGTCCGCATTTCTCTGGTGCATCCTCAAGCAAGTTCTAGGCCGGTTGTCCCTTCTTTACCATTGACTCCTGCGGCGATAAGCAATGGGCCCGTTCACCAACAATTGGATTTGGATGATAACGCGCGTTTAGCAGAAGCCATCCGCCTTTCTGAAGAGCATGCTCGAGCACAGGTAACAAGTTCTAGACCGCAGGCTACTCCCTCTTTGCCCGTGCCTCCTGTGGCAACAAGCAATGCGTCGCTTGCTCAACACGTAAATAATGAAGAAGCTCTTCAGGCGGCTATTCGTGCGTCTCTAGAGCATCCTCAGCCTAATCTAGCATTGCTAGTTCAACCAAATTCTGCACCGGTAACTCCCGTTGGCACCCCTGTACAAGCTCTAACGGATGAGCAACAATTGGAAATGGTTCTCAGACTTTCTCTTGAAGAGAGCAAGGCCGCTGATAATACCCATCGCTTGGCACAGGCGCAGTTCAGTGGCACAACCTCAACATTATCAACTGGCAAATCGCTCGAAGAAAAAGAAGGAGAGGCGATTGAATTAGCCATAAAGCGTTCTATGAGTAAGCAGCAAGACCAGTATGTTCCAATGTTAGGAAAGAAAATTCTAGTCACAGATATCATCGCTGAAAAACGAAGCGCTGTAGAACAGGAAAGACCGAAACTCGCTCTTGCACAAAACAATGCCAAAGCGATGAAGTGGAGCTTGGAAAGAATCGAAAGAAATACCACGACAGCCGATCAACTTGAACCGATGGCTCGTGTGTATAAATACTTCCAACCTGTTCGTGGAGATGGGAACTGTTTTTACACCTCATTTGCCTTTGACATGTTGTTGAGTTTCTCTAAACTGACCGCTCAACAAAAATCAGATCTCATTGCGAAGTTTGCAAAATGTAATGCGCCTCAAGAGGCGAGAGAGGCGGCCCTCGCCGCTCTGAGAAGCTTACAAGCTGGGGGAAGTATTCGCGGAGAAGATAAGCTGATGCTCGATTTCGTGCAGTGTTTACGCGCGATCGGCATTCAATATGTTCAAGAGAACCGTGTGGATTTAGAACCTTTCTTGGTCGAACCGATGACTTATGATAAGCTCATTACGGACTTAGGAACGATGGGTGAAGACGCTCAAGAGCCGATGATTATCGCTTTAGTCAATGCGCTGGACCATCCGATTCGTGTTGTTCGAGTAACTCCAAAAGTGGGCAATGTCGTCGGGACTGCAGGTTCTTTTAACTATAACAGCCCAACTCGTCAGATTCCAGTCGAGAGAGAGCCAGCGCGCGTTGTTCTTTTCACAGACGGCCACTACCAGCTGCTCTCTAAAAACTAATCAAGCTATCCTTTAACGCATACACCGTCGTCTCCGGCCAGGCGATGACGGTATCTAAAGCGTGGGGCGAGGTCAAGAACACCTGCCCCAAATTTTTTAATTCATCCTGCAAAAAATGGGACCGTTTTCCATCGAGATGGACCCCAAAATCATCAATGCTCATCAGCGGTTTCTCTTCGCTCAAGCGATAGACACGCTCCCATTCGGCCAATTTCAAGGCGGCGATCGCGCACCGTTTTTGACCCTCGCTCGCAAATGTTTTTGCGGGGTGCTCGTTGATCTGGATCAGCAGCTCGTCGCGCTGCGGCCCGATCAGGCTGCATCCAAAATCGAGCTCTCTCGGGCGGTAGGAGGCGAAAGTGACCCCGGGCTTGAGAGAGGGCTGGTACTGGATCGATAAGGTGTCTTGTCCGTCGGTCAGCGCCTGCATGGGGCGAGCGAGCGCGCCATTGAGATCGGCGATGGCGGTTTTCCGCTGCTGCATGATGTAAGTGGCAGAGCAGGTCATCATCTCTTCCCACGGCTCAATGGCCAAAGAGGTCCGCTGCTTCAAGAGGTGGTTGCGGTGTTTCATCGCGCGGTAGTAGCGGGCGAGGTGATGCACGTAGAGTGGATCGATTTGAGCGATGTGCAGATCGAGAAAGCGGCGTCGCTCGCTCGGTCCCGAAAAGATCAGCGTCACATCCTCAGGGGCGTAGAGGACCATAGGCAATAGCCCGAGGAGGTGGATGAACTGCGTGTAGGTCGTCGCATTGTGCTGGATATTTTTCGCTTTGCCGTCAAAGCTGACTTTGAGGGTTTGAGCGATCCCGTCTTTCTGAAAATTTGCTTCCAAATAAAAATAGGCGGCGCCTTCGCGGATGAGATCTTTGAGCTCTTTGGTGCGGAAGGAGCGCCCTGTCGAGAGGAAGTAGAGCGCTTCCAAAAGATTTGTTTTCCCCTGCGCGTTCAGCCCGTGGATCATGTTGACCTTGGGGCCGAGCGCGATGTCTAGCTCTTCAAAGCTGCGAAAGTTGATGAGCCGTACTTGTTCAAGATGCACCGGCGCCAGCCTCTAAACGCATCGGCATAATCACAAATACCGCGCTTGAGGAATCGGTGATCAGGCCAGGGTTGTAAGGGTCGGTCATATCGAAATGGACACTCTCATCTTTGCTGTGGCGCAAGATGTCTAAGAAATAGTGGGGGTTAAACGCGATATCGACCCGCTCTCCGCCGTAATTGACGGGCATGTTGACCCTTCCCTCGCCAATCTCTCCGCTCATTGCGGCAAGGTGGAGTTCTCCAGGGGCGAAGGTGAAACGGACCGCCGCATTGTTGTCAGAGGTAAAGAGCGACACTTGGCGCAGCAGCGACATCAGCTCTTCGCGGTGCAGAGAGATTGAGGTCTCTTTTTTCTGCGGGATGATCTGTCCGAGATCGGGATATTTTCCAGAGATCAGCTTGCTGATCAGCGTCATCGATCCCATCTCTATGGCGATCTTGTCGTTCATTAAACTGAATTTGCACGTGCCGTCCTTCGCATCGAGAATTTTGATGATCTCCTCAACGGCCTTAACGGGAAGGATGTAAGAGGCGTTCGCGGTATCGCCCAAATCGATCGAGGTTTGGAGCTTGGCGATCCGTTTGCCATCGGTAGCGGTGAAGGTGGCTGTTTTGTTGCCATATTCAAGATGAATGCCATTGAGCATCTGTCGATTGTCGTCGCGGGCTGCGGCAAACAGGGTACGCCCCAGCATCTCTTTGAGCACAGGGCTGGGGAGGGAAAAATGGGCCCCTTCGGTGAGGTCGGGCAGCGCGGGGAATTCGGAGCGGTGCATGCCGTTGATCTTGAAATGGGACGTTCCAGAATTGATGAAGGCGATCTCAGGAGATGCTGCATGGAGCTCGACTTGAGGAGCGGTGAGTTCGCGCACGAGTTGGAAAAATCTTCGCGCCGGTAGCGTCATGGCGCCTTCTTCCAGCACTTTAGCGTCGGTGTGGGCGCGCATGCTGACGGTGAGGTCGGTGGCGCTTAAAATGAGTTGATCGTCTCTCGCCTCAAGGAGGATGTTGCCAAGGATTGGAAGGGTCGGTTTTTGCGGGACGACGTTTTGGATTTTTCCAATGAGGGTGACGAGCTCTATTCTCGGGATGATCGCTTTCATGACAGTCTCTCCTTATGATATAAGGTGAGATTATATCAATCGCGACTTTCTTTCATAGCCCTGTCGATCGATTTTTTGTGTTCCCGCTCTTTGAGCGCGGCGCGCTTGTCGTAATTTTTTTTACCTTTGGCGGTAGCGATCTTGACTTTGGCGATGCCTGCTTTGAGGTAGATTGCGATCGGGATGAGGGTGAGCCCTTTTTCTTGGGAGAGGATTTTGAGTTTTTCGATCTCTCTCTTGTGGAGGAGAAGCTTGCGCTCCCGCTTATCTTCGTGGTTGAAGACGCCGCCGTAAGAATAAGGAGCGATCGAGCAATTTTTTAAGTAAGCGCCGGTCGCATTGATGATCACGTAGGAGTCTTGCAAACTGCCGCCGTGGCTGCGCAGCGATTTGATCTCAGTGCCGAGCAGCACAATGCCGGCTTCAAAGGTGTCGATGATTTCGTAATCGTGAAAGGCTTTGCGGTTGGAAACGAGGTCTTTTTCCATGAGATATTAACGCCCAAATACAGACTGGCCAAAAGGGGTGACGGCAAAGGCATCTTTTCCTTCGCAAACGCCGGTGGAGATGATCCCTATTTCCGGTAACCATTCCATAACAGTCGCTTTTATAAAAGCACTTTCTTCATCGTTGTATTCAGGAAGGGCATATTTCCAGGTCTTGCCCACTTTTTTAAGGATGACCGCTGACTGTTCGCTCAAAGGAGCGAGCACGCCTTTGAAGAAATCGTCGTAGTAAACCCATCCGGAATTAAGGACCGAGAGGATGCTCTTTTCCGCTTCGCGCAGGTTTCTTTCGGTGCTGAGGTGGGCGGGGAAATGCTCCGAGAGCAAACGGTTGAGCGGGTGGCGGTAGAGATAAAGTGCTTTGTTGTCATCTTTCATGTCGAGCCAATCGTTGGCGCTCTCTAATGCGTAGAGGCGCCCGTCGATCACGTCGGCCAAGCGGACGAGGCGCAGCTTTTCAATGAAAGGCTCCATCCGTTTGTCCTCATTGACGAAGGGCTCTTTTTTTGCCCGTTTAAGCAAGTTGGTCAGCTCATGGATAAAGGCAAAGTCATCTTCTTGTGTGCGCTCGATCTTTGACGGATCGGCAATCGGCACGGGCTGCTTGTCCCTCAAGAAGGCGAGGTATTCGCGCCATTCGTGGAACGGGCTGACAATCTCTTGCCAAAGCGCGCCCACTTTTTTGTAGCCGATGCAGCAGAGGAAACTAAATTCCAAAAGGAGCATATACTCTTCAAACTGCTCGCGGGTGAGTTTGTATTTGCTAATGAGCTCTTCAGAAGAGACTGTGAAATCGGGAGCTTTGAAGACCTCTTGAACAATCGCCGTTAGATTCGGATCGGCGAAGTGGATCTCGGATAGGTAGCGGTAGAAGACCTGCGGCGAGAGGAGATACTTTTCCAAGATCGAATCGAAAATATTATTTGAAGTGCGCGAGATCGAATACCAGGTGGGGAGGACGTGGATCGGCACTTTTTTCAGAAGGCCCTGGAGAAATTCCATGCCCGGCGTAAAATCTTCGTCGAATTTCACGATCTGCGCTTCGTAGTATTTGCGCATCTCTTTGTCGACGACGACCGTCTCCTTATCTAAGTTGAGAAGCCCGGTTTTGCTCAGTTTCTCTAAAGAGGCGAGCGCCGCTTCTTCCGTGATATCGAGGCTTTTGGCGAGTTTCTTGATGGGGATTGTGAGAGAGCTGTAAAGAATTTCCTCTAAGACTTCGAGGTCGAGCGTGGAGAACTGCGCCATGAGCAAGCGGTTCTCTATATCTCTACGATAGTCGTAGTCGGAAAGTTGAATTTTATTCTTGCGCAAGGCAGACATTTCGCTCATAACGTTTATAGAATAAACCTTTGTAAAGAAAAATACAAGATCTGATACAGTATTTGCTTATGAAACCAAAATATGATCATCAACGCATAGAAGCAAAGTGGCAAAAATACTGGGAAGACCAGCAACTATTTAAGGCCGAAGTAGACGCCTCAAAAAAAAAGTACTACATTTTGGACATGTTTCCCTACCCCTCAGGAGCTGGGCTCCACGTGGGCCACGTCACAGGGTATACGGCGACCGACATTCTCGCCCGCTATAAGCGACAGAAGGGTCTCAACGTTCTCCACCCGATGGGCTGGGACAGTTTTGGCCTTCCCGCCGAACAATATGCGATCCGGACCGGGACCCATCCGTCTGTCACGACCCGCGCCAACATCGACACCTACAGGCGACAACTAAAATCTTTAGGTTTCAGCTACGATTGGAGCCGCGAAGTCGCCACCAGCGATCCCACCTACTATAAATGGACGCAGTGGATCTTCACCATCCTCTACGAAAAAGGGCTCGCCTACGAAGCCGATATTCTCGTCAATTTCTGCCCTGCGCTCGGGACCGTTCTCGCCAACGAAGAAGTAGAAAACGGCCACTCTAAAGAAGGGGGCTACCCCATCGTCCGCAGGCCGCTGCGCCAGTGGATCTTAAAAATTACCGCCTACGCCGACCGGCTCCTCGCCGACCTCGATCTTCTCGACTGGCCCGACCACTTGAAAAAATTACAGACCAACTGGATTGGTAGAAGCGAAGGCGCGAAAATCGACTTCGTCGAAAAGCGCACCGGCAAAGTGATCACCGTCTTCACGACGCGCCCCGACACGCTATTCGGCGCCACCTATCTCGTCCTCGCTCCTGAGCATCCGCTGCTCGAAGAGATCGCCACAAAGATGCACGACGTGGAAGCCTATAAGCAGAGGACCGCCTCCAAGAGCGATATGGAGCGCACCGATCTCGCCAAAGACAAATCGGGCGTGTGGACAGGGGCTTACGCGCTCCATCCCGTGACAGGAAAAGAGATCCCGATCTGGGTCGCTGATTATGTCCTCATGGGCTATGGGACAGGGGCCATCATGGCCGTTCCCGCGCACGATGAGAGAGACCTCGAATTTGCCCAAGTTTATAAACTTCCTGTGATTTCGGTCATCGAAGATGACCGGGCTGTCGGCAGTGACTTCCTCAACGGCCTCGACGTCGAATCTGCCAAGCGCACGATGATCGAGTGGTTAGAAAAGCACAAAAAAGGGGAAGGCACCGTCAATTACAAGCTCCGCGACTGGCTCTTTTCCCGCCAGCGCTATTGGGGCGAACCGTTCCCGATCCTCCATCTCGCCGACGGGACAAAGCGCGTGCTGGAGCTCGACGAGCTGCCGCTCACCCCTCCCGAGATGGAAAATTTTAAACCGAGCCCTTCCGGAGAAAGCCCTCTTTCCACAGTCCGTTCATGGGTTGAGATCATCGATCCCAAAACCGGGCAAAAAGCGCTGCGCGAGACCAACACCATGCCCCAGTGGGCAGGATCGTGCTGGTATTACCTCCGCTTCTGCGATCCGCACAATGACAAAGCCGCGTGGGACCCTGTCAAAGAAAAATATTGGATGTCTGTCGACATGTATGTCGGCGGCGTCGAGCACGCCGTGCTTCACCTCCTCTACGCGCGGTTCTGGCATAAAGTTCTCTTCGATTGCGGTCTCGTCAGCACGGCTGAACCATTCCAAACCTTGCGCAACCAAGGGCTCGTCACCGCGCGCTCGTATCAGCTTCCTGGGGGCGGCTACATTTCTCCCGAAGAGGTGCGCGAAGTCGACGGCCACTATTTCCAAAGAGGCTCAGACGAAGAGCTGATCAGCGAGATCGATAAGATGTCGAAATCAAAACTCAACGGCGTCTCTCCCGATGAGATGATCGAAGATTTTGGCGCCGATGCTCTGCGCCTCTATGAAATGTTCATGGGCCCCTTTGATAAAGAAAAACTCTGGATCACCGACGCCGTCACCGGCTGCAGACGCTTTTTAAGCCGTTTCTACGACCTCTATTACTCCGACAAGGTCTCGGACGAGGATAATGAGCCCGAGGCGATTAAACTCGCCCACAGGCTCATCCACGACGTTGAAAAGGATATCGAAGCCATGCAGTTCAATACCGCGATTGCCAAAATGATGGAGTTCATGAATGCGTTTGCGCCCCTGACCCATTATCCCGTCAGTGCGCTGAAAATGATCGTCAAGGTGCTCTATCCCTTTGCGCCCCACATCGCCGAAGAGCTCTGGGAACATCTCGGCGGAACAGAAAGTTTGACCTACACCCCGTTCCCAACCCACGATCCCGCCTACCTCATCGACGACACCGCCCTCTATGTGGTGCAGGTCAATGGAAAGGTGCGTGGCAAGTGGGAATTGCCAAAAGATAAAACCCAAGAAGAGCTCCTCGCGTTCATCCGCACCCAGCCGCAGATTGCCAAGCACATTGCGGGCGAGATCGCGAAGGTGATCTACATCCCGAATAAACTCCTCAACCTAGTGATCAATGCTGATACCAACTATCACAAATAAGATGTACTTGGACCTACGCGAAAGCTCCCGCGGTTATCCGATCGTAAGTGGGTCCATATTAAGTAAATATGAACCCACTTACGATCGAACAACCCCGAGGCTTTGGCGCGGTCCAAGTGCATATTGTTTATGATAATTGGTATTAATCTAGTATTGATCCTTTTTGGGATTCCTTGGCTACTCTGGCAGTATGCCTTCCGCGGCAAATACCGCTCCTCCATTAAGGAGCGGTTAGGTATAACCTTACCGCCCGCCTTTAGTAAAAAAGTGATCTGGATCCACACCGTCTCAATGGGGGAGACCCGTGCGGCTGCATCCCTCTATCAAGCGCTTCGCAAAGCCTATCCCGACACGCCGTTTGTCGTTTCCACCACCACAGAAACAGGGCAGGCCGAAGCCAAACGGAGCCTTCCAAATGCAGACGCCTACTTCTACTTGCCGCTCGATATTTCTTGGATCGTCGCCAAACTCGTGCGCCGCTTGCAGCCTGCCGTCCTCATCCTTGTGGAAGGGGACATCTGGCCCAATCTCCTTAAGGCCGCAAAAAAACAGGGCGTGAAACTCTTCCTCGTCAATGGGAAGATCTCAGAAAAGTCCACCAAACGCTTCGGCTATTTTCCCACCTTCACAAAACATCTCTTTTCTCTTTTCGATATTCTTTGCGTCCAAACAAAAACCTACAAAGAGCGCTTCGTGCAGATCGGCGCTCCCGCAGAAAAGATCTTCGTCACCGGCAACCTCAAGTACGACGCAAAATTTCCTGAGCTCACCTCTGCGGCCCTCGCCGATTGGAAGCGCGAGCTCAAGATCCAGCCCCAAGATCGGGTCATCACGATCGGCTCCACACACGATCCCGAAGAGGAGCAGCTCACTCGCGCCCTTGCAGATATCCCCAATTTAAAAATTCTTCTTGTCCCGCGCCACCCCGAGCGGTTCGAAGCCCTTGCCAAGCGCTATCCCGCCACCTACTCCAAGCGCGAGCAGCTGACAGGGGAGGAGCGGATCATTCTCATCGACGCCATGGGAGTCCTCCCCACATGCTACCAACTTTCTGAGCTCGCCATCGTGGGCGGCAGTTTTGTCGACCACATCGGCGGCCACAACATCCTCGAGCCGATCCAGTGCGGCATTTCCGTCCTCTTCGGCCCTTATATGGCAGCGCAGAAGGAGATGGTCGACCTCGTCCGCAGCGGAAAAGCGGGCGCTCAAGTTTCCTTAAGTGAGGTGCCGTCCGCTGTTCAGAAAATTTTAGAAACCCGCTCCCACGCGGAAGTGGAACAATTTGCCCAGATGCTTAAGGGGAGCACTGAGAAGACCGTGCGGACTTTGCAAAGATTGATCTAGTCGTAGTACCCAAGTAAATTCAAAAATTGCGCTTTGACTGAGTCAGGTTGGCAGCAAATTTTTTACCTTCACTCGCGCCTTGTCTTTCGACAATGGTCGCTCGCTCCAGAGAAAAAAATTTGCGCCCCTTCCGTGGGAGTGTACCTAAAAGATTCTTCTGTCGATTTTTGGGTTCTTTTAAGTCGAAAATCGGCCAAAATAATCCCGAAAAGCAACGAAGCAATCTTTAAGGTACACTCCCTAGTCAAATCTCAACTTTTGAATTTACTTGGGTATTAATCTTCTCTTTGCTAGAATCGCCCTATTCCTTATCGCGGGGTGGAGCAGTGGTTAGCTCGTTGGGCTCATAACCCAAAGGCCGGAGGTTCGAATCCTTCCCCCGCTATTTTTTTCGCTGAGGCGGTATAGCTCAGTTGGTTAGAGCAGCGGAATCATAATCCGTTTGTCGTTGGTTCGAATCCGACTACCGCTAATGAAAACCTCGCTTTTGCGAGGTTTTTTGTTAGTGGTAGAACGAGCCAAGAGTTTGGCTCGTGTTCGGATTAGAAGTGAGCGGCATGCAGGCCGCGAACCGGCGGGTTTATCCGGAATCCGACTACCGCTAATCCTCTAAAGCTCCCTTCCAGATTCAAAAAATTATTTCCTTATTCTATCTATATCTTTAGTGAGAACATGTATAGAAAAGTGCCATTTTCTATACATGTTATTGAGAAAGGCCGGAGATTCCATTTTCTAGATTTAATATTTTGATTTTGCTGCCAGAGGAGCGGCCGACCTAATATTGCTTACGGTATGAACAGATGTTTTCCCTATTGAGCGCTGCCTTCGCTTGGACTTTGTAATTGGCTTGATAGCCCTCAAACAAAGGTTCATGAATTGCTTTCAACGGCTCGTTCAAGGGTGTGGAATTGTTATGGCAGTGTTATACCATTCGCGAAAAATAAAGACATAAATTGCAGGCGCTTTTACCTCCGGGCCTTCGCCTTCACTGAGGCCAACTTATTCAAGTTGGTCCTTCGCTCCAGGCGTTGGTCCTCGGCAAAACTCGCTGTCCAATTTATGTCTTTATTTTTTGCGAATGGTATTAATAACCATCATTTTTATTTTGCTGTCGCCTGTGTTTCTTATGCACTTTCTATTTTGTGGTCTATTCCAATTTATGTCCTCACTATTACCTCATCTACCCGTACACCAACCACCCCAGATTGTTCCGATTAATCCATTAACCCAAGTACCCGCTGCTTAGAACTTTTGCCTTCCTAAAGAAATCTGGCGGTTTTCGCCAGATTTTTGTATTGTTTTTCTCTATATGCACAACCCTCATTTATGCCCTTGCCATAGCGGCAAACCTTACGCGGAATGCTGCGGTCCTTATCACAAAGGCACGCCCCCGGAAAATGCGCTGGCCCTCATGCGCAGCCGCTACGCAGCCTATGCGCTGCAGCTCGCCGATTATATCATCCAAACAACCCACCCTACAAATCCCGCCTATAAAAGCGATCACCGCGCCTGGAAGCAAGAACTTGCGCAGTACCGCCGCGATATGGAATTTACGGGTTTGGACATCTTAGAATTTGTCGATGGGAAAGAGCGCGCGACGGTGACGTTCAGAGCGCACTTGAAGCAAGGCGACCTCGACGCTTCGTTTACGGAAAAGAGCCTATTTTTCAAAGAAAACGGCCGCTGGTACTATGCCTCTGGAGAGATTCTTAACGATACCTGAGAGAGCGCCGTGATGGCGGCGGTATCGACGCGCAAGATATTGGGGTGAAGGGTCACTCCCGTCGCTAGATTTTCTAACTTTTCCACTTCTTCCTGATTAAATCCTGATTCGGGGCCCACGTAAAATAGGATCGGCTGATTTTGCTTCAAGCGGGGAAGGGGAGGGCGGCCCTCGCGCGTGTCGCCGTAAAAGGCTTGGGCCTCCCCGGGATAGCGGCATTCTTGCAGAGAATTTTTCAGATGGATCTTGGGCAAATCCAACCTGCCGCACTGCTTCATCGCGGCGATGATTAACATCCGCATCCGTTTCTGCTGCTGGTCGGAGAAAGCGGTTTTTTCGGAATGTTTTCCGGGGAACAGCCAAAATTCGGTGACGCCGAGCTCGGTCCCTTTTTCCAAAATAAATTCAAGCCGGTTGAGGCGCGGGATGGCCTGAGCTAAAATCAGCGGAGGCCAGGAGCGCGTTTGCTCAGTCACTCCGGTGATCGCAAGCTCTGCTCCGCGCTTGTCGATTTTTTCCACGCGTGCTGCCGCGAGCTGGCCGCGTCCGTTCACGAGTTCGATCTCATCGCCCACCTGAGCGCGCATGACGCGGCTCAAGTGATGAAATTCCTCCTCTTCCAAAGTGGCTTTTCCGTGTGGTGCAAAGGGGGCGTCTAAAAAATAGCGGTCATTGGGCATGAGTTCTCATGAGGGCTGTGGTGAAGAGATCGGAAGTGTTTTTCGCTCCAGGGGCGAGGGCTTTGAGATCAGCGAGAGTGAAGACGTTGAATGCGCTGAGCCTCAAGAAATGGCGGTGCAACGGTTTGTAGCCGGCAAAATCGAACACAAGCTTAAATCGGTAGTCGCGGAGCAGTGTTTCGGGGAGGGTGCGGTAGGTGAGGATTTCGGCGCCTTCGAGGTGGACTGCAGATTTGCATTGTTCAGGGACCATGAGGGTGATGAACTCATGCGGATAGATCGTGCGCAGGGTGTGAAGATGAGAAAAAAGCTCGGGGTCGTCGGGGAGTACGATGTAAATGCATTCTTGCCGAAAGGCGCGCTTGAGGCGATCGGGCGTTTGTTGTTTCCAGCGGTTGTGCTGCCAGAGCCATTGGTCGGGATGGTTGATGATGTCTTCTTCCAGATAAGCGAGTGCCTGGCGCATCATCCGGTCGATCTCTTCGGCTTGCGGGGCTTCCTGGTTGGGATAAATGGGGGCGGAATAGTGGATCCGGTATTTTCCATTGATGCGCTGGGTGGTCGCGGTGATGATGGGAGCCCCAGTGCGGTAGGATAGCAGCGCGGGCATGGGGGAGGTCCAAGCGAGCCTGCCTAGGAAGGGGCAGCAGTAGCCGCTGTTGGGCATCCCTTGATCGCCGACGATGCCGAGGAAGAGTCCTTTTTTGAGCGCGCGCAACCCCTCTTTGATCGCGTTTTGTGGGGTGAGGATCGTCCCGCCAAATTTTTGGCGGATCGAGAGGATCCAATCGTAGAGCGCGGTATTTTTGATGGGGCGGCCGATCGCAACGCCTTGCATGCGCGAGCTCCCTTCGAGAAAGAGGAGTTCCCAGTTGGCCTGGTGGCCGCAGAAGAAGATCAGCCCTTTCCCTTTTTTAAGGATCTCATTGGCTATTTCGGGGTTATCGCAGGTTACGATCCGGTGGATGTCGGTCTCTTTGTCGAGCTTGGGATATTCACAGCAGGTGATGAGGAGGTTTTGAAAGGAGCGGATCGCTGTCTTTTTGAGTTCCTTTTCGGAGAGGTTTAGATTGGAGAGCGACAGGTTGCTAAGCGTCCGTTTTCTAAACGTGGGAAAGAGCGTGTAGCAGACGGTTCCTAACCCTCTGCCGACAGCATGGATTGCAGGATAGGGGAGATAGGCTAAGGGTAAGGTGACCAGGCGGATGAGGAAATATTTCATAATTGCGTGAGGACGCTAAGTTGCTGAGCGAAATCGAGATGTTTGACCGAGTCACGGATCTTTTGAGCGCTCTCGCGCATCTTGGGTCGTTTCAAGGCCAGTTCTAGGGCCGCGGCAACCGAGGAAGGGTCGGTGAGGTCTTCAATGACGGCGCCGTTCTCCGAGGTCAAAATTTCATGGCCGCCGTTTGTTTTTGAGGAGACGACGTAAAGCCCCATCGCGAGCGCTTCAAGCGTCACATTGGCAAACGGATCGTAGAACGAGGGGATGACGAGGCAATCGGATTGCTGATAGAAATGGGAAATATCGGTGCGGCTGCCCAGGAAAGAGACTTTATTTTCTAGGCCGAGCTGGCGGGCTAGCGATTTAAAGGTGTCGATGTTCCTGTCTTTTCCGATTACGGTGAGCGTGAAATCGCGGTTTCCTAAGAGGGCCAGGGCTTGCAGCAATGGTTTTAAACCTTTTCGTTGGTAGTTGTGGCCGATGAAGAGAAAGCGGTAGGCGAAGGTGGTCTCCCGTTTTTCTTCCCATGCGTCAAACGCGGGTTGCATTTCATGCCACTCGACGCCGTTGTGGACGACATGGATCTTTTGGGGATCGGTTTTGTAGAGGCTTAAAATTTCCTGCTTGACCATTTGGGAATTGGTGTAGAGCTTCTGGAGGCCGGGGTGCTCAAAGGATTCCTTTTCTAAGCGGAGGATGGTCTGGTGCAGGGGATTAAAGCGGTAGCTCATCCGCTTAAATAAAGAGTCGGAAAGCGCGCGGTGCTGCAGGTAGGCGGCGTGGACGCCGTTTCCGGCGCGCAGGTGTGTTTGGAAGCGATTCCGGTCCATTCCAAAGATCACGTCGGGCTGCAGAGTGTCCAGAACTTCGCTGCAGTAGGCATCGTACTCTTGGACCTTCCGAAAACTGAGGATCGACTTGAGCGGCTGTGCCACAATCGAAAGCTCGCTCTCGGGGGGGCTGTCTGTAGACACGAGGGTCACTGCGTGATTTTTTTGTTGGAGCGCGCGCGCGAGGCGCCAGGTGTATTTTTCTAGGCCGCCCGTACGGGAGAGGCCGCTTTTAAGGATGGCGATTTTCATGTTTTTTCTTCGTGGGCGACGATTGCGCCATCTTTCAGCTCAAACTTCAGCTGCAATTTGGTGTTATTTGAAGTAAATAATACGAAGTGATGCATGTAGCTGCGGAACCGGTTGCGCAAGTAATCTTCGCGGAGTTGGGGTTTGATGTCATCTTCGTCGGTTTCAGAAGCTACCGCGAGCATTTGTTTCACATATTCATTTTCGAGGGCTTGGTGGTTATTAAATGCCAAGTTCCAGATGATCTCAGGGGTGCCATTTTCTGTCGAGATGCTGAGTTTGATGTGGAGCCGGTGTTTAATGAGTTCCACAAAGCGGTCGCTGCCCCCTTTTGCATACAGGTGATCCAGCTTTAGATAGGGGATTCCATGGTTAACGGTGATGCACTCCGATTCGATAAATTTTACAGTCTCGGGATTGAACTCATTGATCGAGTTGGGGGGGTAGAACACCGATATTGATAAGGGGAAATCGATTGCCTGCAGAGTGCGGTGAATAAAGTCGATGCGCAGAGCCTTGGCCATTGGATCGTCGATCTGGATTGGAGCATCGGAGAGCAGGGGGATGTAGATTTGCTTCCAGATGTCAGGAACAAAGAAACTGACGACATCTTTTTGGTCCGAGGTCTGGTTGGGCTGGATTGCATCGAGTTGATCATGCGTGATTTCTGTCATATCGAACGTCAGTTTTTGCACTTTGCTTTTCAAGGTGGCAATGGCATTTTCAGGCCCGCTGATCGTGACATTAAATTTGTAGGGCCACACATCCAAAAAGTCATACCCGCGCGGCGGGACGCCGGTAGGCCGCGTTACTATCAACGGGATGGTCTCCGTAACGATCTGTGTGAGGTGGACGATGAAACTCGCGTGCGTCACTCGGTTGATCGCTTTAGAAATTTCAATGTCGGGATTCAGCGACCGAAGGTTCTTTTTTTTGATCTCCGCATTCCAGTCATCGGCGTCCATTTCGGCAGCATCCAGTTGGACTTCAAGATCATTCGAGGTGATCTCTTCCAAAATCGTTTCATTGCCCGTCAGCGTGAGGGTTGTTTTTTTGAACAGATAATCATTGGGCCCCAGCCCTTGCACCGTTTTTCCGGGAGGGATATTGATGATCTTGACGGGAACATTTGTGAGCGTGCGCACGGTTGTCAGCGAATGGTTGACGACGAGCCAAACAACGAGCGCCACGAGCATGGAGACCCCTTTGCGCTGCCAGCCGTTGATAAAAAGTGATCGCAAAATCGTTTTCACTGTTTCAACCACTCCAAAAGTTTAAACTCTTTTTTTAACGCTTCCTGCGGAGGCGTGAAGACGCTGCGGATGATCCCTTTGAATCTATCGATCTTGACCCCTTTTGTGATGATCCCGTCGCGGGCGATGGCGACCCGGCCGCTCTCTTCAGATACGACAATGATAAGCGCATCGGTTTGCTGGCTCGCTCCCAAGGCGGCTCTATGGCGTGTTCCCATCGATTTGGTAATTTCGGTGCTCTCTTCAGCGAGAGGCAAAATGACGGCTGCCGCAACAACCACTCCATCCCGAATAATGACAGCGCCATCGTGGAGTGGCGTGTTGATCGTAAAGATCGATTCGATGATCTCGGAGGAGAATAACGCGTTGAGGATGACCGCTTTTTGCGAGTATTCATTCAAAGAGTCTTCGTTTTCAAGCACGATGAGCGCGCCCATTCTCTTATCGGCCAAGCGATAGACAGAGTTAGCGAGCTGATCGAGGAACTTGTCAAATTCGGTCACCTCTTTATAACGCTTGCCCTTCAAGCTCAACTTAGAGAGGGCGACTCGCAGCTCCGGCTGGAATATGATCAAGACGGCCATCACCGCGGCGTTGGTCACAAAGTACATGATTTTCTTCAAAATCGGGAGCCCCAGCCAATTCGAGGCAGCTAAGATCAGCAGGAACGCCACAGCACCCAGCATCAAGTCCATCGAACGGGTGTTCCAGAAAAAGGACAGCAGGTAGTTCAGCATTACTGCAATGACCGCGATCTCAAGGAAAGGAGTGAGGGTTTCAAAGAAAGTCCACATAGTTTAGAGCTATTCTCATTAAAATCTGATAATTGTCAAAAAAAATTGATCGGTTGCCAAAAATAAATTCGTCCAGCGGCAATGACCCAGAGGTCAAGTGTAGGTTAGCACAAAATTTTGATAAAAATCAAGGTGGAAAAACGGGCTTCTATGCCTTCGCTTTATTGGGGAAGCCGACGACAGATTCATAGCACAAAATCAGATGGTTGACGCCGTTCATCGCGCGGTGGGGTTTGCCTTCCGGTTTGAGCTGATAGGTAGCCGCGATTCGGTCTTTAGAAATCCCTGTGTTCCAAGGAAATAATTGAGGCTCTTTTTTCCCTCGGTGGATGCTCTCGCTCCAGAACATCGAGGCGAGGTCGAGCCAGTGGTAGGGCCACAGCAGAAGTTCTTGTGTTTCCGGTTCGATGAGCTGACAGAAAAATGCCCGATCAAAAGAAGGATTTTGGCAGATAAAGACCGCCTGGCCCCGCTTGATGCCTAATCGTCCAAAAAGTTCTTTGATCTGTTCCGTGACCGCTGCAGCCTTCTGTCCCTTCGATACCTCTTCCCAGGTAAACCCGGTGACTTTGAGGCTCTCCGGATCGCTCCGCTTCCAATCGTCCGCCGTTTGAGAGATTAGCGCCTGGAATCGCTCTTTGACCTCTCCCGTAGCGACATCGACGATCTGGAATGCGATCTCGAGGACCCGATGCTTCTGAGCGTTCAGTCCATTGGTCTCAGTGTCTAAAAAAATTCCCAGCATCGCGGCACTCTGTTCCATTGAGGTCAGTTTATCCTAGAGCGCCCTTATGCACCAACCAGAAAATCGTTGTCATCTTCGCTCTCGCTTTTGCAAGAGTCTATCTACTCCTGAGATATTCTTCTCGGAGCTGGTGCGCGCAAAATCCAAAGAAAGACCAACTGGTCTTAAACCATTCCACTAGGTTATTGCCTAGCCGCAAAAAGCCTTCGGGGCCGTTGCTCGCAGACACATCAAATTCGTCGTTCCGGATAAAGCGCTCTCGAATTACAGCGGCACTATCGCTGGGAACATTATCTTCCCAGGTTCCGCGCAAATCTGCGATATAAGCAGTCAACGTTCGCTTTCCACTACTTTCTTCGCTCAAATCTTCCACCAGATGGTTGGTATTTCCAAGCGAAGGGTTTATCACACAGACATAGCCAATCAGACGGGCGAAGAACTCTTCGGCTTTTTCCGGGGTGCTCATCGCTTCATTTAGAAACGCCCTTGTCGTTTGGCGGCTGTCGCAGAAGCGATTGGCAAGCAAGCGTAAAAATGTTTTGGTCTCTTGTAAGTCCTCCTCGACGCGGGGCGCGAGCGTAGATCATGAAGATGGAGCCACTTCCGGAAAAGGCACAGTTACATAAGGTGCGGGCGAGTTTTGAAAGGGAGCAGCAGCCCCGCAGCAGAGCCAGCTTTTCACAAAATCCCCGATCGCTGAAAAAATCGATGACACAAAGGCGCTGATCTTGTTAGCCAGATCATAGACCGGTTGACACATGGCGGTGCCCCAGGCGAATGCTGGAGCTAAGATGCAAGAATAGTTGGATGCGGGTTGGACCATAAAATCTCCAAGTAAAGGAAGCCATTACACAAATTTTTCCGATTTAGCGCAATCAGATTCCTAGACTTTCGCGGTACTGGTCGGTAAGCTCGCTCACACAAAATCCAAACAAAGACCACTGGGCCATAGCCTTTACCAGGTTATCGCCTAGAGATAAAAAACCTTCAGGGCCGGCATTCGCGGACCTATCAAATAAACCGTTTCGTATAAAGTTCTCTCGAATTGCAGCGGCTTCATCTTCGAAAACATTCTCTTCCCAGATTCCGCGCAAGTCAGCAATGTAAGTGGACAATTTGATGTTTTTAATTACTCCTTCCACATTTTCCAGCAGCTGATTGTGTTCTGAGACCGGGGGGCCCATCACGAAGGCATAACCGATGAGGCGGAGGTAGAATTCTATGGCTTTTTCACGGGAGCTCATTGCTTCATCTAGGAATGCCCTTGTCGTTTCCCGTCTCTCGCAGAAATGATTGGCGAGCGTACGTAAAAATGTATTGAGCGTTTATATGCTGGTCCTCATCGGCGGCGGCATCCCAGGCTTCGCAGGTAGATCAACTACTGGAAAGGGCACCCTTACATAAGGTGCTGATGTGGTCGCCGCGGATGGGGTTGAAACAGGGGCAGTAGACGATACGGCCGCAGGTGTTGTAGACGGAGTCGAAACAGGGGCAGTAGACAATGCGGGCGTTGCTACGGGCAAGGTAGGAATAGGGACAGCAGACGCTGCTGCGGACGGGGTCGAAACGGGGGCAACAGGCGCCGCTGCTGTCGTGCAGCAGAGCCAGCTCTTCACAAAATCCCCGATCGCTGTGAAAATCGAAGAGACAAAGGCGCTGATTTTGTTGGCCAGATCATAGACCGGTTGACACATGGCGGTGCCCCAGGCGAATGCAGGTTCTAGAATGCAAGAATACTGGGATGCGGGTTGTACCATTACTTTCTCCTTTGTAGACTGACGATGTATCCCGCGGCTGCTTAAGCCGCGGGAAAACTTAAGTTTTAGAGCACTTCAGGAGAGTTCCTCTCTTGCAGCATCGGCAGCCGCACAAAATACAGGGTCTTGAGTGAACTGCTGACGTAAGAGATCAGCTTGTCTATTGAAAGCAGTAACTGCCTCTCGCCGGCTGCTTGGTTGCGACGTGCTTTGAGCGCCTGTCAACCTTTGTAAAACCTCGCGCTTTTGGTCGCGGTCTAATAGATCATAGCTTGTATTGAGCTGTAAGAGGGCTTGCGTATGATTTGGCCCAGCAGCGCACCCTCTTGCAACGTTGAGGACGGGCTCCAGCTCAGCATCTCGAAGGGTGAGAGCGGCATGAACTAATACGGTAGCGAATGCTCTCCGTCCGTTTTCTTCTGTTCCTAATCGTTCACGAAATCGATTTTGGGGGTTGGCACTATCAATGCCGGCAACGCGGGCAAGAAAGAACTGCTTTCCTGCTTCAACAACGGCTGGATCTATAGATTGAGCGCTTGTCGGCGCGACGGGTGTAGACGAGGTCGTTGCAGGAACTCCAGTTGTTGATGAAATGGATGAGCTGCCCGCAGGCGCTGGATTAACCGGAGCTGGCGCTGCGGCAGGTGTTGACATGCACAGGCAATACTTCACGAAATTTGAAATCGTTGTGAAAATCCCTGTGACAAAGTCGGCGATTTTTTGCGCAAGTCCGCCGATTGCAGAGCAGCCTCTGCTGATCAGTTTGTAAGGGGATGAGTTCACGATGGGTGTCGTGATGCAAGAAAAGCAGGAAGTAGGTGTAGTAGGTTGGACCATAAGTTTCTCCTTGTTAGGTCGCGTTAAGAGAGTTTCTTCAAATTTCTGGGATTTAGAGTAACTGTATTGAGGAAACCCGCGGCAAAATGGCGCCGCGGGTAAAAGAAACATTACTCTGATTCGTCATCTTGGATATACTCTGCTCGGAATGCATTCGCCGCTGCGACGAAAGTGGGATTTGAGTTGATAAAATTACGAGCAAGAGTATTCAGCTGAGCATAGAAGACATTAGGCTTGCTGTTGCTATTGTCAGGATTAGGATCAAAGACATCCTGCTCTAGTTCTTGACCGGAGCTATGAATGACCCTGTTATCCTGAAGGCCGATCGTCAATTTTCGACCGACAAAAAGCATGCGCAGGGTTTCACCTACAGTGGGAGGGACTTCGTCTTCTTCGAGATCAGATTGGGTAGAGCTGTCATCATTGGTCCCGTGCGCTAGAAAAGTTGACGATTCCACAGCTGGATCCAATTCATTAAAAACCGTACGGAGCCTTTCGATGCTATTAATAAACGTAAAGGGACTATAGCCCATCCCTCGTGTGACCATAAAAGGAACCGGTTGCCCTTCGATGGAAGCAACATCCATAACCAGATCATGGACGAGCAGGTTGGCTAGGAAAGCGTTCCCGGCTTCTTCACTCCTCATAAGGTCTAGCGGTTCACCTTCTTCAAAATTACCTTCAAATTGGTCGAATAGCTGTGCTAAAAACAGTTTGCCCTCTTCGACGACGTCAACACCGACAGGAGCTAAAGGTACAGGGGCAGCAAGAGCAGCAGCGCGTGGAGGTGTAGCTGTTATTGCTGCAGCTTGAGGCGTCGCCTCAGCGGCTCCGCAGATGCACGATTTTACAAAATTTACAATCGCTGTGAAGATAGTTGCAACGCAAGTTGCAATTCTTTGTGCGAGGCTGCCGATTGCAGAGCAAGCTCCGCTGATCAGTTGGTAAGGTGCTGAATTAACGATCGGATCGATAATGCATGCGCAGGTTGAACTTGGGGTTGTTGGTTGTACCATAGGGAACTCCGTGTTTATGGTTAATGAACGTTCTTTAAAGGTATAGATTAGACAAATTTACGGGATTTAGAGCAACACTTATTGTGGAGAAAATAACGAAAGAAATCCGCGGCAAAAAAGCGCCGCGGAGAGATCAAACTTTAGAGGCTGTCGGGATTTGAGATGCGCAGTTCAGCTCCGGCTGCACTATTGGCATTTACAGCATCATAGACATCTAGGTCATGCTCGTTAAGCTCATCTGATTCATTCTGCAGCAGAATCATAATCATCTTCTGAATCCCAACGTTCCTCTTCAATGATTGCAAGTTCGGAACTTCCTTGTCGCAGGTTCCCGATATACTCCAACCTGATCTCATCGGCGCATACGATAAAAGGTGCATTCTCGTTGACCAATCGTTGGACTACCTCATTGGTCTGATTGGCAATGGATCCGGGTCCTCCAGAATTATCCTTCACACCATCCCAGAAACAGTTTTTGATATAGGCCCGTTCTCGACCGTCTGTTATTACTTTAAAGCGGTTGTGCAGCAGCTCAGCGGCTTGCAGGACAGCGTATTTCCGAGGAGGTTGAGGCTGTGTGAGGAAGTCGGGATAAGGGCCTTTGTAAGGGGATCTGCCTAACATGATGTTTTCAATGAGAAGGCGTGCAAGAAATTTGCGCGCAGCGAGAGGGGTTGCCATACTAGAAGCAATCTTGTTGCAAACGGTTATCTGTGCGTGATGAGTCAGCTGGGCGTGCAAAAAATCGATCCCATGTTGCTGAGGGTCTAGGACAATATCTTCTGGGGCGGCGGTTCTGAGCACGAGAGTAGGCTCCCTAATTAAAGGATCGATCCCAAGGGGAGCTGGATTATCCAATGTCCTTGCTTCTATCAAGGGATGCGGCTGGGGTGCAGGACTGGAAAAACATCCTGTGAAAAACTCGGTAATCGCCCGGAACGCGGAAGAGACAAAGTCTGCAATGCGCTGAGCTAAATCGTTGATCACTTGGCACAGGGGGTAGCTGCCGAAGCAACAATTCGAAGAACTTGGAGTAGCGGCTTGGACCATGGGCTTTTCCTTTTGAGGATTTGAAAGGGAATAGTTAAACAAAACTGCAGAATTTGCCGCAATCTCTATCCCGCGGTCATGAGGTGCGCAGGAATAACGTTCTCATGCTGTTAACGATTTCGGCAAATAATTCATTCTCACTCAGAAAATCTTCAACGATCGAATCCGCTTGTTGCTTGAAAGCTGTGGCACTAGCGGCACCTGAATAAGGCCAGGTAGTGGAGGTGGCAGGTACGCCATTCACAAAGTCGTATCTTACAAAGCTGTAGTCCGATCCGGAAAGCGTATTAAATTTGGTGCGGAGATTTGCGATTAGGTTTAAGTCGATTGTACCCGCAATAAAAGGAGGGAGGGGAAGGGGGATTGAGGTGATATCTTTCGCGAGGTCCCAAACCATGAGGCGTGCGATGAATACCCGCGCTCTATCGGAATCGCTCATCATCGATCTAAAATCAAACTCTGGGAATGTATGCCGGAAACTATCCATCCTCGCTTGTAAAAAGTGATAGGCTCCCGTCATGTCCTGATCGCTTGGATCGACAGCGAGCGGAACGACAGCAGGAGACGTGGCCGCCCGGGCTGCAACAGGCGCTATCGCGGCCGCTGGAGGGGGTTCTGCCCATGAGCACCAGGAAGTGATGAATGTCACAATTGCAGAGAAGATGGCACGGACGCAAATTGAGACCCTCCGAATGACGTCATAGATCAGTTCGCAAGGAGAATAGCTCGCTGCGCAAGAAAAGCAAGTGGCGGATGCTGCGATTGGCTGAACCATGGTTTTCTCCGTGTTGCGGTCTTTGAAAGGCGATGATTAGACAAATTATAAAGATTTAGTACAACCCAAAAAATATTTTGCTTGCCCTTCCTCAAGGAGCTTCCTATAAAGGGGAAAATATGGTATTCTCACGAGATATGGCGCTTCCTCAACAAAAATTTAGAGAGATCGTATTTCAGCTGCTTTATAGCCACGACTTGGCCCAGGCCGATGACGAGGATATGATCGCTATGATGATGCCTCAACTGGAAGTGACAAAGAAAAATTTACTCGAAGCGTTGTCTAGACGCAAAGAGATCCAAGAGAAACTCCATGAGCTTGACCAGCTCATCGCCCAAACATCTGAGTCTTATGAATTTGAGCGGATCCCCGGCATCGAGCGCAACATCCTGCGCCTCGGGGTTTTTGAGCTCCTCTTTTCCCAAATTCCCCATAAAGTAGCCATCGCGGAGGCCATTCGCCTTACGCGAAAATTTGCGACTCCAGAAGCCGCCACGTTTGTAAATGCAATTCTTGACAAGTTGTATCAAACGAGGGTTCTCTCCGATGCTGCTACCGTTTAAAGAGGGAAAACTCCTCAGCGAACTCTCCACTTTCTGCATCGGCGGCCCTGCCCGCTACTTCACCGAAGCCCATACCATTGAAGAACTCGAAGAGATCATGGCCCACGCCCATGCCGAAAAGCTGCCCGTCCTGATCGTCGGCAAAGGCTCTAACTGCCTCTTTGACGATGCGGGATTTGATGGGCTCTGCATTCTCAATAAAATCCAGTTCTGCCAGCAAGACGAAGGCGTTGTTGAAGTGGGCTCCGGCTACAGCTTTTCTCTTCTCGGCGTACAGACCGCAAGACGGGGATGGGCCGGGCTAGAATTCGCTTCGGGCATTCCGGCGACTGTCGGCGGCGCCATCTATATGAACGCAGGAGCCAACGGCGCAGAGACCTACGACACGCTGCAAGAGGTCACCTATATTACAGAGACCGGAAAGCGCGAGCTCCTCAAACGGGCCGATCTCACTTGGAGCTACCGCACCTCAATTTTTCATCAGAAAAAGGGGGCGATCGCCGCCGCAAAATTTGTGCTCTCACCCTCCACCGAAGCGCGTCAAAAACAGCTTAAGATCATCAGTTACCGCACCGCGACCCAGCCCTATTCCGACGCGTCCGCCGGCTGCATGTTCCGCAACCCGCCTTCCCATTCGGCGGGAGCCTTGATCGAACAGTGCGGCCTCAAAGGCACCGCTGTCGGCGGCGCCGAGGTCTCCACGCTGCACGCCAACTTCATTGTGAACAAAGGCAACGCCACGGCCCAAGAAGTGCTGGCGCTCACAGAACTCGTGCAAAAAACGGTGCGCGAAAAAATGGGCGTCGAGTTAGAAAGGGAGGTGCGCTATGTTTCGAGCCGATCTCCATTGTCATAGTACTTGCTCTGACGGAACCCTCACACCTGTCGAGCTCGTCGCCCTCGCAAAAAAACAAGACCTCGCCGGCCTCTCCATCACCGACCACGACACCATTGAAGCGTACGACACCGCCGTCGAAGCAGCCCGCGATCTCGGCATCCTTCTCGGGACCGGCGTCGAGCTCTCCAGCGAGTTCCAAAAGATGAGCGTCCATATTCTTGGCTACAACTATTCTCTAGACTCTGAGCTCATGCGCGATTTTTGCCGCAAACACAAAGAGCGGCGCCGCCATCGCAACATGGCGATTTTGGCCAAGCTCGCGCGGCTCAATATGAAGATCGACGAAGACGAACTGCCCGGCAGAAGCATCGGCCGTCCCCACATCGCGCAGATCATGGTCCAAAAAGGGTATGTCAAATCGGCTAAAGAGGCGTTCAACCTCTTCATCGGCGAAGGCAAATGCTGCTACGATCCCGGCATTGCATTTTCTGTCGAAGAAACGCTCGATGTGATCCATCGTTCCGGCGGCAAAGCTTTTGTGGCCCATCCCCATCTTCTCGCCAATGGCGCCAAAATGCGCGTCCTCTTAAAAGAACCGTTCGACGGACTCGAATGCTACTACGCCCATTCTTATCCCGCGCTTGAAAAGCGGTGGCTCAAAATGGTCAAGGAGAAGCAGTGGCTTGTCAGCGGCGGCTCCGACTTCCATGGAGCCATTCGTCCTCAAATTCCTCTTGGATGTTCATGGGTCGACGAAGAAACGTTTCATAAGATCTTCAGCAAATGACCTTCGACCTCCTCGTTCAAAAGAAACGGCCCAGCGATTTTCCACGATTTATAAAAGCGTGCGCACGCCTCGGCTCCCCAGAAAAATCCTTTCCAGCAATCCACATCGCCGGCACGAACGGCAAAGGATCGGTCGCTGCCAAGTGCGCGAAAATTCTCGAGCTTTCCGGCTATAAAGTGGGACTCTTCACCTCGCCCCATCTCTTTTCCTATTCTGAGCGGATCTCCATCTCCGGACAGCGCATCTCCGAACAAGAAATCGAAGAGGGACTGCAAAAACTGCTCCCTTGGGAAGAGTGTCAAAACTACTTTGAGATCACCACCTTGCTCGCCCTCGACCATTTTCGGAAGCATCGCGTCGATGTCGCCGTCATGGAAACGGGGATCGGCGGCAGACTCGATGCGACCAATGTCGTTAAGCCGCTCGTTTCGGTCATCACCTCCATTGGCAGAGACCACTGCGCCTTTCTTGGACACACCTTAGAAGAGATCGCAGCGCAAAAAGGGGGGATCATCAAACCCAATATTCCCATCGTCTTAGGCCCCAGCGCCCAGCTCCCCATTCTTTTGCAACAGGCCGCAGCACACAACGCTCCCGTCCATCCTGTGACAGGGACTTTTGCATTTTATGATGATGAGAACACTGCCGTCGCGCTTGCTGCCGTGCAAGCCAGCGGCCTTGCTGTTTCTTCCCACGCACTTCGCGAAGGACTAAGCATAAGGCCGCGCTGCCGCTTCGAGCAGCAGGGGAGGGTGATCTATGACGTCGCGCACAATCCCGATGGATTTAAACGGCTGCTAGAGGCCTTAGAGCACCACTTCCCGGGCCGGCCGTTTCGGATGTTCTTAGGGTTCTCGCAAGATAAGGAGATCGAAGCCTGTCTGAACCTGTGCCGCAAAAAAGCGCGCCACATCTATCTCACACAGACCAACTCTCCCCGTAGCGCCTCGCCGCAAGCGCTCGCCGAGTTCCTAGACCGAAATTATTCAATCGACGTCACGCTCGAACAAGCGCTTGCAGACAGCGAAGATCTATTGGTAGTTGCAGGGAGTTTCTATTTAAAGGAGATGCAGGACATCGTCCGCTAGTGAGTTTCTTTTCTAACCTGGTCTAACTCTGCGAAGAGCGTGCAGATCTCCTCTTGCGACAGAAGATGCCTTTCCCCATAAGAGATTTCATGGGCGATCGCAATCAGCGTCTGGATCGTCTTGAAGCAGTCCTTCTCCGGATCGGCCTCTTTTCTCACCAGCATCTGATATTTTTTCGGGAGCATGTGAAAGCGACTCAGCGCATCGGCCATCTGGTGGTGATAAAATAGATCGGCCACCTCGAACAGCTCCATCACTTCCGAGTCATCTTCATCTTTACCGAGAAGTTCTTCCTGAAAAGCCCGCTTCACCGAATTGAGTCGCGCTTGTTCAAAGGAGATCGTTCCTTTGAGCGCGCACTCCGCATTTTTCAAGAGAAGCTTGGCCCGCGCGATCAGCGGAAGATCTTCCCGCGATAATGCACGGCTCGAACAGAGCACAAAGATATGTGTTTTGAGAGAATCGACAGCTCTGCAAACGCGAGCGCTGCTCTGTGCGTTTAAGCACGTTTCCAAATCTTCGATCTCTTTCTTGATCAGCGCGATCTCATAAGCGACAGAAAGAGAATCGATCCGTCCGTACAAGTTGACGATTTTTTCTTCGACCTCTTTGAGATCTTCCGTCACTTGCGCTTCCGCAAATTCTCCATCGCAATTTGCATTCTTTCGCACACACTCCACTTTCTTGCACGTCTGTTCTAAACGGCGAAAAAGTTTGACGCGCACATGAGGGGTGACCTCTTGCTCCTCGAGCGTTTCCTCGAGAAGATAAACTTGATTGCGCAAGTTGTGTGAACGGCGAATGATTGATATCATTCCTATGATTTAACGTGTCTGCGATTTCTTGACAATCCAAAGAAAAGATGGAGACGATTTTCTGTTGATATGTTGGTGGTAAAAAACAGTGAATCGCTCAGGAGAAAGTTGCTCCGCGAACGCAACGAGAGATTTTTCTTCGACTGCGCCTTCAACATGTCCCGGATAACAGACAATGCTCACCGCGCCGCCTTCGCAAATGTGGTCGAGAGCGCGCGCCACGCTTTTCAGCGTCACAGACGTCAGCGTCGTGATCGACTTGTCGCCCTTCGGCAGATATCCCAAATTGTAGGCGATTAGCTTCACAGGATAGAGCGGCGGAAATTCTTCATGGGACTGGTGGATCAAAAAAATCCGCTTGATACTGTCCGATTCAAGAGATTTCTTTAAAAGGTCGGCGGTCTCGTCCAGGGCCTGCTTCTGGATGTCTATACTAAGGACAAGCCCCTCAGGAACCAGCTGGGCCAGCTTGAGCGTATCCTTCCCGTTGCCGCATGTCGCGTCGATTACAATGTCGGCCGGCGAGAGAAGAAGCGTCCAATAATGATGTGAGAGTTGTAAAGAATTCATGCTACCTGTATCATACCCATTTATTGTTTAAAAACCCAAGCGGCTTTCCTGGGATTTCCCAGGTAAATTGTACGGGGTATTAGCTCAGTTGGTTAGAGCGCCTCGTTGACATCGAGGAGGTCAGCTGTTCGAGTCAGCTATATCCCACCATTTATTGGATGTTTTTTTTGGACCCAGTTCGCAGCCTAGCGGCACACATTTTAGCAGCCTCAGTCCTTGAACTCTTCCCGCAGTCCCTCCTCATCGGCGGGGACCATGACGGCCTGCAGTTCCACTACGACTTCGTTTTTCCATTCGAATTCCAAAAGGAGTTCATCCCCCTCATTGAAGAAAAAATGAGACAGCTCATCAAAGAGCAGGATGAGGTCCAAATTTTTGAAATGGTCCCTTCGGTCGCCGCCTCCTTTCTCACCCACCACAACCAGCCGCACCGCGCCGAAGAGGTCCAGGAGCATCCCGATACCCTCGCCACTGTCATCCAGCTCCGCAATTTCACCGATTACAGCCCTTTTCCTGTCGAGACCGGCCCCTTCTTTTTCAAATTAGACCCCGCTTTTTCCAAACGGGACAGCGTCGTCAGAATCTCCGGAGCCTCCTTCAAGACCAAAGAGCTATTAAAAAATTTCCTTAAAAGTGAAGATCCGCTGGACCTCGGCGAGGACCTCGGCCTCTTTATCCAGGACGACAACGGCCCCCTATTATGGCTCCCGCGAGGCGTTACCCTTCGCGAGGTCCTCATCGACTGGTGGAAAAAAGAACACGCCGCCCAAGGTTTTGGATCCGTTTTCACCGGCGGAGATCCCGAGGCCCACCGCACCCTTTTAGATAGCGTGCCCGCCCTCTCCCGCATCGCCGAGATCGGGGAGACCGACCTCGCCACCTTTAGGGGAGGCGAAGAAGCCTGTATTTCTTCCTTGCAATTCTTCGTAAAAATCCTTACAATCTTCGGTTTTAAGCATCGCCTCATTTTGAGCAAGGGGCGGTCTCCTCTTCTTCGCAAAGCGCTCGCCCAGTGCGGCCTCAATACAGAAGGAGACGGAAAACGAGTGGAAGTGCGGATCCAAGACCGCTGGGAGCGCGAGTGGGTAGGCCCCACGTTGGAGCTCCTCGAAGGCGGCCTCATCGCTAGGCAGGTATTTACCTCCTTAGAGAAGTGGATCTTGCATTTGATAGACCATTGCGAAGGAGATCTGCCTTTTTGGCTGGCCCCCGAGCAAGTGAGGATCTGTCCTCTCAAACACCAAGACGCTGAGGCCTTTAAGGCCGAGCTGACAACCCGCGGATTTCGGGTGCAGGTGGAGGGGAGTGAAAAAAAATTAGGTGAAAAGATCCATGATGCATTGCGCGAAAGGATCCCTTATATTATTGTATTAGGTGAGAAAGAGCAAAAATTGAAGAAAGTCTCGGTAAGGGCCTACGGGGCGCGTGCCGAAGAGCTGATGGATCAAGAGAGCCTTTTAGAGAAATTGGTTGAAGAAAGGAATCATCGACTTTGAGAATAAATAGAGAAATCCGAGCGCCGAGAGTACGGGTCATCGACAAAGATGGCGAACAAGTTGGAGTGCTTCCCACAGGGGAGGCCATTTACAGAGCGGAGCAGGCGGGGCTCGATCTCGTTGAGATTTCTCCCAATGCAGAACCGCCCGTTTGTAAGATCATCGATTACGGAAAGTACCGTTATCAGATCACGAAGAAAGAAAAAGAGAGTAAAAAGTCACAGCACCAAGTAAAGGTTAAGGAAGTCAAGGTAAAGCCCAATACCGATGAACATGACATCCAGACGAAGTTGAATCATGCCAGAGATTTTGTAGCAAAAGGGGACAAGGTAAGAATTACCTGCACCTTCCGCGGCAGAGAGATGATGCACACCGAGTTTGGAGAGAAGATCGTCAAGCGCATGTGCGAAGACCTCGCCGATGTGGCAGTTCCCGAGGGACCTGCAAAAATGTTTGGGAAGATTTTATCCGTCGTCCTAGCCCCTAGTGCAAAAAAGACAGTTAAAGGAGTGCACCGTGCCGAAAATGAAAACGCGGAAGGCCGTCAAGGCAAGATTTAAAGTGACAGGGACAGGTAAGCTGACATTCAGCCATCCTGGTCGCCGTCACATTTTGACAAAAAAATCCTCAAAACGAAAACGCCATATGAGAAAGAAGGCGCTCGTTCCAGCAGGACAAACAAAAATGTACGCGCGTATGATGGGCGTAGCATAAGGAGCAATGATTCATGGTTAGAGTAACAAACGCCGTAGCAGCACTGCGCAAAAGAAAAAGACTTCTCAAGTTAGCCAAAGGTTTTGTGGGCGACCGCAAGAATCACTTAAGGCTCTCTTCTGACGCTGTGATGCAGGCGATGGCATTTAATTATCGCCACCGTAAAGAGAGAAAAAGAGACTTCCGCAGACTTTGGACCACCCGTATCGGTGTCGGCGCCAAAGCCAACGGTATTTCTTACAGCAAATTCATCAATGGTCTCAAAAGAGCGCAGTGCGGCATCAATCGCAAGATGCTTTCCGAGATGGCCATCAGCGATCCGACTAGCTTCGCAGCTATCGCCGGTTCTGCAAAGCAAGCCCTAGCATAAGCAATTTAAGCCCGGTAACCCCGGGCTAAATTTCCTGGAGGAAGTCGTGGAAGAGAAGGTATCGACACTTCGCAAACAATTCCAATCAGACCTCAGCTCCGTAAAGCATTCCAAAGACGTCGAACAGCTCAAAGTCAAATATCTCGGTAAAAAAGGCCCCATCGCCGAGCTCATGCTCAACCTCCGCGATTGCACCCCTGAAGACCGACCCCGCCTTGGCAAATGGATCAACGAGCTCAAAGAAGAAGTCGCACTTCTAGCCACCCAAGCCTATGACGGCCTCACCCTTGCCGAACAATCCGAGCGGATCCACGAAGAAAAAATCGACATCACCCTGCCCGGCAGACGCGCCTATCTCGAGCACAAGCACCTCATCACCCGCATGCGCGACGAGGCCATCGATATCCTTTCCGGCATGGGCTTCACCGTCCAATACGGCCCCGACCTCGACTCAGACTACTACAACTACGAAGGGCTCAACTTTCCTCCCGACCATCCCGCCCGCGACATGCAGGACACCTTCTACATTTCCCCCGAGATGCTCCTCCGCTCCCACACCTCCAACACCCAAGTCCGCGTCCTCGAGGCCCACAAACCGCCCATCCGCATCATCGCCCCCGGCACCGTCTACCGCAATGAAAACATCAGCGCCCGCTCGCACGTCTTCTTCCACCAAATTGAAGGCCTCTACGTCGACAAAAATGTTTCCTTCGCCGACCTCTTCGCCACCATGAACGAATTTTGGTCCAAAGTTTTCAAAAAGAACGTCGAGTCTCGTTTCCGCCCCAGCTACTTCCCATTTGTTGAGCCCGGCCTCGAAGTCGATCTCAAATGTGTCAAATGCAACGGCAACGGCTGCGGCCTCTGCAAGCACACCGGCTGGCTCGAAGTCTGTGGCGCCGGCATGGTGCACCCCGAAGTCCTCAAAAACGGCGGCATCGACCCTGAAGTTTATTCCGGCTACGCCTGGGGCATGGGCCTCGAGCGTCTCGCCATGCTGCGCTACGGCTTACCCGACATCCGCCTCTTCACCCAAAACGACCAGAGGTTCCTCGACCAATTTTAGACCTCTTTCGACATTCCATTTGTTTGTCAAAGCGGTCTTTTTTGGCATTTTGCTCCCCAAATTTCTTAGCGATATGTTCTCATATCCCTTCGAAATTTGGCGATCAAACTGCTCAAAAAATTCCCGCTTTTCCTAAACAAAGCAAATTTCGAAAGAGGTCTGTTGATTTTATTTCTTGAGAGCTTATAATGTACCCCCATGTGGAAGAGTGGCAGAGTGGCCTAATGCGGCTGTCTTGAAAACAGCAGTTGGAGCAATCCGACCGTGGGTTCGAATCCTACCTCTTCCGATTAAAAACACCAGGGCAAAAGCCCTGGTTTTTTTTTAATCGGAAGAAGCAAGCGAACTGCTTCGCTTGCGTGGTAGGATGAGAGTTGAGCCCGATGTTTTGCCTGTAAAACAGGGCGAGACCGCCGCCCCGGCAGGACGAGCAGCGAAGCGGCTCGCTGAGAGGGGAATCCACCTCTTTTCGTTTAAGGACGACTCTTAATACCATTCGCAAAAAATAAAGACATAAATTGCGGGCGCTTTTACCTGCGGGCCTTCGCCTTCACTCAGGCCAACTTATTCAAGTTGGTCCCTTGCTCCAGGCGTTGGTCCTCGGCAAAACTCGCTGCCCAATTTATGTCTTTATTTTTTGCGAATGGTATAATTACCTGGTTTTATGAAAATTGAAAGCACGTAGTACTTCTTTAGCCAAACCTCGGATTTCTTCCCATTCAGGCTTTTTCATGAGCCCTGCAGTAGACTTGTATGGGGAATAGACATCATTTCTATCTCTAAAAGCGCTTAGTTTACTATGCAATTTTTTTAGCGCTTCATATTGGGCTCAGTAATTCCGAAGTCCTTGTAGTTTTCTAGAATAGGATTACCATCATCAAAGAAGTTGCAAATGGCATCGTCGATGTCATTGCACTCAGGGCCCTCATTTGCCGCCCAGATGTTGTCTTGATACCGTTTATCTGATAGACACTCGATGTCCTTAAGGAATTCGTCTAAAATCTGATCCCTATTGATGAGATTATTCCTTATATTCAGCGAGTTTTTCCTATAACCGAAGGATTCTAACGCTCCTTTAGCCATCTCTACGATCCTATTCCACTCAGGGCTAGAGATGAACTCTTCAGGAAAATGATTTTCTTCAGCAAATGTCTCAAAAGCATCGCGCAACTGTACTAAAAGTCGATATTGGGTGTCTGTGATGCCAAAATTCTTATAATCCTTCAATGCAGGATCGCCGACATCAAAAAAGTCGCAAACCGTGTCTACAAAATCATCACATTCAGGGCCTTCCCCACGAATCCATATCCTTTTTTGGTATTCCACGTCGGATATGTGCTCAATAATGCTGAGGAAAGTGTCCATCACTTGCTTGCTGTGTATATGCATATGGCCCATCCTAATTATTCCTATAAACAAACTCTTCAAGGGGTATATGCGCCTCCGGCGCATCTCGAAGCACTTGGTTTCCAAGCTTGTCCAAGACCTTACCATCCTTCATCTGAACCACATAAGGTTTTTGCTGACAGGGGTTAGGGCTATGGGGTTTCCCGGGCATCACTCTTATGTATGTTTCCTCATGGACCGGATGAACGTATTTCATCCCTCCGCCCGACTTGGTAATCTAGACCCTAAAGTTGTCAGGTATTCCTTGCGGCTTCGGAAACGTTTTAATCCCTGCCTGATGAATCAGCTCTCTGGCTTGCACCTCTGGAAGATGTTGACCCTTATATGGCCTTAAAAGAGTCTCTGCCTTTGAGAACGTCTCCATCGACATTGCCTTTGCACCGTTTGTCATTAGCTCTTCAGGAGTTTTTACACCAGCAATGCCTTTTGAAGCAATACCTGGTCTTTCTCCTTTCGCCAACTTTGCAGCCATCTCCGCTAGCTCCTGGCCGCTGGCCCCGGATCGGGCTATGGCCTCAAGGGCGAGGGTTTGTTCAGCTGCTTGCAGACTTCTATAGGCAGCGACGACTTCTTGACCTCCAGCAGCCGTTCGAGAGACCGTTTTTGCAATCATCCCGGGTAGGAGAATATCGGCTCCGTGCTTTCCAAAAGCATAACCGGCGCGCTCGCTTGCTCGCGAGGTGAAAGGTTGTCCCATTCTGTAATTAGCTGATGGATCTCAGGTGAAAGAGCCTTCCCAATCGTTTCCCATTCTTGTGTGTAAACTAGCTTGCTCATCATGGAGAAAGCTTCATAGACTTCCGTACCAGTGTCAATTGGATGCGTAATCACATCATACGCAAAAGAGGCGAGCTGCTCTCCGGATTCAAGTGCCCCTTTTGGAAGTCCTTGTGCAAAGCCGATGCTGAAATCAACGATGCGGGCTAGGGGAGCGGATTTTTGTCAATTTTCCATTGAGGATGTGACTGCCTCAGACTGGATAGTTGAAGAAGCGTAGTCGATAGCCAAATACCTTTGTTTGCTCAGTTGGGTTTAGCAGCCTTGCTGAGCAAGCGCACTGAGCTGAAGAGAGTTAAATGCAAGCACGTTGGTTCCAGTCGCTATTTCCTGTTAAAGCAAATCCGGATCAGGGTCTATATCAGCAAGCCCAATATCTTTCTGTTCTATATTAAAGGCCTTAGCCTGTTCCTTCATGACGTCTATGACCTCGTGAAAGGCCATTAGATAGCCTACTTCATAATCGGCATCTTTTGTTGAGGAAGCCGCCTCTTTTTCGCTTTTAGCCTCTTTGGCCTTCTCTTTAAGCAGCATGCCTAAGTCATAGAGGTAGCTTTTAAATTTGTCGTCTTTCATACCTTTTTCATTAAACAAATGCGCCTTTCTCCGAAACCTATCTAGGCAGTAAAGAATTTATCTATTAAATCCTCTAGGATCTCTCCCTCTTGAGTTAACGCATAGTCTTTATCAAAACCGGCGATTTGTAAGCGTTCTCCGCAAAGATCTCGAATTTCATCCGCCTGTTCTTCTGAAACAGTCAGCATACAACCGTCAGCTGCTTGATCTTTAGGCGGAAGCATAGTTTTGACCTTTTTTGGTAAAAAGGAGGCTTGGGAAAGGTAAGTATATTCGATTTTACTCAGGTTAATTTTCAGCATATACCACTCGTTTATAGGCTGATCAAGGATTGCCATTGTGTCGGTTAATTTTTTGGATGCAATTCATCCAATCTTGCCATGCAGATGGGTCAGCTGTTTTTTCATCTTCCAAAATTTGCATCTCTCCCAATAAGGAACCGATATCATCAGAAGAGGTATGCTCATAATATTTCTCCAAAAAGCAAGTCATAGCCTTAAATGCTTCTAAGTAAGTTAGTGTTTCCTTCATAGACCTTCTCCTTATGGACCTTTTATTTGATCAAATATTCTTGGTTCTTGATTAATGCCGCCATTTCTTATCTGCCCATCTCTAGATAATGTCCAGACTTGAGCGCCATCTTTCTGGATTTCGGCATGCCAAATATTTCCAAATTTATCTTTTCCAAGATAGTTGTTTTGATTGGAAGCTGTCTTCAGCAATAAGTTCCGATTCTCCAATGTGTCGGGTAAATGCCCTTCAGCATTCCTAAAAATGTGCTTCATGTTCTTTTCATAGATGCTTACATTCTCAGATAGAATTCCTTCCACATTCCCGAGGGCTGTCAACTCCTTCCCAGCAATAGCCGGTCTTTCTCCCCTAGCCAACTTAGCAGCCATTTCTGCCAGTTCCTGGCCGCTAGCACCGGATCGGGCAACTGTTTCCAGAGCAAGGGTATGTTCTGCTTGTTGAAGGGCCCTTGAGACCGCTAAGAGTTCCTGGGTTCCTTTTGTAGCGCCAGATATGGCTTTTCCCAAGCCTACGGGTGCATAAATATCAGATCCGCACTTGCCAAATACTATTCCCGACCGCTCCGCCTTTTCTTCTGGTGAAAGGGTGTTCCATTCATTCGCAAGCTTGTAGACCTCTGGGACAAGGGCCTCGCCTAGTGTGTGCCATTCTTGCGTCAGGGCAAGTTTGCCTAAAGTGCCAAGGGCGTTTAGAACCTCTGCTGAAGTTTCAAGTGGGTGGGTGACAAAATTGTTTGCTAACACGACCACTTGCTGCAATGAGTCCACAGCTCCCGTCACAAGCCCCTTTCTAAATAAGAAATCTTCCTTGAGCGGAGCGCATGCAGCTTTGAGTATCGAATACTCCTTGTAATCCTCTAGAGACTGATCGTATTCCCCATTGGCTAAATGGGCTTTGGCCCTTCCGAGATAGGCATCGGGATTGCGGGGGTTGAGTTCAAGAGTTTTTCCGAGATCGGAGATCGCCTGGTCGTAATGGGCGACATCAAGGGCGCGCTGGCCGCGGAACTGGTAGAGGTCGGCATTAAAGGCCGTTTCCGGGCTCATGGCGAAGCTCGGCTGGGAAGAGCCGGTATAATACTTGGCAAAGTCGGTAGCAAATTTTTGGTCGATCTGTTGATGCGCCAGGGCCTTTGCGTTGCTGTCGGCAAAATTCTGAGAAGAATCTTCCAACTGGCGATGCCCGAACACCGATCCCAGGATCCTTGTATTTTCTTCGTAGGTGGAATCAAAGGGGAGCCTTGCGTCATTGGGTCCCATGAACCCCTGATTTTGAGAGGTGAAGGATTGTAGTGTGGAAAGGTGGTCTTCAAATGCAGACCTGATCCCTGGATTTTCTCGCATTGAAGGCAAGCCGGAAACGTCGGTAGGCTTTGATGAAGATGGGAGAGAGGAAGACGGCTTAGTTTCGGATTCATCATCCAAATCCTGCTCAGCCTTGATGGCGCCTCCTGTCCCTGCTAATCCTGTGCCTGCAGCGGCGGCGAGTCCGCCTGTATATACGATTACAGCAACGGCTATGGCTGTAGCGGCGACGATGATGATCGTTTTTTTATGCTTTTTGATGAACTTCTTGGTGTGGTCCCATCTTTTGTGGAACCAGCTCTTGCAGAGGAGGTATTCGCCCTGGTTGGAGTAAAGCATGGGAGCGATGATGTAGTCGTTCCCATAAGCAAAGGCGTATTCATAGGAGTCGCCTGGCAGGAGTAGGTCTTGGATGTCGCAGGCAAGTTCATAGTTCTCGTTGGGATCGTCGGAGATCATCCCTTCTTGCGCAAGGCTTGCGAGGAATTCATTGATGCGGTCAAGGTCCTCATCGCTGCAGATTTTTTCTAGAGCGCCGCTTTCGATCTGGTCGAGGAGGGTCAGAACGTCGTCGTAGGTATAATCGTGGCCGTTTAGCGTGAGTTTGCTGACAATGTTTGGTTCTGCAGGCTGGGAATGAAATGTGACGGCGGGAACTTCAGCTTGGGGGTAAGCAGCGGTGGAGGGGATCGTAAATAGGAGCAAAGCTTGGGTAAAATACTTGTAGTGTTTCATAGTATCATCGCAACCATGGAAAAAAGTTGCGCTCAACCTACCAATATTTTTCAGGCAATGCAAGTTTTTTGTAATCGAACATGCTCATAAATTGCCGCCGACCCGGAAGCTTGAGAATTCAGCAATGTGCAGCAATGGTTCTTACAATTCCCTCGATGATTACTTTATGTCTCAATGTGTCGGGACAAGGGCTTCGCAAAACTACTGTGTACGGGAGGGGTATCCCAAACATGTCTATTGCTTGATTTGAAGTTAAAGTCAGAGAGTAGGCCCAGATCGGCAACGGATCTTCTTCTCTTGATACTGTAACCCCTGTGGTTCTTCGTATTTTATTATAGGCCTCACTAGAACGATTATCCATAAATTGACTCCTGATTTCGGACTGCTGGACGGAAACCATTTTATATAATTAATATTTTAATTTCCAGTGTATTTATCTCACGGGAGTTAAGCTTCTAGCAGTTTTCAGCCTAACACCTTCGTTATCACCCAAAAGCCTAAGGTTTTCATCGTGTTGAGGCCAGCTCGCCGAGAGGGGAATCCACCTCTTTCTCAACCCTGATTGCCCTTGTCTTTAAATCTTTCATTATTATATGCTTGTTAAGACGATCCCTAATTAAGTCCTAAAAGACCCGAGTAGCCGGCGGTGAGCCGGTCGAACAGCCTTCTCATTTTCCACGATGTGGAGGTGAAAAGCACGAGCGCCTTCCCCATAAAAGCCAAACACCTTAGAACACCATGAATCCGAAATCGGAATTTAAATATCTATTTCTCATTATTATTGTCTTTATCGCTGCCTGTATTGAAACAGACATCTACCTACCGGCATTCCCGGACATGATGCAATGGTTTTCGGCCTCGGAAAGCGAGATCCAAGGACTCCTTACTTGGAACTTTGTGGGGATCTGCATCTCAGGCCCGTTCTACGGACCTTTGTCCGATTCGTGGGGAAGAAAAAAACCGCTCTTGGTTGCGTTGGGAGTGTTCTTGGCGGGAAGCCTGTTAACGCTGATTGCGCAAGATCTCAATCAGATGCTCTGGGGACGCATCCTCCAGGGAATCGGAAGCGGGGGCTGCTTTACTTTGGGAACGGCGATTATTTTCGATACGTTTCAGAAGGAGCGCGCCATTGACGCGTTGAACAAACTGAATACGGCGATTCCGCTGGTCATGGCGGGAGCGCCGATGCTGGGAGGCTATCTCAACTACTCCTTTGGGTTCCGCTCGAACTTTATGGCCATCGGTGTTTTTGTCCTCATCAGCTTGGTCATTTGCTTGACGATGCTAGGAGAAACCCTGCCGAAAGAAAAACGGGTGCCGCTGAACATGCGCAAGATTTTAAAAGACTTCAAGCTGGGCCTGTGTTGTCTGCCTTTTTGGCAGCTGACGTTGGCTACCAGCGTTATTTTTGGAGGCTACATCGCGTTCTTATCGGGCATTTCTGTGCTGTTCGTGACGGAGTTCGGGATGAGCAAAATGGTGTTCCCCTTTATCCAAGGCGCTGTTTTGGGCGGTTGGGTTGTGGGAAGTTTGACGATCAAGCGGTCGATGAAAAAGTGGGGCATCCCTAAAGTCAAACGGGCGGGGGTCGTTCTCTGTGTGATCGGCACGGCGCTTTTAGTGCTCATCACGCTGATCGCTCCGAGGAACCCTTATTTGATCACCAGCGGGATGGTGCTGTACGCTTTTGGAGCGAACTATGTGTTCTGTCTCTATTTCCCCGAAGGGATGGAAATCCTTCCCGATATCAAAGGGGTCACTGCGAGCCTGATGACCAGCGTGCGTCTGTTGATTGCGGCGTCTGTCGTTGCAATCACGAGCAGCATGTACAATGCGACGATCTATCCGGTAACGGCAATGATCGTAGCGACTGTGGTTGTGCTGCTGCCGACTCTGATCTATTATGAAAAGAAACGGCCAGCTCACACGACCCCGATTGTCACAGATCACATCACACACTAACCTGTATTTTTGCCTGGGGGGAGCCTCGATTAAGGACCCCAGATTCCAAAGCGGTGCCGCCGATTTTTTCCAGCTGGTTTGAAAGGAGTTTTAGAGCGTCTAGCACTTTAGCCTCTTCGAAGCCGTCCATAAAAAACACGACATATTCAGAGTTCTCATCGATGCAGGTCTCTGCGGAATCTTTATGGTTCCACAACCAGCAGAGGAGCCGCTCCTCATCGGCATAGACGACATGCCGGGGCTGTGTGTTGACTTTTTTCCATTCTCCTAGAGGCAGAAACTGTTCTCCCTCGCGGGCGAACCGGATGGTGATATCTCCAACGACTTTTCTGAGGTCATAGCCTCCCATCGGCAGCATCGAAAAGATCGAGCAGCAGTTGTAGAGATCGACGACGTTGCAGATGTTCCAAATCTCTTTGCCGGTGACCACACGGCGGAGCAGGGCTTCAATCGAGGAGCGGTAGGTCTTGGCCTTCACCTGAAAGTCCTCTTCGTAGATTTTTCTCCAGAGCGCAATGTCTGGATGGGTCACAAAGGTGGTGGCATCGATGCCCAGTTCTTGCAGGTGGGTGGCTAGGTTGGCTTTTAAGCTCTCGACGTAAGGATCGCTTTTTGTTACGGCAACCTTGGCGACCAAATAGCCGATCTGGGTGTGGGGGTATTTTGTTAAAAGTGCCGGTTCTAGGTGGATTTGCATGGGTTCACTCCTTTTATACTCCTATTTTAATCGAGATGCGTGTATAAGTAAAATTAATAGATCTTATGATCCATAAGGTGGGCTAATGCTAGATTATCGAGGAATAGAGGCGCTCTACGCGGTACAGGAGCTGCAGAGCTTTGAGGAGGCGGCCAAAAAACTGCACGTGACGCAGTCGGCCGTATCGCAACGGATCAAAGGGCTGGAAACCTATTACGGCGAGCCTGTGCTCATTCGGACGCTGCCTTATCGGCCCACGGGGCTGGGCGAGAGGCTGATCGGCCATTTTAAGCGGATTTCTTTGTTGGAAGAGGACTTGGAGCGGCAGCTCGAAACGACGGGGACAGTGCCGCGGATCTCGATCGCGCTAAACCGGGATAGCTTGGAGACCTGGTTTTTAGATCTGCTCAAAGAGACGGAGCTGTTCAGGGGTGTTGTTCTGGAGGTGATTGCGGATGACCAAGAGCTGACGCTGGACTATCTGAAGAAGGGGCTGGTGTCGGCTTGTCTATCGACCTCGGAAAAAGAGATCAAGGGATGCAAGGTGAGTCCTTTAGGAGAGATGGAGTATGTGCTCGGCGCCTCTCCGGAATTCGCAAAAAAGCACTTTTCCGAAGGGACTCCAAAGGAGTGCCTGCGCAAGGCTCCCGCGATCAAGTTCGATCAGAACGATCAGTTGCATGAGCGGTATCTTGAGAAGTTTTTCCATCTGAATGGGAAGGAGCTGAACTACAACGTGATCCCTTCGGTCAGGGGGTTTAAAGAGCTTGTGCTTTTAGGCTACGGGTATGCCCTCATCCCGAGGATAGATATTGTCTCTCTGCTCAAGAAAAAACAGCTGGTGCAGCTCTATGACAAGGTGTGGAAGGTCCCGCTCTACTGGCACCACTGGGCGGTGGATTCTGAGTTTTATCGAAAGTTTAACGCGGACATCGTCCGGCATGTGAAAAGTAAGTTACTTCGTAGAAGCTAGATAAAGCACGAGGAACACTCCAATAATCACCACGAGGACGGTCAACGCTGTAGAGAGCAGCGATGAGTGCCGGTAATCGTTGGTGTCGATCTGCCGCTCGATGCGCTTATAGACGATAAATGAGATCACGCCGATCAAGGCCCCAATCGCGACGAGGCAAATGCCAAAGACGGAAGAGAGTGTTTGATGGCCGGGGGAAACAATGGGTTCCTCTGGCGCCTTTTGGGAGGCTAAAAAATAGCCGATCTGTTTGACGAACAGGGCGAACTTTTCAACGACGAAACCAAAGGCCATGATGCCGATACTGGTCCGGACCCAAGCGAGGAATGTCCGCTCGTTCGCGAGATGGTCTCTGCGGTCGTTAGAAGCGTTGCTCAGGGATTTTTTTGCCATAAATTTCACCTTAGCCGTTCATCCTTCGCTTTTCAACAGAAGATTCTTGATGGGCCATTCCTAATAGGTTTTTCTTTGTTTTTATATGTTACAACGATACTCAGTGGCATTTGTTGAGTGCCTGTGTTACATATAGGTTGTAAAACGATCTAAATATCAATATCTTATAGACTTGTTCAACGGCCTTAAGAATTATCAACTTTACGACAATTTGGAATGCAAACATAATTCCTAAAGGAGAAAAAGGGGTAATATGGCTAACATGATGAAATACAATGGATATATTGGGCATGTCGAGTATGACGACGAAGCCAAGATCTTTCATGGTAAAGTCGTTGGAATCAAGGATGTCATCACTTTTCAGGGTAAGAGTGTTAAAGAGCTAGATCAAGCTTTCGAAGACTCAGTGAATGACTATCTTGACTTTTGTAAGAAAAGAGGGGAGAAACCAGACGATTGAAGTTTTAAAACCATCAAAAGATTAGGGGTTCTTTTTTGCGTGGTTGCGCTGCGTCCGTATGTTTTTGTGTTTAGGTTTTATGGCCAAGATTTTGCCGTTTTTTTCTATGATCAAACAGGTGTTAGTCCGGTAGGCAATATCGATCGCTTGGCGAACGCCCCGTCTATGTCCTTTCAAAAGAAGTTCAATGATATCTGGTTTGTCCATTAGAGGCCTGCTTTTCAACCTTTTTTCGAGTTTGCGACTTCGTTAACAGCAATGACGTATTTGTTAATTTCTTCAAGCACAACTGCAAAATCTTGCGGCAGATCGAGATCCTGTGCAAAATCTCCAAGGCCGCTGAGATGGGCTGTCCATAGCTTTTGTATAGTGTCAATGGAGTTTTTATCGAAGTTAATAGGGCGTAGTTGTGTTCCTCGATTACTGAAGGTTCTTGCAATTGCTCCTTGTAGCTTATCCAAATGGATCATTTCCTTCTGGCGGATGAGGAGAATAAGATCGTGATAGTCTTTCATGCGGCTATTGCCAGCGCCTTTAGAAATGGTGGTCTCTAGCTTTTCAGAAAAAATGAACTCAGGCGGATATACTTGGAGAGAAATGGAACTCTCAAAAAAGGGCTTTCCCCGATAGTGCACCAAAGAGATCTCATGCGTTAACTGATCAACGACATCTCCCACACCAACATCCACCGCGATCTTGTCTTTGGTTGAACCTTTTGCCCTTGCGGAAGCAACGTTTAAAAAAATGCGATATCCTGGATATTCCATATGGGGTTGGCTTAATAGTTCGATAGAACCAAAAGAAAAAGTAAAACCATCTGAGGAGGGGACTAAAATAATTTGCTCGAATATCTCTTGCAACTCCTCTGTTCCTGCTTTCAATCGCGTAAGTAAAAAATCCAGATCTTTCGTTTCTCTTCCTAGTTCCATCAGATAGGAGAGGAGAAATCCACCTTTAAAGACGAATTTGTCCGCATGAACTGAACTGGCCAATCGGGCGAGAAATCGTTCAAGAAGAAGATCTCCCCAGCAAGAATTAAACGGTCTGTTTTGCTCTTGGGCAATCTCTAAAAGACGATTTGTGAGTGTTTGAGGATGAATCATGTGGTTAGGCTCATCAGGTAAGGATGGATATCAACTCGAAGTTTTCTAGCATACTCCTGGAGTTTGACAAGGTCAATTCTGTTTTTACCTCCTTTTGCTATTGCGGCTTTGAGAGCCTTGATAGCGGTTTCACGGCTAAGCAGACGAAAGGCGTCAACAATGGTACGTTCCCGATTAAATATAGGGATTTTTACCCCTTCGAGAGTTATCTCTGTTATTCCAATTTGCGTATCGCGATACCGAACGATCTTTACACCTCGAGGCTTTTTGGCCGAGGTTCTATGAGAAAGGGCAATCCAATGCTGGCGAGGAATTTCCTCTGTTAGGTCATATATGGCAAGCGCGGAAGTAAGGCATACAATCCCTCCTTTAATCGAAAGGACAGCTTTTATGAGATCTCCCCATCGAAAAGTGGAGGGGTTCTTATAATTAACATTTTGATAGATCCCTCTACCCACCCGCTCTAGACGCCCTGTTTTAACATAATAACTGAGGACAGCAGGATGCACCCCTATAGATCTCGCTTCCTTAGAAGTGAAATAGGGTTTTTCTAGAAGAATGGCTAGCATAAGTAGGGCTACGGCTGTTCTCATTTGTTTTTGACCTCTACTTTATAACTTAACAAAAACACCCAATTAAGTCATCTGGGTGTTTTTGTTAAGTTATGATTCCTGCATCTAACCTTTTGAACCACAGGTGAATACGATGAAATTATGATGAAAATTTAATATTTTTCCGAGTTTTCGCTGGCGTTATGATCATTTCTTAGATGAACGCTATTATGCTCAAAAATGACATTTGCACGTTTTGAGCAAAATGGAATTGCAAGGTGTTGATTATAGGGGTAATACATGTTTAGGGTGTGATCCGTAAACCCCGCATTGAAAAATTCCCTGCCACCCTTTATCCTTAGCCTATGACGACTATCTATAGCCTATTTTGCGTGATCGTGGTCCTCTCGAACCTCTTTTCGGCGAAGCTGGTCGCGCTGCCGTTTTTTGAGGGGGCGGCGATCCCCGCGGGCGTGCTCACTTATCCACTGACCTTTTTTCTCAGCGACCTTGTCACGGAGCTCTATGGTCGCAAGGCGGCGCAGAAAATGGTCTTCACGGCGTTTGCGATGGCGGTTATCGGACTGGCCCTCAGTCAGTCGGTGCTTTATCTGCCCGCGCAGGATGGAGAAAACCAGGCGGCCTTCGCGGCGGTCTTTGGAATGAACACATGGATTGTGCTGGCGTCGCTCACGGCTTATTTGGTGGGGCAGATCTTAGATGTCAAAATCTACTCAAGGCTGAAGGTGATGACGCGTGGGCGCCATCTGTGGCTCAGGAACAATGTCGCGATGCTGATTGCGCAGATTGCTGATACGTTCATTGTGGACATCATCTATCTTTTCGGCGCGCTTCATTTGGATTTTTCGTTGGTGCTGCGGATGATGCTCATCTCTTATGTCTATAAGGCGCTCTTCATTCTGTGCAACACGCCGTTCTTCTATTTCGTTGTGGGACGGATGAAGAAGCTGCGCTATTCTACCGCTGAATAATCTGGGGAATTGCATCCATCGGTGTCGGCTGGAGCGCGGATAAGGTGCGCTCGTTGCCGATGTAGAACTAGTAGTCCTTAACAAAAATTCTTGGAGTAATTTCGGGTACATAAGCCGCTCAAATCGACGATCGCAAGTTGATTCGTATTAGCTTAATACGGATCAACTTGCGAAGCTACGCGGTCGTCGATTATACGGGCTTTGACACCGAAATTACTCCAAGGATTTTTGAAACAGAGCACTAGTCTTTCTTTTGCGCCGCGGCCGGAAGCATCCTTTTCAATGCGAGAAGGAGCGTTTTCGTGCGGCTGAAAAGATGGAGTTTTTTTCCTTTCCAACCTTCAGTGATGTCATAGGCGACAGGAATGACGACCAGGGTGAGGAACGTCGACGTGATCAGTCCGCCAATGACAGCCATAGCCATCGGCGCGCGCGATTCGGAACCGGAGCCGCGGGAGAGGGCGACGGGAAGCATCCCCAGAATTACAGCAAGGGTTGTCATGAGGATCGGTTGGATCCGGAGGCGTCCCGCTTGAACAAGGGCCTCCTTGCGCGGGAGTTTATCCTGGAGCAAGTTGGCAAAGTCGACGAGAAGAATCCCGTTTTTTGTCACGAGGCCCATGAGCATGATGATGCCGATCATCGTGAAAATGCTCATGGTCATTTGGAAGATCACGAGCGCGCCGATGGCGCCGATGATGGAAAGAGGGAGCGCGAGCATGATGACGAGCGGCTGCATGAAGCTCTCAAATTGCGAGGCGAGAACGATGTAAACCATCACGATCGCAAGGCATAGGGCAAAGACGAGGTGGGACATCGACTCCTTGAAATTGCTCGCCTGTCCGGCAAAGGCATAGCTGTAGCCTGCGGGAAGTTTCATCTCTTGAATGAATCCGGTGAGCTCCTGCATCGCCTCGCCAAGCACTTTTTTGGAATGGTCTAAGTTGGAGCTGACGGTGACTTGCCGTTTGCGGTTATGGTGCTCGATTTGGGTCGGGCCGGTCTCGGGCTCAATCGAAATGAGCGAACTCAAAGAAATGAGCTGACCGCGCGCATTCCGCACAAAGAGGGTTTGCAGATCGCGCAGATCGGTGCGGAAAGCATCGGGCAAACGAACGGCGACATCAATTTTTTTGGCATCTTGGTTCCATTTGACGACATCGCTGCCATTGATCGCGGTTCGGAGGGCGGCGGCGATTTGCGCTGGAGAAATGCCGAGATCGGCAGCTTCCTCGCGACGGATGAGGATGGAGGCTTGCGGTTTGCCGCGGCTAATGGAAGTGTCTATGTCAACATAGCCAGGAATTTTTTGCATTTTTTCAACCATCTCGCGGCCGAGGCGGTCGAGGACGAGACGATCGGGACCGTGGATCTCGAGCTGCACTTCGGTCGCTTTTTGTCCGCCGCCCGACATTCTTGGGGCCATCTCCACAGAGATGGTACCGCTATCGTTTTTAGCGAGCTCATCGCGCACAAGCTTCATCGCATCAAATTGAGAAACGGAGCGCTGCTCTTTTTCGGTCATCTTGACGTAGAGATTCCCTTTATTGACGGAGCGCAGATCGTTGCCGCCCACCGTGAGCAAAATGTAATCGATCCATGGTTGGCTTTGGAGCCCAGCTTCGATTTTCTCCAAGGCATTCTTGGTCGCATGCAGAGAGGTGCCCTCGGGAGCTTTGTAGTGGACGACGAATTCGCTTTGATCTTCCATGGGGACGAATTCAAAACGGAGCCATTTTGCAGTATAGATCGCTCCAACAAAGGAGCCGATGGCGATGAGGACGACCACCCATTTGCGGTTGAGCGCTTTGGTTAAGAGAAAGGCATAGCCCTTTTCCACGCCGTGCAGCCAGCGCTCAAAAAAGCTTAGCCAGCGCACCTGTTTTTCTTTCGTGAAGAAATTAGCGGAGAACATCGGGTTTAAGGTGAACGAGACAACCATCGAGATGAGGACCGCGCAGGAAACGGTAACGCCGAACTGATAGAAAAATCTTCCCACGATCCCTTCCATGAATGCGACGGGAACGAAAACAGCGACGGCGGTGAATGTGGTCGCTAGAACAGCGAGAAAGATCTCTTTGGTGGCGCGCAGCGTCGCTGCTTTGGGGTCGGGGTCGAGAAGCAGGTGGCGCGAAATATTTTCTTGCACGACGATGGCGTCATCGATGAGGAGTCCGATGGCGATTGTGAGAGCGAGCAGGGTCATCATGTTCTGCGTAAAGCCCAAATAATGCATGACGCCGAACGTCCCCAAGATGGAAAGCGGAAGCGAGAGGCTGCAGACGAGCGTGCTCTTAATGCTGCGCAAAAACATAAAGACGATGAGGACGGCGAGAAGGCCGCCGAAAAAGAGGTGGAAGCGGAGCTCTTCGACGGACCGTTTGACGAAGACTGAATTGTCCTGCGCAATATCAAGGGTGATCCCCTTGGCCTTGAGCCCGGGCAGCATCAGGGCGATCTCTTTTTTCACTTCTTCAGCGACAGCGGCCATGTTGGTGCCCGATTGGCGGCGCACTTGGAGGGCGATCGCCGAACGGCCATTCACTTTAGCAAAGCTCCGCTCCTCTTCTTGACCGTCAACAACTTGGGCAACTGCGGAAAGGCGGATGGGAAAGCCGTTGCGGTAGGCTACGATCATCTGCTGAAAATCTTGAGCGGTACTGTACTCCCCTTTTGTTTTGACGCTCACTTCCAACTGGCCGGTCTCGATGCGGCCGGAAGGGAGCTCGATGTGCTGGCTGCGGAGCGACTGCTCCACGTCTTGGAGGGTCAAATTGTAGCTTTGCAGCAGGAGCGGATCGGGCAAGACCCACAATTTCCGCTTCACTTCGCCGATCATCTTTACTTGGCCGACATTAGATAGGCGCTGCAGCGGCTCTTTAATTTCTTTTTCGATCACTTCGGTGAGTTGGACCGGAGGAAAGTCCCCATAGGCGATCAGAGACATGATCGGTGCCGAATCGACATCAAATTTTTCAACGATCGGCTCTTTCAAATCTTGAGGGAGCGAAGAGCGGATCCCGCTAAGGCGCGCTTGGACCTCTTGAAAGGCCACGTCCACATTTTTTTTGAGGTCGAACTCGATGACCACCTGGGCAATGCTCTCCCCGCTGATGGAGCGAAGATGCTTGATCGCGCTCAGGGTCGCCAGAGCCTCTTCAATCGGCTCGGCAACCGTCTTTTCAACGGTCTCCGGATCTGCGCCAGGGAGTACAGCCACGACGGAAACCACAGGGAAATCGACGCGCGGGTAGAGGTCTACGCCCAGCTTGTTGTAGGAAATGATTCCAAAAATCACCATCGTAAAGAAGAGCATGGTGACAAAGATCGGGCGCTTGATCGCTAGTTGAGAAAGAAACACAAGTTATCCTTTAAGTTCGACGGTTCCACGGACAAATGCCCCCGGCTTCAGATCGCCTGCAGGATTTTCGATCTCCGCTTGGCAGCGGAATGAGCGGGTATTTTCGTCGATCGCCGGGATCGCTTTGGTCACTGGGGCCGTATAGGTTTTGCTGTCGCCCTCCATACGGAATGTGACGGCTGCGCCAAGTTGGACAGCGCCGATCTTTTCTTGGGGGATCGAAAACTCAAACGTGAGGCGCGAGGGATCGATCAATTCGACAACTTCAACCGGGGGCACTGAGGTGACGCTGTCGCCCTGGTCAATATAGCAATGGGTGATCACTCCGGAAAAGGGAGCAGTGATCGAGGCCTCTCTGAGACGCTCGCGCGCCGCTTTCAGCTCGGTGGAGGATTGGACTAAAAGATTTTTCTTTTGCTTAAGCTTGAACTGCGATTCGTCATAGAGTTTTTTGGGGACGGAAGGATCTGGCTTGCTCCAGAGGTTTTCCATACGCTGCGCTTCTAGTTGCGCCTCTTCATAAAAAACATGGGCGTTGCGGTAGAGCGCTTCTTGCCGTTTAACATCGAGCTCAAAGAAAGTGGTGTCTAATTTTACGAGCACTTGTCCCTGCTCGACCGCCTGTCCTTCTTTACATAAGACCTCTTCGACCCTGCCGCTCACTTGGGCACCCAATCTGCAACTGGCTCTCGGTTTTAAGGTTCCGCAGATCGGCATCTTGTGAACCTCATCGGCATATCCAGTGCTGAACAAGGCGGAGGTCAGAAGAATGAGTAAGTATTTATTCATGCGTTTGCTCGTTGTTGATGGGATAGCCGCCAGCCAGCGTGCTGAGGCGGTAGAGTGTTGAATAGTAGCGATAAAGCGAGGAGTGGTAGCGCAAGTGGGAGGCGGACAGCTGCTCTTCCGCATAAAGGAGATCGTTGATCGAGGCTTGCCCTTCTTTATAGAGATCGCCGGTCTTGGTAAAGTTTCCCTCGCCTAGTTCAATGGCAAGCTTTCCATTTCCTAAATTATCCCGCTCTTCTTTGAGCTGCAGCAAAGCGACTTGGATATCGACTTCAAGCCGCTCTCTAAAATCTCGCAGCGTCTCATCGACCTCCCGTTTTTGCGCGCGCACTTTGGCGATCTGAGCGGGGCACTTTCCGCCCTCGAAAATCGGCATGTGCAAGCCGATGCCGGCAGAAACGGCCCCTTTTTTAGAGGAGAAGTCGGCGTTCGTGAAGGCGTAAAAATTGGGAGCGTTGGAAAGCTTCAGCGCCTGCTTTTCTTTGGCAAGGGCCTCGCTCCGTTTGGAAAGAGCCTTGAGCTCCGGGCGGTGACGCAGAGCGTATTCCACAATCTTCTGGTCGTTGTACTCCGCATCTACAGTTTCGGAGAGTTCTTGCAGCTCCATGGGGGCGGTGATCTCGTTGCCGATCAAGCGGTTGAGTTCCATCTTCGCGCGGATCACGCCATTTCTTGCCGCTAAATGGTCCCGTTTCTTTTGAGATAGCTGCAGCTCGACGCTTAAAGTATCTCTTTTGGTCACAATTCCCTGTTCAAAAAAAGCTTGAGAGATCTCTTGCTGCTTGGAGAGGGTCTTCATCGAGTGATCTGCGACTGCAAACGCATGTTGGGCTTCGAGGACGCGTAGATAGGCGTTACGCACCGTCTCCTCTAAATCGAGGAGCATTTTTTTTTGCTGCCACTCAGAGGCTTGGATAAAAAGGGAGCTGGCTTTCAAATGGTTCAACGAAGCGCCGAAGTCGAACAGGCCTAAACGGGCAGAGATGCCTCCAGCCGTGTTCGACTGAAAGTCCTGGAATTGGGTGAGGTCTCCGCTCAACGTCTCATTCTTATTATCCCACACGCCTTTAGCGACGAGCTGCGGCCAGAATGTCGCTACCGCCTCGCGCTTGTTCGCTTTTAACTCGTCCACTTTGGATTGTGAGATGGAGACGACGGGGCTGACCTCGTTTGCCCTGCGGACGCACTCGTCCATCGTCAGACTTTCTTGGGCCTGCAGAGCTGCAACGGACAATAAAATCGCAAGGAAATAGTTAGCCATAGCTAACGATTTTAGCCTTACAGCAGAATTTTATGGAATCTCTAAAGTTCTTCCCGGCCGAAGCTTGTCGGAATCGAGATTGTTGAACTTCATCAATTCCTCCACAGTCACGTGGTAACGGCGCGCGATTTTCCAGAGGCTTTCCCCTTCCTGGACGAGGTGGAGCCGTTTGGGTTTCCCCTTGCTGATCACTTTGACGTCAGGCTCCATTTTTTTGACCATCGGCTCCGACTGGGCCACGGTGGCAGATTGCTGGTGAGAAATGGACTCTGAGACAAAACGCTTGAGGGCGGCTGTGTGATCATAGGGTTCGGGAAGGGTCTCTCCTTGAGAGGCGTATAAGGTGCTGGCAGCTCTTTTCCAGATGCCGTCGCTGCGGGGGCTGGCGAGGAGCCCTTTAGAAAAATTTTCTAAGTAGGGGCTCTTATCAGACAGGGTGTCCAGCACGAGGAGCACCTGGGCATCGTCCAGCCGCTTTAGGGCAAATTCCATGTCCGTTTCAATGATCACCTTTGCGGCAACTTTGGAATGGCACTGGAGAAATTCTAATAGAAGGGTGCGGCGGCGTGCCTGCGTTAAATCTTGGGCTGCCCGCTGCTGTCTAGTAAAGTCGTCGAGCAGTTTCCAGTTCCCTTCTGCGATCAGATCGACAATTATTTGTTTCTCCAAGTTCAGGTCCGTTTTTGCAAAGAGGGTGCTGACCGCGTGAAATTCCGGGGAGAGGTAGAACGTCTCTAAGAGTGAGCTATCGGGGGCGCTAGAGCGCTGGATCTCAAAGAAAAGGCCTTGGGAAGTGAGCGGCCATTTTTCTGTTTTTGCGTAATGAACGATCGCCTGATACTGGTAATCGGTAAGCCCGGGAAATAGAGCGAGATCGATCTTCTCAAACCCCTCCTGGCTCGTAAAAAGGACATGTCTTTCGGAGACTTTAGGGCCGCTTAACGCTTTTTCTAAGTTGAAGTGGTGGAAGGCCACCATGCAGGCGAGGGCAAAATCCCTTTTCGTAAATCCCTGTTCCACATGTTCTTTATCGCCTAGGACTCCCAGAAGATCTTGGAAAGAACTCGTCGAATAGGTGCGGAGCAGTCCCTCGTGGTTGATCACCGTCTCTGATTTCTGCAAAATCGGCTGCAGCTCAAAGTTTGTCACGTCCTCTTTCTCTTGCATAATGAAATAGGCAAAGGTGGCGATGAGGCCGATGTTCAAGGCGGCGCTGATAATGAGCGCCTGGGTAAGGCGGCGCGTGCGGTGGCTCCAGGTAGGTTCGACGGAAGGAATTTCCATGGTTTGTCTCCAATTTTTTCTTTGCGCCCGCAGCCATCGGACGGCGCCGGTATCGATTTTCATGGCCAAACTAATGATCCCCAGGGCATAATTAGGGGCAAATTAGCGGGCCGCGAGAACTAAAACCTACTGCAGGATGGACGCGCGCACTGAGAAAAAAACGGTCAAAAACCAAACCCTAAATCCAAATTCTATATGAAAATTCCATTATCGTGGTTAAAAGAATATTTAGATCTTAAACTTTCTCCAGAACAAATTTCTTCTGTTCTCACGTTGGCTGGGTTAGAAGTTGACGAGATCGAACCGGTACTCGAAATTTCTCTCACGCCCAATTTAGGGCATTGCATGAGCGTCCTCGGCGTCGCGCGGGAACTCTCCGCTCATCTCGACCTGAAGCTCAAAACGCCTCCTGCAGCCCTCGAAGAAGACCCAAAATTGTCCATCCGAGACCTGATCGATGTTGAAGTCCAAGACAAAGAAAACTGCCGCCGGTATTCGTGCAGAGCGATTTTCGGCGTGAAGGTTGGCCCTTCCCCTGCCTGGCTGAAAGAGCGTCTCGAATCGGTCGGCATCCGCAGCATCAACAACATCGTCGATTGCGGCAACTATGTGATGCATGAGTGCGGACAGCCGCTCCACATCTATGACTACGACAAGATCACCGATAAAAAAATCATCCTCTCCTCTACTTTACCCTACACAACGATCGATGCTCTCGATGAAAAGACCTACAACATTATCGGCGCGCTAACGATTGCAGACCCCAAGGGGCCGATCGGTATCGCGGGTATGCTAGGCGGCGGCCGATCAAGCGTATCCGACACGACAAAAAATATTCTCATCGAATCGGCCCTCTTTTCCGCCATCAATATTCGAAAGACCGCAAAGCGTCTAGGGATCCGAACCGAGGGGTCGCAACGCTTCGAAAAAGGGACAGATCCTGAAATGGTTGTCCCGGCGCTCAACCGTGTCACAGCACTGATCGCTGAAATTGCCGGCGGAAAAGTCTCAAAAGGAATGATCGACCAGGTCCACCGCCCGCACCACCCAAAAGAAATCCTCTGCCGCACCGCTCGGACCAATCAAATCCTCGGCACGAACCTCAGCCAAAACGAAGTGGTCACTTGTCTAAAGCGGCTCGATATCCGCCTCGTGAAAGAGGCCGGCGACAAGCTCTATTTTACACCTCCCAGCTACCGGAACGATCTAGCCGAAGAGATTGACCTCATTGAAGAAGTGGCCCGCGTGTATGGATATGGGAACATTCCTCAAAAGGCGCCCAGCTACACCTCTTCGACGCTGCCTCATGAACCGATTTATCTCTTTGAAAATGCCGCACGCGCCCAGCTTCTCTCCGAATCGCTGAGCGAATGCCTCACCTGCGACCTGATCAGCCCCGAGCAGGCAGCCATTGCGCCCGATCACCATCCGATCGCGGTCCTCCATCCACGCTCGCTCGACCAATCTGTCCTGCGCACCTCGCTCCTTCCCGGATTGCTGCAAGTGGTGAAATATAATCTCGACCACCAAAATAATGACTTCAATGGATTCGAAGTGGGACGCGTGCACATCAAGGTTGACGACGCCTATTTTGAGCCCTCTATGGCCGCACTTATCCTTACGGGATATACGGCGCCCCACCATTTTTCCCAAAAGTCCCGAGAGACCGATTTCTTTGAACTCAAAGGGAAAGTGGAAAATCTCCTAAAAGCTCTTGGGGCGCCTGAAGCCCACTTTGAAGCTTCCCATTTCCACCCCCTGCACCCCGGAAGACAGGCGCGCATCAAAATTGGCGACCTCACGGTCGGAAGTTTAGGGGAAGTCCATCCCTCGCTCACCCGTTTATTGGGCATTGGACAGCGCACCTATTTTGCTGAACTGAACTTAAACGATCTGCTCCCGCTATGCAAAAAAGAGCATAAGTATGTGGATATCGCCCCTTATCCCGGCTCGCAGCGGGATTGGACGATTACGCTCAAGGACAGCGTCCCGATCGAGACGGTATTTGACGCGGTGGGGAGCCTTAAACCTCAGCTCCTTGATAAAGTGTCTCTATTAGATCTTTACAAAAGCGAACAGATCGGTAAAGATAGAAAAAATGTGACCTTCCGCTTCTTCTATCGAGACCTAAAACAGACGCTATCGCTGGAGCAAGTCGAAAAAGTTCACGCCTTCTTAACAGAAGAAGTAGCCAAAAAGTTGAGGGATTCGATATATTGAGACTTAATGTGAGGATTACGATGAAAAAAACGCCTGCTTTATTTGCCATTGTTGTGGCATCGACCCTATTAACTAGCTGCACGAAAAATAAAGAAAACGATGTGGTTTCACAGCGCTACATCCATAAATACGGTTATGCAGTTTCTAAAGAGGAATGGGAAGCCAGACAATACCCTGGCCAAATGATTACGACCACGCGCGAGGGCATCACTGTTACGACCAGCTATGAGAATGGCGTCAAACACGGCCCCAGCACCCAAACCTATCCCGATAGCCAAGTCATTAAATCCTACCATTTCTTCAATCAAGGGGATCTTGTCAAAGAGGTCTCTTATGATGAAAAAGGGATGCCGATCCGCGAAGAAGTGCAGCTTTCCCCCTCCCGACGCTCGATCACCTTGTGGTATGCGGAAGGAACGCCGATGAGCATTGAAGAATATGCGAACAAAGAGCTCCTCCAGGGAGAATACTTCACACTCAACAATGATGTAGAGGCCCGCGTAGAAAAAGGAACAGGACTCCGGATCTGCCGCAATCAACAGGGCGTTCTTCTCTCTAAAGACCAGTTTGACGGCGGCTATATGACCAAGGGCGAAACATTTTTTGCCAACGGGGCCCCTGAAAGCATCGCCCACTATTCTCTAGGAAACCTCAATGGGGAAAAGAGCGTTTTTGCCCAGACGGGCGAGCCCATTTCTTGCGAACAGTATGAAGCAGGGGTACTCCATGGAGTGTCCACCTACTTCAAGAACGGCACCAAGAACCAATCGATCAGCTACTACAAAGGGCGCAAGCACGGCTCAGAAATCCATTATCTCGACGGAGATGCGATCTCCCAAGAGCTCCACTGGTTCAACGACCGCAAGCACGGCACCACCACCTTCTATATCGACGGCAAGCCTCAGAGCGAGTGGTACTATGACGGCGAGCAGGTCAGCCAGAAAAAGTTTGAAGAGCTCAATAGGCTAGACGAGATGATCTCCCGTATTTCTCGTCCTCAGGAGCAGCCTCTCCGCTAATCGACCTTCATCTATGGGCCCATAGTATTTCTCTATGGGCTTTTTTTTAACGACAAAATTTTCCCGATCTGCGATATCGAAGAGAAGGGAGGCAACTATGCCCAAAGACGACCTTCTCAAGAAAATCTCTGAACTCGAATCACTGAACGACCAATTGCAATCGGAAATCCGTTACCTCGACGATCTTTTGAAAGAAGTGGGCTTCGAAGAAGGCTTAAAGACCTTGAAAGAGGCCGCCCAAGAAATGATCGACCAAGATAAAAACTCCCTCTAAAATCGCTCATCCTCAATTGGATGTGAAATTTCTGTTTATCCGGTTTAAATCCCTAATTTCTCTGCGCAATTGCGCGGCTTGGGCATCCGGGGTGAAAAAGTTCACGAAGATATAAAAGAGCCTTCCCCCCTCATAGACTAAAAAGCGCAGAGGCGCGATCGCCGCCTGTCCCAAAGCTCCTCCATACCACTGGATGATATCTCCGGTACGAGAGACAAAAGAACTATTTTTTGCATCCCAGTAGTAGCGGTGCGAGAGGATCTTTTCCAGCAGGCCGTCCGGGGTGTTACAATCGATGACCGTTTTCTGAAATTCTGCGCTCTTCAACATATTATTGCAGGCAATCGCTCCATGGGCCTGGAGGGCGCGAATCTGCTCGGAACTGAAGTTGACGACCCGCACATTGAGAAGTTCCGAGGTATTCCCCGCACCCACAAAAACATCTCCAAACTGCTGCACGAGGTCACTCTCAAACCGTACATAGGTGAGATCGATGTTCACTAACTTTTCTTTCTGCTGAAGGGACTGGAGAACCTGTTTGCACCTTTCATTGACCGCATATTCGGGAGCGGGAGAGTTGAAGCAGAAGACTTCGATCTTCTTTAAGCAGGGAAGCCTTCCTTGGTCGATTGCTTCTAGAATGGCGACGAGGGCTCGCACCGCGTCCACAGTGCCTAAACTGTGGGCATTGATCTTCAAGACTTGATTGTCGGTCACATGAGGAGTCAAAGCGTCGATAACATCCGCGTCGTTAAAATTTGCTCCGATGCCTCTCCAGTCCAGATCTCTTAAAACAGAGGCAGCCCCCTCTTCTATAGATAATCGCGCCTGCGTACCGCGGAAGTTGAGGTAGAGGGTCTTGAGCTCATCCTCGCGATGCTGCCCTTCACTTACCGGAGTGAGGATCTGAAATACGACTCCCTCTTTTTTAAACACCTTCTCCACGTTGAAGTAGATCCTTTCATTTGTGCAGGAAGGGAGCGGTAGGACCATTCCTTCTTCAAGAATGAGATAGCTATTGGTCTTTCCCAAATATTCTGCGGTCGCAAGGGAAATGTCACTGGGGTCAAGAGCATTAACATAACCGAGCGCTTGAACAATCCGGGCATTGGCGATGAACCGCGGACTGCTCCAAAACCCTTGAGGATATTTTTTAGAGCCAGGGAAAAAGGCATCTAGCGTAGGGATCGCCTCTCCCTTGACGAGGACCGTTCGAAACGCCCGTTCTAAGATTTGGATATGTTCAGGCTTTAACTCTTCAAAACGGTTCGCTGTCGAAAGAAGCTCCTTTTCTTCAAGTTTCAAGAACTCTGCGCAAAGAATCCCCTCGACGGGCTCACCCTTGACTTTTCTAAAGAGCAGACTCAAATCTCCACTGCGCACTTGAGCCGCGACCGCGACCATCACCTCTTTGGCCTTCTGCCAGGTTAAGGGAGGGGCGCTCTCCGCAAATAGGCATTCCATAGCTGCAACCCTATAGGCCAGCTGAGATCCATAGGTCTTCTCGATGAGAAGATGCAAGACCTCCCGAGATTTTTTTGAGCTTCCCGCCCTTATTTCCCCTTCAGAAAAAATAATCGGGTCAGAATCTTTTAATTCGGTGTTGGATAGGGCAGCTCTTAAATAGAGGAGAAGGTGATCATGGCCAACAAAGCCCAATTCCTCCCTCCTACGCTCACACCATATAGGGTCCTCAGCGGAAGGGACCTTCACCCAACTTGCGGTGAGCGAATCCTCAAGAGAAATGGGGACTTCCTCAACCTCGCTTAGCTCTCCTCTATTCTCCAACTCTGCTAAAGGCAAAGTGTAATCAAAGAGAAAGGAAGGGGGTTCTGCATCCTGAGAATATGCGAGCAGCGGCAGGCCCGAAGACCCAAAAACACGCGGAATAAAAACATCATACATTGCCCGGGGAAGGTTGAGAACTCCTACCGCGACCTCCAACGGAGGCAGGCCTGCGCGCAGATCTAGCGGAACATCTTGAGGCCTGATCCATTGGATCCGTTGCGCGAGTCTCTGTAGATTTAGGCGGTCACATCTAGCCAAGGGGGGCTGGGAGTCTGGAACAACCAGTGCTAATTCCAGATCGATTGTGGCATGTTCGACCAAGGGGTCCCTATTTAGCTCACCTTCGGGAACAGGCAACACGGGAAGGGGAACGACTTCTTCGTCAGTCCGCCGATTTACTTCATCGCTGATGACTGGCAGAGGTTGAACAGGCTGCTGCACTTCGCCTTTAAAAAAGGTGGTGATCCAAGTAAAGACCGATTGGACAAATTGCCAAACCTTTTGCACAACGTTCAATATGGATAAACCGAACGCCGAAGGAGACGCGCCTGGATAGATCACTTGGATGTAACGGGAAGCCAGGTAACATACCCCAACCGAGGAAACAACGCTAGCCGCAGCAACCCAAGAAACCGCTTCAAAAAAGATGAGCGCAACCCCCGCCAGCAGTGCGGATGTTACCGTAATCGGCTGAGCGTTTTGAGAAAATCTATCGGTGAAGTGGGCAAAGATGGAGACAGGCGTAATAATCGGTTGTAGTGACATAAATAATCCTCTTTCCCGAAGAGGTTATCTCAGGCAGAGAGATATTTTCCACTCTAACTTAGTAAATTGTAGAGGTCATCCAAAGATAGGTCTGCAATTTCCTGATCAAAATCAAAGAGTCCCTTAGAAAGACTTGCTTTGTGCGCTTTGAGGTGCATGATCTTCTCTTCGATGCTCGTTGCCATCACATAACGTCGTGCAATGACTGTTTCTTTGCGCCCGAAGCGGTGAGCCCGATCGATCGCTTGACTCTCCACGGCACTGTTCCACCACGGATCAAAAAGGAATACATAATCGGCAGCGGTGAGATTTAATCCAACGCCTCCCGCTTTAAGACTGATCAAAAAGAGTTGCGTTCCGGGATCGTCTTGAAACTGGTTCACAACGGCTTCCCGATCTTGAGAACTTCCATCGAGATAAACGTATTTGATGCCGCGCGCCTTCAGTTCTTTTTCTACCAAATGGAGCATGGAAACAAATTGGCTGTAGATGAGCGCTTTTCTCCCCTCTTCCACTACGGTCTCTACATCGAGGAGAAGCCGCTCCAATTTTGCGCTGGGCACAGGCTCCGATCCATCGACAAGGGCCGGATGGCAACAAATTTGGCGCAGCCGCAAGATGGCCTCCAAGATCTCAAAACGCTTTGAGGCGCTGGTGAGCCCTTTCTTGGTTTTCTTCAGCCACTCTTCATAAAACTGTCTCTGCTCCTCATCCATATCGACCCAGACTGTCTGCTCTATCTTTTCAGGGAGATCTTTGGCGACCACGTCTTTGGTGCGTCGCAAAATAAACGGCCGCAATTTTTTCTTCAGGAAGGTTACGCGCGCTCCAAATGTTTTCCGCTTGCCAAGAAGCTCCGGCATGAGAAAGTAAAAGAGGGACCAGAGATCGTCCCACCGATTTTCTATCGGCGTTCCCGTCAGAGCGAGCTTCATCTTTGCTTGCAAACCGTAAGCGCACTGCGCTACTTGGGATTCAGGATTTTTGATCATCTGCGCTTCATCCAAGATCACGCATTCAAAATAACGGTCGGAAAACAGGGCCTGATCTTGTCGCAAGATCGCATACGAAGTGAGAATGAGCGATTTCCCTTCGAGGCTGTCCAATCGGTCTGAGCCAGAATGGACATAGACGTCCAGATGAGGCAAAAAGGTGTGGATCTCTTTTTTCCAATGAAAGAGAAGTGACGTCGGCATGACGATCAAAAGCGGATGCTTGGGTTCCAGCTGAGATAAAAACGCCAAGACCTGCACCGTCTTGCCCAATCCCATCTCATCTGCGAGCAGTCCATGAAAACCCGAGCCGTAGAGGAACATCAGCCAATCGACGCCCGCCTGCTGATAGGAAAAAAGAGTTCCCGCAAAGGTCTCTTTTGGAACGGAAAGCGTCAGAGGCTGGATGTGCCGCTCGATCTCCTCTTTGGGAAAAAGAGATTCGAGAACGGCGAAGTGGTTCTTTTTCACCGCGATCGTCTTGCCGACGATCTCTTCCTCAAAAAGATCCCCCCATTCTTGGTCCACCTTTTCAAAATCGATCCAGGCCACCTTGTCGGGGCCCAAATCAAGGAAGCGTTCGCGCCGATTGAAAGCGCCGATCACATCGGTCAGTTCGACAGTGTGGTCCTCATAGGCCACCTTGCCGCGCACCGCGAGCTTTTCTTTATCTGAAGAGAGCTGCAGATCGTTTTGTCCTGCGCGCATCACCTGCTTGCCTCTGCAATCTTTGATCTTCCAGCCGATCTCCATCAAAAAGGTGAGGCTCTTTCCCACCTGGTCTAGAGGACAGTAGTAGTGGGAGCTGCCCACCATTTTTTTAATGAAGGCAGTCTCTAGCAAATCTTTTTCCCAGCTGGTTTCCGCAGGCGGCAGGCGCCACTTTTCAGAATGCGCATGCATCGCAATCGGTCCATAGGGCCCATAATCCATCCAAAGATCGGCAAAGCCCCCGCTCCTGTCGGTGAGCACTAAGAAGGGGGTTGGTTCTACCTGCGCCTTATTTTTCCAGACAACCCGCGGCGCGCGCGCCCTATCTTCAAGCGCTTCGACCTCTTGGACCGTTGCAAAAATCGCCGGCCCAGGAAAAACCAGTCTCAGCCATTTCATATCGATCGGCTCAGAGAGTTTGCGGAGCACGCCAGCTTGGATCATCCACGGGGGATTCCCCGGAAGAAATCCTTCACAAAAAGCAAGTTCGCTTCCCTTGGCCAAATATGTTCCATCAGGCAGTGCCTCCACCTCATAGTAAAAATCAATCGAAGTAAAGGGGTCGAAGACGATTTTCTTTCCCTTCCACTCCAGCCGTCCCTTTAGCGCAAACTCTTTCAACGCTTCCTCAACCTTCTGGACAGGGATCACCTTCCGCTCCCTACCGGAGAGAATGATGAGAGAATCTTTGTCGCATTCCAATTGAAAAGTCACTATAATGGCCTCATGAAGCACTTACCCCTTATTCCAGGCATCACTAAACAAACTAAGAAACATCTTAAGTGGAAAAGCCTTAAATATCTTCTCCAGAATGATGAACACCAGGTCATCCGCCGCTATTTCTTCAAGCGGCCCATTAAATATGGATTATCCCTCTTAAAATCGTGCCTCAAGAAAAAGTCTTACATCCGCGACGACGACTTCTTTCTCTACGGCATCCAAAACGTGGACGAGTTCAAAAAACTGGCTCTCGCCCCCAATACCCTGCTCATCGTCGGATTTTCCTACTGCCACAAGCCGTTTGCCTGCCCTTCAGGCCGCTTCACCGACGCCTGCATCCACGACCCGAATAATCCGGTCTGCAGCGGATGCTTCATCTCCAAAGCGGTTAATGCGATGCCCAAGGACAACGCCATCCCTCTATTCATTCCGACCATCCACTACATCGGCGAAAAAATATTTGAATGCGTCCACAATAATCCGGACAAACAGATCCTCTTTCTCATCACCGCCTGCGAGCTGACCTTGGAAATGTTTGGAGATTGGGGAAATATGGTCGATATCAAAGGGATCGGCGTCAGGCTCGACGGCCGCATCTGCAATACGATGAAGGCCTTTGAGTTTTCAGAGCGAGGCATCAAGCCCGGCCTCACCGTAGTGCTCGACCGGACTCAAGAAAGAATTATGGATCTACTCGGTATTTTCGAAAAGGCTTCGGGCGTTCCGCTTTCTTAAACTTGCGGCGGCGCGGCGCCTCCTCGCACTCGGTGCAGCAGCAACCTAAAGTTTTTTCTGCGCAGGTTGGGCAGCACAAAAAGAGGGCATTACAGTCCATATTCGCGCAGTTGTAGTAGACATCCGAAGGCGTCTCGCAGTGGTGGCAATTGCTGATGACCTCCGCCGGATCTTCCTCGCTGATCGGGACGGCAAGACGGTCGTCAAAAACGAATAGCTTCCCCTTCCAGTGATCATTGCCCTCTTGGAGGCCATACTTGATCACCCCGCCCTGGAGCTGGTACACGTTTTCAAATCCCTCTTCTCTGAGAAGGGCCGAGTAGAGCTCGCAGCGAATCCCCCCGGTGCAGTACATCATCACTCGGGTTTTTTTGGGATCCCTGGTATTTTTGAGGTCCCTGGCGAACTGAGGAAACTTCCTAAACTTGTCCAAAGTGGGAAGAACGGCCCCTTCAAAATGGCCCACTTCCCACTCATAATCGTTTCGGACGTCTAAAACGAGGGTATCTTCATCTTTTTGGTCCAGCATTTGACGCCAGATCTGGGGAGAGACATGCTCGCCCGTCAGTTTCATGTTTACCTTAGCGTCCAAGGCCACCAGCTGTTTGCGGTATTTCACGGTCAATTTAGGGAACGCATGCTCGTCGTGGTGGTGGATTTTAAAGTCGATCGGCCCAAAGCGCTCCTTCATCCAGGCGATGTAGCTCTTCGCATCATCCATGTAGGCGCTCATTTGGCCGTTGATCCCCTCTTCAGAAATGTAGATGCGGGACATCACATCCTTCCCATGGAAGAATGCCTTGTGCCGCTCCACCTCGCCGTGGGGGTCTTCGATCGGCTGGAATAGGTAGTATGCTAAAATAAAATAATTCTTATCTTTCATGATGGACGATCATACACCTCCATTTCAATCCAAACAAGATCATAAAAATTTCTTTAATGTTGTCTACAATTGCAAGAATGTTCTATGATCCACCTCTTTAAAGTTATAGGAGAAACCAATGGCTCGTTACACAGGCCCAAAAAACCGCATTGCGCGTAAATTCGGCGCTAATATCTTCGGACGGATTCGTAACCCTTTGTTACATAAACCGAATCCTCCAGGCATGCACGGCGCAAAGCGCAAAAAGAAATCTGACTACGGAGCCCAGCTTGAAGAGCAGCAAAAACTCAAAGCTGTCTATGGCATGTTGAGCCGCAAGCAGCTCGTACGCTATTTCAAAGCTGCAGAGAACGCTAAGGGCAATACCGCTCACGTCTTTATGGAAAAACTCGAGTGCCGCTTAGACACCGTCGTCTACCGCCTCAAATTTGCCGGAACGATTTTCGGTGCCCAGCAGCTCGTCGCCCACGGACACATCCTCGTCGACGGCAAGAAAGTTGACCGCAGATCTTTCCAAGTCGCCCCAGGCATGGTTGTTTCCGTAAGAACCAAGTCCCAAGGGATGACCTGCATTAAGCAAGCACTAGACAACGGCGCTAAAGACGTTCCTGAGTATATTTCTCTGGACGCTCCTAAGTTCTCAGGACAACTTCTCGTTCTCCCAGTCCTAGATCAAATGCCTCATCCTATCCCGCTCAATATTCCTTTGATTTGCGAGTTCCTCGCACACACGAACTAAGAGCACGATACAGTTAGTATTTCCTTGTTGAGGACAGCCGAAATGGCTGTCCTTTTTTTATGCCAGATTTCTATTGACCCCTAAAACATTTCCCCTCTACACTCCACTTGTCTCACACCTAAAATTCAACCGCAAGAACCGTGACAGAAAAAAATTTAACGCTTTATATCCGACGATTTTTTTCGGGCACGCTGCTGAGCCGCATTAGCGGAATGGTGCGCGATCTCACGATGGCGTTTGCATTTGGGGACCACCCTTCCGTCGCCGCCTTCATGGTCGCCTTCCGCCTCTCCAACTTACTCCGCAGACTTCTCGGTGAAGGCCCCTTCCAATCGGCATTTATTCCTTACTTCGAAGGGCTCCGCGTTCAAGACAATGGAAAGGCCACGCTGTTTTTTAGGCAGCTGACCAGCTTGATCAGTATGCTGCTTATCGCGCTGATCCTCCTTGGCGAGGGAGGGGTTTTTGCGGCGCTCTCGAGTGGAAGCCTCTCGGAGGGAAATGCCGAAATTGTTTCGCTCACCGGATGGCTGCTGCCCGGCATTCTTTTCATCTGCCTCTACGGCCTCAATATTTCCCTGCTCAATTGCTACGACACCTTTTTTATCCCCAGCTTTGCCCCCTTCATCTGCAACGCCATCTGGATCGGCGCAGCGTTTTACCTCAGAAATCTGTCGCCTGCAGTGGCAATGCCAACGCTCGCCAAATGGGTGGCGATCGGCTTTTTCGGACAATGGCTCCTCACCGTTCCCTACACGTTAAAGCATGTAGCGGGGCGCTGGAGAGACTGGTTCCAGTGGAAAATCCCCACAGAAGTGAAAGGGCTTGCCAAATCTTTTGCCTTAGGCGTCATCGGCGTCGGCGCCGTACAGATCAACGCCCTTGTCGATGCTCTTTTCGCACGCTACGCCGACATGAGCGGCCCCACCTATTTATGGTACTCGATCCGCTTAGAACAGCTCGCTCTCGCCGTATTTGGCATCGCCTGCATCAGCACGATCGTCCCCCGCCTCTCGAGAGCGATCAAAGCGGGCCGCCTCGATGAAGCGGGAAGCCTTTTTGGCTTCAGCTACAAACGGATCATGGCGGTCATGGTCCCCTGCACATTTGCGATCCTGGTTTTAGGAACCGCTGCCGTCAACTTGATTTATGGCCGCGGCCATTTTTTCGATCTGGCCATTTCAAAAACAACACTTTGCCTATGGGCCTATGGAGTAGGGCTCGTCCCGACAGCCCTTGTGATCCTCTTTTCTGCGATCTTTTATGCCCACAACAACTTCCGCCTCCCGATGTTTGTTTCACTGATCACAGTAGCCCTGAACATGGTCCTTAACATGCTCTTTGTCTGGGTCTGGAAAATGGGGGCGATCAGCACAGCGCTCGCCACCAGCCTCAGCGCACTCGTCAACTGTTGGATCTTATACAGGCTCACGCAGAAGATGGGATGGAAGCCAGGCCTCTCCCTCTCCCGCTTTTTTCAGATCTGCGCCGCCAGCCTTTTCGCCGGCCTGTGCACACTCGGCGTCGATTATCTATTTTTCCAATCAAGCGCCTTAATGCCGCTCCTCGGCAGCGCAGCGGAATTCCCCAGGTCAACTCTGACACAGCTCGCCCATTTTTCTACGCTGCTCGGCGCCTTCGGCGGAGGCCTAATTCTGTATGCCTTTGCCTTTAAAACCGCCGACATCCAAGAACTCGTTCAGGAATTTTTGTTTAAGCGGGTCTCGACGTAGATCTTGTTGCATCTTCTCCAAGAATCTCCTATAATCTCGTCCTATTATGACAAAACCCGAAGACTTATTGATCGGTGCCCACACCTCTGCCGCCGGTGGAGCTCCCAACGCCCTCCTGGAAGGCCAAAAGATCGGAGCAACCACCATTCAATTTTTTACCAGCAATCAGAAACAATGGACCGGAAGGACCATCAGCGAAGAGGAGTTGGAGCTCTGGAAAGAGACCGTCAAGGCAACAGGCCTCAAAAAATTGATGAGCCACGACAGCTATCTGATCAACTTGGGCTCGCCCGATAAAGCTCTTTTGGAAAAAGGACGAAAAGCTTTCAAGGATGAACTCATCCGCTGCCAGCTGCTCAACCTCTCTTTTCTCAACTTCCACCCCGGCGCGGCCACCCATTCCACAGAAGACGACTGCTTACGCACGATCGTAGAGAGTTTAGAGGCGCTAGAGCCCCTTGCCGACAAGGGCCATACGAGACTTCTCATCGAGGCCACTGCAGGACAGGGTTCTTCTGTCGGCCACCGCTTCGAACACCTCGGCTACATCATCGACCGGGTACATAAAAAAATCCCGATCGGCGTCTGCATCGACACCTGCCACATTTTTGCCGCCGGCTACGATATCCGCACCAAAAAAGGGTGGGATGAGACGCTCAAGGAATTTGACAAACAGGTGGGGCTCAAACATCTGTATGCGCTCCATGTCAACGATTCTGAAAAACCGCTCGGCTCCCGTGTCGATCGCCATGCGCCGCTCGGCAAAGGACATATCGGGATCGAATGCTTTAAAGTGATGATGCAGCACCCCGACCTGCGTGAGCTGCCCAAATATTTAGAAACCCCGGAAGGCCCTCCTATCTGGAAAAAAGAAATCGCGATGCTTAGGGAATTTGCAAAAAAATGAAAAGATTAAAAATTAAAAATATTCAACCATCAGACCTCGGAAAAACTTTAACGCTCTGCGGCTGGGTCCGCACCGTGCGCGAGCAAAAAAGTTTTACCTTTCTAGAGATCAACGACGGCTCTACCCTTTCCAACTTTCAGATCATCCTGGATGCTGAAACCCCTCACTACGCTGAGCTGATCCGACAACTTTCCACCGGCGCCTCGCTGCGCGCCACCGGTACTCTCGTTGAAAGCCCCGGCAGCAAACAAAAATGGGAGATGAAGGCCTCTGCTGTTCAGGTCCTCGGCACCTGCCCTGAAGATTACCCCCTGCAAAAAAAGCGGCACTCGTTTGAATTCTTGCGCACGATCGCCCACCTACGCCCCCGCACCAACACCCAAGGCGCCGTGATGCGCGTCCGCAATGCACTCGCGTTCGCGACCCATCTCTTCTTCCAGGAGCGCGGGTTCCTCTATATCCAGACGCCGGTAATCACAGCATCAGATTGCGAAGGGGGCGGAGAGCAATTTTTAGTGACTACTCTCGATGTCCAAAAAAAGACAGCCGACTTTTCTCAAGACTTTTTTGGCAAGCCCGCCTACCTCACCGTCTCCGGCCAGCTCAACGCAGAAACCATGGCCTGCGCCCTGTCCGATGTCTATACCTTCGGCCCCACATTCCGCGCAGAAAACTCCAACACCTCGCGCCACCTCGCCGAGTTTTGGATGATCGAACCAGAAATGGCCTTTGCCGATCTCAACACCGATATGGACTGCGCGGAAGACTTTCTCAAATATGTCACCCGCTACGTCCTCACCCACTGCACCGAGGACATGGAGTTTTTCGACGCATTCATCGAAAAGGGGCTCATCGAACGTCTCAAGCATGTGGCAGACAGCCCGTTTGCGCGCCTCACCTACACGGAAGCGGTCGATATCTTGAAAAAATCGAATAAATCCTTTGAATTCCCCGTTGAATGGGGCATCGATCTCCAATCGGAGCACGAACGCTATCTCGCGGAAGAGCACTGCAAAAAGCCGGTCATCCTCACGAACTATCCCGCAAAAATTAAAGCCTTCTACATGCGCGCTAACGACGATGGAAAGACCGTGGCTGCGATGGACGTCCTCGTTCCCAAGATCGGCGAGCTCATCGGCGGCAGCCAGCGCGAAGAACGGCTTGACCTTCTCGAGAAAAAAATCGTTGAGTTCGGCCTAGATCCCAAAGACTATTGGTGGTACATGCAGCTCCGCACCTACGGAACCGTTCCTCATGCAGGATTCGGCGCCGGATTTGAGCGGCTCGTGCAATACATCACCGGCATGGAAAATATCCGCGATGTGATCCCGTTCCCGAGATTCCCTGGGCATGCTGATTTTTGAAACTCAAAAAACAGTTTTCTAATTAAAGGTGAATCTTACTCATACATGACTTGACGCATTGACTATAATACCATGGGCTGAGTAAATTCCATTCCATGCTTTTTTCTTTTGCTCCTTCTTTTATGGGTTTTTCCTGCTTCCCTTTTCTCATGGTCGCTCACGGACTGGTTCCTACCGACAGAGAAAAATGAAAAAATGAGTTTCGAATGCGCTCATCACTGCGGTGAGTGGGGAACAGAATCCATTCGTTCTTTGGAGTGGCAATTTGTGCAATGCTTATATAATGCACATGAAATGTCATACTATATTGCTGAAAACCACATAAAGAGAAGAAGAGGCCGCTCATCCTCCATCTCCTATCCTGATTTTGTTCCCATTGAAATCGCCCTATCACATTCACGCCCAGTGAATTTTTCCTCTAAATGGTATCAAAAAATCATTAATGAACACTATTTTGTATATCTTTCGGACGGCCTACCAGACCGCTGGGGCTGTACTGGGAGCAAAATAGCCTATTGGCAAATTCAACATATTGATAATGAAAAAGGGGCCCATATAGGCAAATGCTTTGCGAGAACTGTAGAAGTCGAGGAGATTGAGTATGAAGATCCAGACGAGAGCGGACGATGGGATTTCGAGGATGAAACAGTTTATAAATTTGGAAACTTTATCGATTTCCACAATGCCTGCTTTGCTCTGGAATCGGATATCTCTAGAGAAAGAAATGCCGACCAATGCCGAGATTACGCGATTTCACCTCACTTTAAACAACAAATAGAGACGCGGTATTCCAAGGCACATGATAGCATTACCGAATTAGAAACAAGCTACCAAAATATTTTCGTGAATTGTTCTCGTGAGCATAATGCGCCCTCTGCATTTTATACGCTTGCTCTTCTGGAGTTCCAGAAGGGAGAATATACTAACGCAATAGACAATCTTAAAATTCTATTGGACAAGGTTGACTTGAAAGAATTGGAAGCATCTCTTGCTTCCAACATCTATACATCGGAAGGAGAAGCCGAAGTAGAGGCAGCTCTTTATGATGATGCAATCCCTAGTCTCAGTAAAGCAATCGAGCGGAACCCTCTTAATAAAGAAGCATATTTTGAAAGGGCCATTGCATACTTTGAGAAAGGAGATTTTGATCTATCCCTAAAAGACTATTTGGCGAGCGAGAAAGGGTTTGATTTGGATTCAAACCAAGACAGCTGGGAAATTAGTCAGTTTGCTCTAGGAATAACGGTTGGAGGCGCTCGCGGACTAGGCGAAGCCACTGCGCAGTTTTTACCCTCAATTTGCGCCTCAGTTCATGGTATGGGTAATCTATTATGGACAACTGTTTCGCAACCCATTGAAGCTCCTAAGCAATTTGCCGCCGCAACTATCGAATTTTGCAATTTTCTGCGGACCTCCAATAAAGCTGAACTTGCTGAAGGTTTAGTTCCAGAGTTGTATAAATTAGTTGTAGACTGGGATGACTTGAGCAATAGAGAAAGGGGAGAATTAGCGGGGTATGTCCTGGGAAAATATGGAACCGACATTCTTTTACCAGTAGCCGCGCTAAAAGGCGTTAAATTTGTTCAAGCATACCACGGGATCAGAAAGGCTGAAAAGCTCTGCACCTTGGAAACTTTGGCAAAATCCTCAAAGAACAAGGCAGCACTAACCGAAGCCGCGGCTAATTGGCAAGAACAGAGAAAGATTTACTTCGCAAAAATCCAGCTGGAGGCCGACAAACAAAGTAAGCATATTGTTGGATCTTGGAATCATGAGGTAGAAAAAAGTATTTGGAATCATCCGGAACCGGAAACACTTTTAAAAAAGCACGCAGGAAAAGGTCAGAAAGTCCAAGGTGTCTTTGGAGAACCGGGATATAGAGAAAGAGTAGACTTTGGCGAGACAATTGGTTACTTTGTTAACAATAAAACGAATGAGAAAGTTCCTACAACAATGGGAACCATTCACTACAGCAAAAAAGGAGCTCATATTGTCCCTGCACAACCAAAAAAATGATAAAGATCATAGCACACCAGATCGCGTTGATTTTATTATGTCTATGAATAGAGCGTTATTATGTGAAGTGGCTCCAGCTTTAAGGGCTGCGAAAATCCATTGGGCTGCGAAAACAATAAACCTACATTTTTATTACGATGGAGAAATTTCCGATGAGGATCGTGAGTCAGCAGAATGTGTTGGTACAGAGGTCATTTCGGACTTCCCCAATTATAATCTGAAAATTGAGATTCTTCGATGGGATTATCCTAAACCTATTCCTCAGGATGAAGGCACAACAGTCTATCGAAGAAGAGAAGCTAATCCTAAAAAACCCGTCTGAATTATAATAATGATTTGGAAAACTTGGAAAAACAATGAACATTGTATACCCAATCGGGTGAACTTAATTTTAGCTATGAACCGTGCCTTATGGGGTGAGGTCTCCCCAGCTTTACGTGCCGCAAAAATTAAAGGGGATTCTGATATAATCCACCTTTATTTCTACTATGACGGGGAAATTTCTGAAGATGATCGTGAGTCTGCAGAGTGTGTAGCCACAGAAGTCATAGCAAATTTCCCAGAACACGCCCTAGAAATTGACATCCTTCAATGGGATTATCCGAAACCAATCCCGCAAGGTGAGAGTGAAACTGTTTATCACAGGAAAGAATAGTAACGCAGAAAATATCCGCGATGTGATCCCGTTCCCGAGATTCCCAGGACATGCGGACTTTTAACTCTAAGGAGTGTGTCTTCAAGTTTGGAATCTAGGAGATGCGAAATTTGAAGATACTCCCTAATTCTATCTGTACATAATCGACCTCTCAAACTAAAATATATAGCATGATCAACACACTAAGATAGATCCAGAGAGCATTTAAGAATTAACTTAACGTTTCTGTCTACCTTAGGGAGTGTACCTAGTGTTGATTTCCATTATTTAAATAGGGGATCTTATGAAAATCAATAAAGCCATTTTGGCATTAACATGCCTTATCTGCTGCTCAACATTTGTAAGCGCGCCTTTGCATGCGCGTCATCATAAACATCGCGATAAAGACAAGACAAAAGGTCAAAAACTCGATGGAGCAATCGAACAAATCGAAAATAAAATTGATGATGTCAAAGAGACAGTAAAAGACAAAACTGAGGAAGTTATTGTTGATGTTAAAGACAATGCTTCTGAAATAATCGACAACGCAAAAGACAAATTCGATGATGTCAAAGAGGCAGTCGAAGGTAAGGCTTCTGATGTAACAGACAAAGCCGCTGAAACAATAGAGAACGAAAAAGATCATGTTGTCGAAGTCAGAGATGCTGTAGAAGATAAGATTTCCGATGTACAAGACGTCATCACAGAAGCAATCGACGACACTAAAAGCAGCGTAAAAGAAACTGTCGACAACGCTCTTTCAGAATAATATCATTCCCAGAAAAATGAGACGGGAGTATTCTCCCGTTTTGACAAATCATTTTTCAAATCATCTGGGAGTTTCTACGTATGAAAAAATACCTTTCGTTCGCTCTTCTCGCCGCCTTTTCCCTAGTTTATACCGAAATCTGCCACTCAGCGCCCACAACAGCCCCTTTTGAGCTGAAGACACCTGCCGATGTTGGCGACCTGTTCCCCAAAAGCGTGGAAGAGATGCAGCAGGCTTTTGAGCAAACCAAACGCGAGGCGCTTGATCGGATTGAAGCCATCGTCTCTACCCCTGCTGAAGAGCGAACGTACGAAAACACCGTGAGAGAATGCGACAGGGCCATAGTAGCCTTTTACGTCCACGGAGAAGGCGTGAAAACTTTCCTCAAAGTTTATCCCGATCCCAACATGCGGGCCGCCGCCCAAGCCATCGCTATGGAAGCGGGAACATTTTTCATAGAGCAGTTTGAGACCAATCGCGACATCTACCGCGCCTTTGTCGAATATCAGACGGGCAATGCTCTGCAAGACAATTTAAATCCCGAACGGGCCTATCACCTCGCCGATATGATGGCCTCTTTTCGCAGACAGGGACTAGAGTTGACCGCACAAGATTTCGAGCGGATGAAAGAACTAAAGAACCAGCTCAATCTCCTTTGCATCGAGTATGATACCAATATTTCACGAGACAGTTCTTCTATCCGTCTTACAAAAGAACAGCTAGCAGGGCTCGAGGATGGCTTCATCCTTGGCTTAGGCCGCGACGGCGAGTTCTACCTCCTCCGGTGCGACTACCCCACGCGAGCCCAAGTGCTGGAAAATTGCACTTTGGAGGCCACACGGCGAGATTATAACCGGATGTTCAACAATCGTGCCTATCCGCAAAACGGGCAGCTGCTAACCGAGGTGATCAACACCAGGGACGCCTTGGCCCAATTGCTCGGATTTCCAAGTTTTGCCGATCTAGACATCTCCTCACAGATGGCCAAGACCCCTGAAATGGTCAGACAGTTTTTAGAAACCATCGCGGACCAATACACCGCAAAGGCGGACGCCGAGTGGGCCTTGCTGCTGCAGGACCTCCCCGAATCTGTAACCCTAACCGAAGAGGGAAAGGTCCAGCCGTGGGACGTCGCCTTCCTCCACAACTACTACAAAAAAAACCATCTCCATATCGACAATGAAAAGATCGCCGAATATTTCCCGATGGAGACCGTGGTCCAGGGGCTCCTCGACGTCTATGGAAAATTTTTCGGCCTCAGCTTTGAGGTCGTCCCTGCAGAAGGGCTCTGGGACGATGCGGTCCAATTGATCGCGGTCTCGGAGACAGGCCGAGAAGCTTCCTTGGTGGGCTATCTCATTCTGGACCTATTTCCCCGAGAAAATAAATATTCCCATGCCTGCTGCGAATCGCTCTGGCCTCCCATCTCCTGGGATGATGGTAAGACGTACGCGCCTGCGCTCACGATCGTCATCGCCAATTTTTCCAAGTCGACAGATTCCAAACCCTCCCTGTTCCAACATCAGGAAGTCGAAGTGCTGTTCCATGAGTTCGGCCACGCCATCCACGCCATCTTGGGAAGAGCAGAAATGCCCAGCAAGGCAGCCTTCAATACCAAGATCGATTTCGTTGAAGCCCCCTCTCAGCTTCTAGAAGAGTGGGTATGGAATGCCGATGTCTTAAAAATCTTGAGCCGCCATTACCAGACCGGCGAACCACTTCCCGATGCGTTGGTCCAGCAAATGATCGACACGGCAAATTTTGATGAGGGCAGATTGACGCTCAGACAGATCGGCCTGGCCAAAACCTCTTTGGACTGCTTCAGCGCGGGACAAGATAAAGACCTCGCGAAGATCCAACACCGGATGTATGGAGCGGGAGCGCAGTATGTCGCTTTCGATAACGAGAACCACTCGCTCTGTTCATTTGGCCATCTGACCAACTACGGCGCGAAATACTACAGTTACCTCTGGTCTAAACAACTCGCGAAACAATTATTTTCCTACATCGGCGCCCACGGCGGTCCCCTAGATCCTGCTTTGGGAGAGCGTTACCGAGCAAAAGTCATCGGCAGGGGCGGCAGCTGCGAGCCGCAGGAGCTAGTGACCGACTTTTTGAGCGAAGCCTCTCAATGACTTGATTCTTTATAAGAATTCATGCTACGAGGAAAAGAATAAGGGCCTGTTTATCCTGGATCTCCCAGGATAAGTAGGGGTCTTTAATACTTTTGACTCGAGGCAGTTTCAATGGATATCCGCATAAAAAGGGCCGCTTTTTCTCTGCTTGCCCTCTCGTTGCTTTCGGCTTCCACCTCCTTCGGAGCGACATCGACACGGAACGGAACGGTGATGTCCAGCAACGGCATTTACATGGGCACTGCTGCAAATTGGGACATGCCGCCTGTAAGCGCTATGTCAACGACCCTCGTATTTCCAGCAGGACTTGCGTCAGCAGCCGGCTATTACGTTCTCAATAACGCTGACCCGGATAATCCCCCTTTTCTACCCAATCCTTTCCAGGTTGCCCAAATTATCATTAGCAATGACCCAGGCGGGTCCGCATATACAATTGCTTCTACGGACGATATCAACACCTTTCAATTTTTTTCCAATCTTCCCTCACCTTCCCTCCTTGCAACAGGCGCAACAAACGCCGTGCAGACAACGACATTTGCGTGCCCGATCCTCAATGTTCAAGCGGGAAGCATCATTCAAAGTGTGAACGGCACCTTGGTTTGTTCTTCAGAATTCCAAGGGTATGATCTTGCCTTTTATGGCAACGGAAGTCTTGTCAGAACAAATCCTGGAACGATCAACCTCACTGGAGACAATACAAATTTTAGCGGTAATTTCTTTCTCGCGGATTCTGTCGTCTTGCAATTTAATTCAGCCGCAGCCTTTGGCCCTACCACCCAAACCATCAATTTCATCGACGGGATAGGGAACAATCCTTCGAATGGCGGAACTTTAATGCCGACAGTGTCTGGGCTAACCCTATCCCATAGGATCAACGTCAATGCCCCTACAACTTTTCTTATTCCGTCGCAAGCGATCCTTACAGTGAATAAATTAAAGGCTACGGCTGCAGCTCAATCACTTACTGTCGACGGTTCGGGGAATAATGGCACATTGATCATCGGAGGCCCTTCAGGACCTAAAAATGAATCCGTTATCCAGGGAGCCGGAACTACCTTAACTTTGGTCAACGGCGCTGTGCTGCGCTTGTATCGTTCTAAAATAGCGAACGCCTATAGCTACACTGGAGATACTTCCATTACACAGGCAACCTTGATCGCGGAGGGCAGCGATGTCTTTTCCCCAAACTCCAATGTAGTCCTGGGAATAAACGGAATTCTAAACCTCCATAATTTTGACAATAAAATCAAAGGGCTCTCCGGCGCAGCAGGGGAGGTTTTGTTAGGCAACGGAAAACTAACAGTCACCGATTCAGGCTCTTTTAGTGGTACCATTACAGGACCCTCAGGAGGCGGAGGCCTAACTCTCGACGCGCCCGGACAAACCTTAACGCTAACACCCAACACATCCAATCTCTACTACGGAAATACGACAATTACTAGCGGAACCCTTGGGGCAGGAAACACGACGGCATTTTCCCCACAATCCCTCGTTGATCTTACGAGCGGCTCCTCACTAGTTGCCCTCAACAACTTTAACAACACCATTGGCGGACTTAAGGGTACAGACGGAACCGTTAATTTGGGCAGTGCGACCCTGACAATCCACCAAACCAGTGTCGAGACCTTTGCGGGAATGATCACAGGCGCTGGAGGAAGCATTCTAGTCAAAGAAGGAGCTAAGAAATTAACTCTATCAGGGATGAGCAACAGCGTAGACACAACCACAGTTTCGGCAGGAACCCTGGCGATCAATGGGCAAATCACTTCTCCGACCGCATTCAACGTTCTAGGAAGCGGCAGACTTGAAGGAACAGGAACCATCGTCGGAAATGTAACGGTCGATGGGAAAGTGGCCCCGGGAAACAGCATCGGCACTTTGAATATCATGGGAAATTATGTACAGACCTTAAACTCCCATTTTTTATGCGAAATCTCCCCCACAATCGCCGACAAGATTAATGTTACCGGAACTGTGCAAATCGATAGCGGCGCAACGCTTGATATTACACCTATTCCCGGAGTATATCCTTCAGAATTTGTTTACACGATCATTCAAGCGGGCCCCTCATTAATGGGAATGTTTACAAATGTCACTCTCCCCTCCGCTCTCTTTTCCGCGAGGCTCTTCTATGGCAGCAATTATCTCGACCTCATCATTGGCTTTAAACCGCTCGCCGGCCTTGCAACCAAAGGCAATCCTCACAAAGTAGCTGTCGCCCTAGATACGGTTTTTGCCTCAGGAAACCCCGCCTTAAGCTCCATCCAAGATCAACTTTTCTTTTTGCCGGCAGATGAGGTAGTCTACGCCCTCGATCAGATGCACCCCGCGCAGCTCAAAGCGCACACTCTTGTCCAAGAAAACAATGCGGTTAAGGTGCGCGATTCTTTGATAAACCACTTCTCAACACCGATCTACGCGCAAAGCGGCTGCGGAGCCTTTCCCGATGAAACGGAATGCTGCAACACCGAGCAAGAGCCATGCACCTTGTGGATGGACGGATTTGGGGATTGGCTAAAGCAAGATTCGACCCGCTATTCTTCCAGCGCCCAAGTTGGCTATTCAAATTCCACAGCAGGCTTTGTTTTGGGCACCGATTTCAGATTCGCCGATGTCTGGAATGTGGGAGCGCTTAGCGGCTATACCCACTCCAATACCCGTTGGAGCAGCGACCATGGCCATGGAACCATCAATAGCGGCTATCTCGGTCTCTATATATCCGGCATCTGGGAACATGCATACGCGCTAGCATCGACGATTGGGGCTTGGAGCGACTTTCAAGATTCTAGAAATATCATATTTACCGGGGAAGACTCCACCGCTAAAGGAAATACGGACGGACCTCAGTTAATCTCAACACTCGATCTCGGCCTCACTTTCAACTGGCAAGGTTTTACCGTCTCCCCCTTCGACACCTTTGATTATATCACCCAATCTGAGCATAAATTTACAGAACATCACGCCGGCGTCTATGATCTTAAAATTCGCAAATCTCATGCGCTCATGCTCCGCAACGAACTAGGCCTCAACGTTTCCCGTTGCGAGTGTTCTCATAATATCCGTTGGATTTTAGATGGAAAGATCAGCTGGGTTCGCGAAGTGCGCATTCACAGCGGCCATTTTACCTCGACATTCGTAGGGACCGACGTCCCCTTCACTGTCACCGGATATATGCCTGACAGAAGCCTCGTTTCTCCAGGAGCCAGTTTGACGGCATTCCTGTGCGAATACAATATTTCTCTTAACATCTACTACAATGGGCTCTACGGGGAAGACTATACCGATAGCACCGTCGGCGCTGACGTCTCGTTTAATTTCTAGTGCACAATATAAAAAAAGATGTTACGAGGAAGAGAGCAGAGCTATTGATTTCTTGGATCTGACGATTCGTAGGGTATGTGATGGAGCGCCGCTTTAAAAAAATTGTTTTCTCCGCGTTTGCGCTCTCCCTGCTGTCTTCAGAAATCGCTCTAACTGCCCCCACCGCCTCAATCTGGTCTGGCTCCGGCGGCAACGGCTTCATGACCACACCCGGCAACTGGGTGACGCCTCCAGGCATTCCAACTGCCGACCCTGCCACATCAATCACCTTCCCCGGCACGCAGACTGTGACGGCTCCCGCCACTCCGCAATACACCGTCACTGACAACTTAACGACCAGCCCCTTCCAAATCGGATCCTTGTCCATCACGGGCAATCCCTCAGGAACTCCAGTCTATAATATTTCCTCGGCAACTCCTTCGGGCAGCTATGTGCTCCAATTCGCCGGCGGCACCAGCGGAAGCGTTACCGTTACGGGGAACAACTCCCAGTTGCAGACCAATACCCTGAATGTTCCGATCCAAAACACTATGACAACACATCTCGATATCACTAGCGTGAACGGGATCTTTTCGTACCAAGGAGCCCTCACGGGAACAGGGGTCATTATCTATCACGGCAATGCGAATACGCCCAGTGTTAACTTCCCGGGAACGATCCTCTTAGGCGGCAACAACTCGGGAGATTCGGGAGTGATCAGACTCGTCGATGGCGTAATCTTGCAGTTCGCTGCGGCCAATGCCCTGGGCCCCAATGCAGGAACCATCCTCTTTGACACGCTCACAACTTCCGGAGGGGTCCTCCAGCCAACGGTATCTGGAATCACGCTTCCGCAAACGATTGCGAACTCCGGCGCCACTCCAATCACCTTCGATTTGTCTCTAATTCCCAATGGCACTCTCACGGTAAGTGATATTTCATCGGTAAACTTCCCCTCCATCGAAGTAGGCTGGAACCAACCCGTCCCTATGACAAATTCTACCTTAGTCATCACCAACGGCATTACGGGCAGTTCCTCACTGACCATCAACTCCAATGCCACCGTACAATTGTCAGCGTCTAATATGAATACTTATACAGGGCCAACAACGATCAATTCAGGAACGCTAAAACCTACTGCTTTTAACTCGCTCTCGCTAGGATCCCCAGTTTTTATTGCAAATAGCCCTTCCGCGATACTCGATGTAACCACACCAAGTGCACAGAGCATAGGCGGGCTCTCTGGGCCTGGACCGGGTGGGTACGTAATCTTAGGACCAATTACCTTTGGAATATCAGGCGCCTCCTCAAGCTATGGGGGATCTATCATCTTAGGACCCGGAGTGTCAAATTCAGCAATCGATATTAGTATGGTCGGAGCCACGCTGACTCTGACCGGGAATAATAACACCTATACAGGAACAACCTATATCACTACCGGAACCCTGCAAGCCGGTATTAACAATGCCTTCTCGCCAAATAGCGAAGTTTTTGTGATGGGAGCAGGAGTCCTGGATCTCAATGGTTTTAACAACACTATCACCAGTCTTTCCAGCGTAGGACTCGGCCCGCTAACACAGTTGGGAAGCGGAACCTTGACGCTCACTCTACCCACACCAGGCACCTCTTATTCTGGAGCAATCACAGGCACAGGCGGCGTAACCCTGAATAGCCCCTCCGGAAATACATGGCTATTAACAGGTACTGGCATCAGCACCTATTCAGGAACCACGACGATCCTTTCTGGGGCCTTGGCAGCAGGATTGAATAACGCATTCTCCCCAAACTCTCCGGTCGCCTTAGCCAACAACTCATTGGCCAGTCTTCAAGCTAGCGGTTTTATCAACACGATCGGAGGCCTCTCTGGAGGCGGTTCCTCCGGCGGCAATGTGATCGTTGATGGCGGCCAGTTAACAATTACACAATCAGGGTCCACGACCTATGGAGGGGTGATCTCGGGCACTGGAAATACAGGCGCACAGGGACTTTACCTAAACGGCGGAGGAAGCCTAACGCTCACCGGGAATAACACGATTACAAACTTGGTCGATATTTCCGGAGGGTCCACCCTCCAGGCCGGCACAACAAACGCCTTCTCGCCTAACGCTCTCGTTTCCCTCACGACAAGCGGGACCTTAAATCTCAACGGTTTTAACAATACGATTAACAGCCTCTCTGGAGATAACACCGCAAGCGTTCTATTGGGAAGCGGAATATTGACCATACAGGGATCTACACCACCCATTGCCAATTATGCGGGATCCATTACGGGCTCGGGCGGGCTGACTTTAAATATTTCAGCGGGTAATACCTTGCAGCTAGCTGGTACAACCAACTACTCTGGGCCAACGACCATCACCTCAGGAATTCTGCAAGCAATGACAACGACAGCTTTCTCGCCGAACTCTCTCTATACGCTTGCAAACAGCCCTGCCGCAGTCCTAGATCTTAACAACAATAATAACACCATTGGCGGACTTGCGGGCGGCGGGCTTGCCGGAGGCAACGTCTTGCTAGGCACCGCAGAGCTCACCATCCAAGGCTCGAATGTGACAAGTTACGCAGGAATTATTTCAGGAACAGGGCCCACCGGTCTGATCCTGAATGGATCTGGATCGCTATTTTTGGACGGGGTCAACACCTATACGGGAACAACGACCGTCAATGCGGGGGCCACTCTCGGGGGCACAGGCTCTGTCACAAGTAACGTGAGCGTCTTTGGGACAATGGCGCCCGGCGACCGCACAGGAACCTTTAACATCACCGGCACCTATAAGCAAGAATCGGGATCCACTTTCTTTTCTGAGATCACCCCCTCGACCAATACCACATTAATGGTATCGGGCGCTGTGACAATAGATCCTAACGCGGCCTTTGTGGTGAACCCCTTGCCGGGTGTTTACACTCAAAATCAAACCTATACGGTCATCGCCGGAGGCTCACTTGCTGGGACCACCTTCAGCTCATTAACAAGCACCTCTATTCTTATTTCCGCGAGCCTATCCTATCCCCCCCCGAATGTAGTCTTAACCATCCAGCCTCATACGATCGGCAGTATTGTAGGAATAGGGAATGCGCACAAAGTCGCTGTCGCCTTAGATACGATCCTCGCTTCAGGCAGCCAAGCCGTCAATGTGATCTTGTCCGATATTTTCTATCTAACGGCAGCAGAGATGAACTTTGCTCTCGATCAGATGCATCCCGCCCAGTTGAAAGCGCAAACCCTCATCCAAGAAAACAACGCGATTAAGGTGCGCGATGCTCTCCTGAACCACGTTGCAGTCCATGACTATGAAGACCCCTGCTCTCCCTGCCGTCAACCTTTTACTACATGGATTGAGGGTATAGGCGATTGGCTGCGCCAAGATAAGACCCATTACGCTTCGAGCCCTCAAGTCGGTTACACAGACTTTATGGGCGGTTTTGTGCTCGGCGCTGACTGCCGGTTCCAAGAGATCTTCAGCGCAGGAATCTTGGGTGCCTATACCCACTCAGATACGAAGTGGCTTGAGGATCATGGCCACGGCACCATCCAGAGCGAATATGTGGGCGCCTACCTGTCCGCTGAAGACGAATGGTATTTTGCTACACTATCGGGAATCGGCGCATGGAACCAGTATCACAGCGCTAGAAATATTATCTTCCCGGGGACAAGCAAAACAGCGAAGGGAAAAACTAGAGGCTATCAGTTCATCACTACGTTAGACTTAGGGTTAATCTATGAATGGATTGGCCTTTCCTTTAGCCCCTTCAACACCTTCGATTATATCGCCCAGAACGAGAAAAAATTTACTGAGACCAACGCAGACGTTTATAACCTCAAAATCAGAAAATCTGACGTTCCCATGCTCCGCAACGAATTGGGATTAAACATCTCCCGCAGCGAGTGGTCGCATGGCGTCCGATGGATCATCGATGGAAAAATTAGCTGGGTGCGCGAGATGCGCCTCGATGGAGGCCATTTTACCTCTGCCTTTGTGGGAACCGATGTACCGTTCACCATCACCGGCTATATGCCCGATAGAAGCCTCGTCTCTCCAGGAGCTAGCATCACCGCTCTGATCTACAAACATGGCGTTTCATGCAACATCTACTACAACGGCATGTACAATAGAAATTTCTCCGATAGCAGTATCGGCGCCGGCCTCACCTACACTTACTAAATCAAAGATTTTTACCAAAGAGAGAGAACTATATTTTTCCGGCTCTGTGGTAAAATTCTCTTCTCTTTCAGTTTGAAATTCAGGCTCTTCTGCGCGTCGGCGTTAAGGTCCGGCCGATCACCGCAGCCCCGACTCCGAATAGCATTGTGACAAGCGCCACAACCGTTCCAAAGATAGGGATCGAGGTGAGAAGAAAGTAGACCACCAGTCCCAGGCATAAAGTGAGAGAGCGGCTGGGCTTCAACTTAAATTTACGAAAGACTGCATCGGATGACCAAAGAATCGTAAAGATTTTTGCAGTGTAAAAACCGATGATGTTGAAAGCGATCAGCGTAAGGGCAAAAGGAGCTCCAAGAATAGTCATCAGAAGAATCAAGGAGGCTAGCGGGAGCAGGACGAGAAGGACAAGTCCATAAATGAACGCTTTCCAATGCTCCGCTTTGAGCGCTTGCAAAGCGCAGTCGACCGTCTTGGGAAAGAGGCGGATCAAAATCAATCCCGTGATCAGGGAATAGAAAAAATTCATCAGAAGGGTGGCGACCTTGGAACCGAACAGAAGTCCTTTGATCCAGCTTCCTTCAAAAAAGCGGGAGAAATAGGAAGACTCATAGGTCACTTGCCCGAGAATTTTAGCGGCCGGATCCAACATGGCGACAGTATTGCTGCCATAGGTCACATCGCCGTCGATCACCGCTTTCGAGGTGAGCCTAAACTGTCCCACATAAGCTTCCAAATTTTTGTGCAGCTCGTTAGAGACCCTCAGGTTCGAGGCAAATACAGTCACATCTTCTGCAACCGAAGAAGCGATATCGGCATTGCCAGCAATACAGACGAGATTTCCCTTAAGATCAGCGGACGGCATCACCTGAAAATTTCCTGTGAGCACCGTGATGTTTTTTTCCACATCGCCGCTGAGCGTTACCTGTCCGCCCAAGACCCGAATATTATTCCCAACCGTGCCTGAAATTTCAACGCTGGCGCCTAGCGCAAGAACATCGCCCTGCACATGGCCATCGATAAACACTTGGCCCCCGAGAACGTAGACATCCCCCGTGACCGTCCCTGAAATTTCAACACTGTCCCCTAATGCATAATAGTTACCGTGAACCGTTTGATCGGCAGGCAGGATCACAATATCGCGGCCCACTGCTGAGGGATCCGCAAAACCGCTTGCGCAAAACATTAGAAAGCAAAGTACTAAACGCATGTGGCCACTTCTTGTTTGAGTTGAAATAAATGGTGCTGCCGCTGGGCCGCCTGGTAAAGCGCTGCTTGCGCCATCTTTGCATCTACAGTGTGCCGGCTTTCTTGTTTTTCAACCAGTCTTCCCAGCTCTTCCATATTTAGCAGCGTCATGCGCGGATGCCTTGCGCACCGAGGGTCCACGCTGCGCGGCATACTGAGGTCAAAAATCCATGAAGTCACCCCTTCATTATGGGGTATAGGATTGAGCAGATATTCGTGGTGGTTGGTCCCCGAAATGACCACATCATAATTTTTCCATTCCTGCAGAGCGCTCCAGTCGACGATCTCAACGCCAAGATCTTTTGCCGAATGGGGCGAACGGGTACAGAGCACGATCTCGTCCGCTCCTTTAGATTTGAAAAATGCAAGGATCTTGCGGTTGATATCAGAATTGCCGATGAAAAATAAGGACGATCTTTTCTTAAGGTTGACGCTCAAATCATAGATCAATCCCTCTAATGTCGATCTTCGGCCGAAAGAAGCGAAGTGGGTGCGGGCCTCTTTGGCAATTTTTAACGACTTCTGAAAAAGAAAATGGATGCAGCTCGGGAGGGCTCGGTAGAGGCACGCCGTCTCATACGCAATCTTTACCTGTCCTTGGATCTCTGTTTCACCCAGGATCAAACTATCCATTCCGGCCGTTACTAAGGCTAAGTGGACAAAACAATCGATCCCGAAATAAGAATAGACCTGATGCTCGAATGGCTGCTGAATTTCGCTGCGGAGTAGATGCAAGAGTTCCGTTTGCGTAGCTGCCAGGTCGTCAGAGCTGAAATAAATTTCTGTCCGGTGGCAGGTCGAAAGAAGAACGACATTATAGATCGCAGCCGATTCGCTGTCGCCGCCTAAGCACTTAGGACAGGCTTTGGCAAGAAGCTCTCTTAAGCCGAGCTCCGAGGACTTCATGCTGATTCCGATCATTCCAATTTTCATGCACACCTAAGGGTTTGATTGCTGAACAAAGTCCCTAGCAATCTTACCCCTTATATGAGACAAAAAAATTTTTCACAAGTAGCAATTAGTTTAAAAAAGAGAAGCGTCAAAACCGCGGCGGATTAGCTTGCGCGGCTCGTCGCGATATTTAGGTTTTTGGAGGAGCTTTTTGAGGACGTTCTTCTGATTATCCCGCATCTTTTGCATCAGCTCAGGACTCACCTTGATCCCTTTTAACTTGAGTTTATAGGCGATGAGATAAGGACCGTTCCCCTTTGCCTCTTCGCGCGCGATGAATGCATGCGCTTCGTGCCGGTCATCGAGCAGCCCTATGCGGCGGCAATCCTCGAGGGCCTTTTCTATCGACGCAAAGGAGAGTCCTTTGACGGCCAACTTTTTATGGATTTCTGTGGAAAGCTGTCCTCTGGAGGCGAGGAGCCGCAGGGCCGCCTCCTTGGCGATCTTTGCCTCTATCAAGACAAATTTTTCCTTGAGCTCTTCCTGGGTTGCAGAGTCTCGCAAAAAAGACAAATGCCTCGCAATGAGCGATTTATAAATTTCTTTCCAGGGCTCTCCGTCTACCGATATCAGGAGAAAACGGGGATCTGCGCTCTTGATTTGCCATTCTATCTGCATCCTGTTAATATAGGGGAAAGAGGTAAATATGACAAATCCTGTCGGTCCTGGATCTACTCCCCCCCAAGCGGGCGCCGCTCCATCCAACGCCCCGAATGCGGCAGGCCAGATCACACCTGCTGGCGCGGGAGGCCCTACTCCGCAAAATTGGGGACCGGCTTGGTCACAATTTCAGGATCTCATGGGCAGCCCTCAGAATATGGCGATATTCCAAAAAACGCTGCTGAACAACATGGCCAATACGATGCAAGAAAATCAAAATCGTTACGAAGCCAACCAGCAACAGATTAAAGAGCTCTTCCCGGATCTCAACCAATAGTCTATGTCTACAGACCACTTCATCGTCTCTGCAGAAGAGGCCAACTTAAGGCTAGATAAGCTCCTGTCCCTTCACTTTCCCGATCACTCGCGCACCTATTTTCAGATGCTGATTGAAAAAGGTTGCGTCCTCGTCTCGGGAAAGCCGATGAAAAAACGGGAGATGCCCGATGAGGGCGACGAGATCGAAATCTGCTTTTTGCTCACTCCAGAAATTTGTTTAGAGGCACAGGATATCCCCCTTGATATTCTTTACGAAGATGAACACCTCTTGATCATCAATAAACCTGTAGGAATGGTCGTCCACCCCGCTCCGGGCCACCCCAACGGCACGTTCGTCAACGCGCTGCTCCACCACTGCAAATGGAAAGTCCCCGAGAGCGATCTGCGCCCCGGCATCGTGCACCGTTTGGATAAAGATACCACTGGCATTTTGATCGCCGCAAAAACAGCCGAGGCCCACCAAAAGCTCGTGGCGATGTTCTGCGAGCGGAAGATCGAAAAATATTATTATGCGCTCTCTGTTGGCAATCCAGGAGATGGAGAAATCCGCGCGCCGATTGGACGCCATCCCATGCGGCGCAAAGAGATGGCTGTCGTTGAGACCGGCAAAGAAGCCGTCACCCGCTGCAAAGTGCTTGCGACAAAAGAAAATATTTCATTGTTAGAACTGCAGCTCATCACCGGGAGGACCCACCAAATCCGCGTCCATCTCAAGCACAAAGGCACTCCCATTTTAGGCGATCCGGTCTATGGATCTTCCTCTGCCAATCAAAAATTTGGAGTGAGCGTTCAGCAGCTCCACGCCCACCGCATCTGTTTTTCCCACCCCATCACAGAAAATATTTTAAACGTCCATGCTCCGATGCCCTATGAGATGCGACGATTTCTTGAATAATATGACCCACTTGGATATTCTCTGAGGAGGCCGAATTTTTATTTTTACAAGGACCGAATATGAAAGAATTTGTTGAATACATCGTGAAGAACCTCGTCGACCACCCTGATAAAGTACACATCAACGAAATTGGCGGCACGAACACCCTGATCATCGAACTCGGAGTCGAAAAATCTGACATCGGTAAGATCATTGGAAAAAAAGGTAAGACAATTAACGCGATCCGAACCTTGCTGATGTCTGTAGCTAGCCGCAACGGGATCCGCGTGAATCTCGAGATCATTGAAGACAATGCTCCAGTACCGACTGAAGTCGAAACTGAGCAGTAATACTCACTCAGCCTTTGGTTGATTGGGTGTTTGGCAAGAAGGGAGAGATCATCGCCTTACGCGAATTGATCGACCCTGGATTGAATCGGAGCACAGCGATCGGAGGCCCCATTTCATGGACCGCTGTCACAATGCGGCGCGGGATTAGCGGAAAGCTCTCAGTGAATAGCTGACCGAGTTCCTTAGCATTCTCTCCAATAAATTCCACTTCACAGTTATTTTGGACGATGGAGGGCGATGCACCAAAGGCGCTCAAGAAACTCTTGAGGTGCTCGATCGATGGTTCCGATCCCGGAATCCACATCCAGAGCTCATCCTTATGGTTGCCGCTCTCAGCCTTGCCTTTAAATAAATCCTCTGCGCTAGCGATCGTGCTGATCATATGCAGATGGAGATCGACCTCTTTCTTCTCTTTATAAGCCTCGTTGGCCTCTTTGACCCACAGTTTACGCAGCTCTTTAACATGGCGGGAAAAGGAGGGGAAATTTTTCGCGAACAATTTCGTCTGCCCTACTCTGCAGCACCCGTTCTGCTCTTTAGTGTCGGCAAAAACAGCGGAAGGCTTTCCTTGCGCGCCTAAAGCGAGGTGCTGTTCCACAGCCTCTTCCTTGGCGTGATAGATCTTTTTATAGAGCGAATACATCTCCTCGTTGCGCAAAATCCTATCTGCTGCCTTTTTGACAAATTTTTCATCGCGCGGAATATCGTTGAAGTCGATCACTTCGACTTCTTGTTTGAGGACAAGGGACTTCAAACGGTTTAGGAGGCGGGCTACGCACTCGACGTCGCGCAGCGATACTTTCGTAAGCAGGTCAGTGTCTTCCAAGATCGCATAAAGAAAGTGGAGGTATTCCTCATATTCGCGCTCAGGGGCAATGTAAAAGGGGTTCTTTTTCTCTACGACGAGCGATTTTCGCAGGAGCCTTTGGAGGACCGATCTATTTTTTTCCGATGTGATCTGCGCTTCGATCTCCGCGGCGCCCATGCCGCCGGTGCCGTAGGCGTCGTTGATCGCAAAGGCCATTTCCGCGGTGAGGGTATTGGACGATTGGGCATCGGAGATCGTCACCGCCGAAGGGGTCGACGTCATAAAGTGCCCCTTATGGTGGTCGATCACACTGATCACTTCCAAATAAGAAGGAATATGCGTCTCTTCGCGGTTGCAGAAATCTCTCTGCGAGACCGTTCCTAAAATGGGGCGGTGGAGGTCGATGGCGCGGATAATCCCCATAGGTATCACGCGGCCGTCTTTGTCCGAATAGGTCACTGTCAGGTAAGAATAGGCGCCCATTTTGCTGCGGATCTCTTCGATGTCAGCTCTATAGCCGATGGCTTGCGGAAGATGGCCGAACACTTCCGTCTTGATGTGGAGCGCCACATCGAGCTTATTGACACAGTGGACGAAGGTCTCCAGTCCCTTCTCTAAGGCTTTGATGATCTTTTCTAAGTAGTGGAAGATCTGCGAGCGGTTTTCAATCAGCTTTCCCGAAGCGTCAAAGAGCGGCGACTTGTTCATTGCCTCTACAGCATCGATGAAACTCTTAAAGTCCTTCACCGTCAAAGCTTCTGCAAATTCTTTAAAGGAGCTCTTAACCCCTTTAGAAACCCCAAGCACCTTTTTCAAGTACTTATCGACATATTCCCTTTGCCGCTCACTAAACAGCTTTGCAGGAGGCGTCTCTTCGACTGTCATCCCACATACGGCCTTAACGAAGGCGGGCACATCTTTTTTTGTGAGCTGCTCTTGTGAGAAGAGGGAAACGAGCCGGATATAGACGTTATTTTCAAAAAAGCGCAGACAGCTATTGAGGAGCATGATCACCTGAGTGACCCCCTCGAAATCCATCGCGCGCCAATCGCCTAAAAAATAGCCTTGGTCATCCACGAGCACAATCGCATTTCCGTCGCGGGCATGTTCGCTTGTCAAACTAGCTTCTGTGGTCTCTTTTTTGATCATCCCTTTTTGCTGGATCAGCTCAAGTCCTGAAACAGAAAGGCCGGGGCGGTTTTTTGCGAGATGCTCGAAGAGGGCCGGGCCAAAATAGTGATTGAACAGCAGCGAGATCTCCACTTGCTCAGGAGGGCCTCCGGGAACATTCCATAAATGAAGACCGTCGGAAACGCGCGCTCCAAAAGCGTCCACCCACCCCCAAAATGAGGCCACGGTCGTATCTAGGTCGGGAGATCCGTGCGCTGTCACATAGTGGCTTCCGGGATAACTTTTCCCAGAGCTGATAGGAAAGAAAATTTGATAGGCATCTCGAGGGATATGCTTGCCCACAATGCGGGCGCGGACGCGATAGTTGTCCTCTTTGCTTAGGCCGGAGGTTTGATTCAACCAGAGCTCGAAATGGGAAAACGTGTAGTGCTCAAGGACCTTTTCGCGGTTGACACGGTCAATATAATCGAGGACGGCGGGCAGGGCAAAAGGAGGGGCGGTGTCATCTAAAAGGCGCTCGAGCAGGATGGCGCTGACGCACTCGCTCCTCTCTTGCTCATTGAGCTCTCGAAACTCCTTAGATTGGAACTCTGTGAAAGAGGAATCTAGAGAACTAAAGATCTTTTTAGAAACAACTACATCACCAAGTTTCATAAAAACCCTAAAAAATACAATTGGACTGAGCAGGACTCGAACCTGCGACATCCCACTTAGAAGGCGGGTGCTCTATCCAGCTGAGCTATCAGTCCGAAAAGTACACGGAGTGTAACGATCTTGTCCACTCATTTCAAGGAGAAACGTTTTCTTTCATAGGGAGCTGCTCATTGATCAGTCTCAACCCCGATTCAAAGTCGGCAGGATCTGACTGTCTTTGATAGATTTCCTCTTGGGTCTCGGTCACTTTTTTGTAGTCATCAAAAGAATTAATAATATGAGGTCGGACAAAAATAATCACGTTTCTTTTTTCGTCCGTCTCGCGGGTCTTGCTAAATGCAGCCCCGATGTAGGGCAGTCCCCCTAGGCAAGGGAGGCCCGACTTATGGTGCGACTTGGCGTTGCGAATCATGCCGCTGAGGACCAAAAAGTGCTTGTCGGGGACGTGGACATGGGTAGCCATATTCGTCTTGGTAGTCCGGATCCCATTGACGTTCTGGTTCGGATTCAAATGGGCATTGTGATCGGGGACGGTTTCTGTAATCTCTTCTGCGATGTCGAGGGTAATGATATCCCCCTCGCCCAGCATCGGCGTGATGCTCAGGTTGACCCCAATGTCTCTATACTCGATATTGGCGGTCGTCTGATGCTGGTGGCCGGCGGTCGAGATCACCGATCCGGTGAAGGGAATGTTGTCCCCAACGAAGATCTTCGAATTTTTATTATCTTGGGTGATGATCTTCTGATTGAGGACAATCGTGCTATCGCCGTCCAACTGCAGAGCAGAAACCAGCGCGCCTAAGGAAAGGAAAGATTTTCCTTTGTGGAGGATTAGGTCGCCTATGACCCCCATGTCGAGACCATTTCCAATCGGGATTTGGTTCAGACCCGTCGGAGGATTCGACGCGCTGATGCTCTGCATCGCTGCCCCAAATAGGTTTCCAGAGCTGGGAGGAATATTCGCTCCTCCAAAGCCGACGTGGCCAAATTTGCCCCCGGCAGCCCACTGGAGCCCAAACTCCATACTCTTTTTCACATCGGTCTCGATGACGAGGACCTCAATAAAGACTTGTCTTAGCGGAATATCCAGCCCGTTGATCAACTTTTTCAACCCCTCTAGCGCTTGGGCATCCCCGGAGCAGAGAAGAGAATTCGTCGTCTTCACCCATTGGACCGAGTGGATCGTATTCAAAAGATTTTGAGGGGTTTCGCCCTGGCCTTGTAGGTCGGAGGCAGCCTTTTTCATCGCATCCATGATCTCGGCGCCCTGATGATACTTCAACTTATAGACAAAAAATTCGGTCGTCGAAGGTCCTGATGCCGGCCCCGATCGAGGCTCCGCCACCACCCGGTCTAGAAATTCTGAAGGATTGTTCAGCTCATCCTCGTTCTTGAAAATCACATAGTAGCCATCCTTTTCCACGGCGGTGAGGCCTCGGGCGTAGAGCATTTGGACCAGCGCCTTGAGGACGCTCTCGGAACTGACCCCTCTACCAGACATCAAGCTGACGTTGAACTGGAGCTCGTCGGCGTCAAACATGAAGTTGACATTAGAGATCTTACTGACAAAGCGGATAAATTCGATCACGGGTACATCATTAAAATTAATCGTATGGCCCCGGTCCACAATCTCTTCTTCGTCGGCAAATGACCCGACATTAAAAAAAAGAATCATTAAAAGACCGACTTTCAATCCGCGCATTCTTCTACTCCTCAGTTCTTGTTGGACAGACATGCTTTTGAAGGCTTGCCACGAACATTTTATTCATATTGTCGATTTTTTTAGTACTCTTTTTTAATTGTATGCTAAAATCGCCCGTATGAAACATAGAGTTGGCATCCTCGGCTCCAAGGGAAAAATGGGACAGCGCGTCATTGCAATGATCGCGGAAGCGCCCGACTTTGCTGTCGCAGAAGATCTCGACGCCGCCGATGTGCTCATCGATTTTTCTTCCTACACCGCGCTGCCCGATCACCTTTCCCGCGCGCGCAGCGCAAAAACTCCGCTTGTCGTCGGCACAACAGGCCACGGAGAAAATGCGCATCAGATCTTAAGTGAGGCGGCCAAAGAGATCCCGATCCTTTTCTCTCCCAACTTCAGCATCGGTATCGCTCTCTGCATGCAGGCGGCTAAACTTTTTGCCCCCTACTTCAAAACGATCGAGATCCAAGAGGTGCACCACACGCAAAAAAAAGATGCCCCCAGCGGGGCCGCTCTCGCTTTTGCCAAAGCCCTCCATTGCGATCCAAAAACGGTTCGCTGGGCCCGCACCGGCAACGTCATAGGGGAGCATACCCTGATCTTTTCGAACGACAATGAGCGGATCGAACTCAAACACAATGCCTTTTCCCGCGACATCTTCGCGCGCGGAGCGTTGCAGGCCGCTAGATTTTTGCTCAACCAGCCCGCCGGGCTTTATACTTTTAAAGAGGTGTTCATATGAAAGACGTCATCATTAAAAACTTTACCATCGGTGCCAAACAACCTCTGGCAGTGATGACCGGTCCCTGCGTCATCGAGAGCGAAGACCACGCGCTCTACACCGCGGAAGCCCTCAAAAAAATGCTCGCGCCCCTCGGAATCAACTTCATCTACAAGTCGAGCTACGATAAAGCGAACCGCTCCTCCTATAATTCATTCCGCGGCCCCGGCCTCGAGGAGGGCTTGCGCATTTTAGAGAAGGTCAAACGGGAATTTGACGTCCCGGTCATCACCGACGTCCATTCGCCCGAAGAGGCCAAAGCGGCCGGCGCCGTGTGCGACATCATCCAAATCCCCGCCTTCCTCTGCCGCCAGACCGACCTGATCGTCGCAGCCGGTCTTACGGGCGCTGCCATCAACGTCAAAAAAGGACAGTTCATGGCCGCTTGGGATATGGGCAATGTCGTCGACAAAATTGTCTCTACCGATAACCAGCGCATCATTTTAACCGATCGGGGAGCAAGTTTTGGCTACAACAACCTCGTGAGCGACATGCGCTCGATCCCGATTATGCAGCGCTTCGGCTTCCCCGTCTGTTTCGACGCCTCCCACTCCGTTCAAATTCCCGGAGGCAACGGCACCTCGTCAGGCGGACAGCGAGAATTTATTCCGACACTCACTTTAGCCGCGATCGCTGCCGGCGCTAACTGCCTCTTCATCGAGTCCCATCCCGATCCCGCGTCGGCAAAAAGCGACAAGGACTCGGTCATGCCTTTTGACGCGTTAGAAAGGCTGCTGATCAAAGCAAAACAAATTTATGAGATCGTTCAAGATGTTTCGTAAACTGGGCCTGCGCTACTTAATCGCTTTCGGCATCGCCTCCTTCCTCTGGGCCATGCAATTTTTTTATTTGCGCGATAGCGATTGCGCCCAGTACCGAGCGCGAGCGATCGAAGCCCGCGAAATGGCCACCTCGCGCCCGATCACCTCGGCCAAACAAGTGCGCAGCGGTGTTTGCAAAGACATCTGGTTCACGCAGGAAGACTCTTCCCGCCTCCACACACGGATCGAAAGCGACGTCTCCCATCTCACCTTGTTGCCAAGAGATCGCAAAATCGATATCATCGAAAATTTGGAGCACCTCAGGTGCTGGATGCAGGAAAAGCTCTCTACAGAGGGAACCGAAATGCAACAGGTACGCTACTTCGAAGCACGCCACGGAATTTACCAACACCTCTCCCAAGAATTTCTCGCGCACTCTGTTGCCCTTTCGCTCTATCGGCTACCCGGGCACACTTTGCCCCTTAAAATGATCCACTCTACCGCCTTCCTAAAAGGAATCGCAAATGACGTCTCTTTTTCCATTTCGGGCAAGACCCCAAAATTTCAAGCGACCGATTTTAAAGCCTCGTTAAACCAAAAGGACGGTTAGATTATGAAATATTTAACAATTTTCGCGCTCTCTACAGTTTTTCTCTGTGCTGAGCCGATTCCCGAAACATCGTCCGTCTCTTCCACGACAGCCGCCTACGACGGAAATGCCCTCGTCCTCAAGGGACATGTCGTTCTTGACCACAGCCTCGGAAAAATGACCGCCGATCAAGCCTCCTTAGAGCGCCAAGACGCGGGAAAAGAATTCCCCTTTTCGTTGATCCACCTCACCAAAGATGTCCTCCTCTCGCTGAAAAATAAATCAGAAATTCAGTGCCAAGAGGCCAACCTCGATTTTACCGCCCTCACTGGCACTCTAACCTCTCCAGATAAAGTCATCTTCACCAAAGAGCTCTTCCGCTTGATGAGCCCACTCGTAGAGCTCAACATCTCAAAAAAAGAAGAGACCGACTTTGAGATCGAGACCTTGCATGCCAAGAACGATGTGATCATCGACTACGCAAACAGTTTCACCCTCCGCGCCGATAATGCTTTCTACCACAAGGACAATCAGATCACCGCGCATCCCAAGGATGAGAACACCTTTTGCCACCTCACGCACCAGGGCGATCAGATCGACGCCACCTCGGTCGACTTCGATCTCACCCGCTCCCTCCTGACGCTCCACAATCCGAAAGGGACCCTCGTCTCCTGCCTCGTTCCCAACGTGCAAAAAGGGGAGATCCATTTCACCTGCAAAGACCTCGTATGGAACCACCTCAAAAACATCCTCGTGTTAAAAGGCCAAGTCCATATCGATGAAACGTCGCTCGGCACCCTGACCTCCGAAGATGAGCTGCACCTCGTCCAGACCAAACAAAATGGCAAACGAGTTACTACAGCCATTTTGGCAAAGGGGAACACCATGCTCCAGTACACCGTTCCCGAGACCAAAGCGGCCCATACCCTCGTCTCCCACGGCAATCTCTATATCGACCGCGACAAGCTCCAAGCGCTTATCGACAGCCCTATTGTTGACGGCAAAACTCCCGACGACCTGCAAATCCATTACGAGGAAGAAGAGATCGCGATCAACGCCGATAAGGCCGCCATTGAATACACTCTGGAAGGCACTCGCCTACAGCCCGTATCGATGAACCTCAAAGGCAACGTCCGCCTCTTTTCCCACGACCCAAAAAAACCGCTCCGCTGCGGCATTGCTGACAGGCTCTCTTATTCACCTAGCACCCGCACCCTGATCCTCGCAGCGAATCCCGGAAAAAAAGTGCTCTTCTGCGATGAGTACCAATCACTCCGCATCACCGGACAAGAGATCCACATCACTCAAGATCCCGAGACAAAAAAGCAGACCGTCAAAGGCATTGGAAATGTGAAGTTTTCCTTCTCTTCGGACGAAGATACCCTGTTGCAACGCATTTTCCCGAACTATAAAGGACTGTAAATGGCCCCGGCACCGATTCTAGAAGTACAAAACCTGATCAAAACCTACGGCGGCAAATCTGTCGTCAGCGGCCTCTCCTTCCATGTCGGAAAAGGAGAGGTTGTAGGACTTCTAGGGCCCAACGGCGCCGGAAAAACGACTGCCTTCTACATGACCATCGGCCTGATCGCCCCCGACAGCGGCAACGTATTTTTCAAAGGGCAGAAGGCGACGCACCTCCCGATCCACGAGCGCGCCCACCTCGGTATGGGATATCTCGCGCAAGAGCCTTCGATCTTCCGCCAACTCTCGGTCGAAGAAAACATTCTCTGCATCCTCGAGACCCTCCCGATCACCCCCGCTGAGCGAACCAGCCGCCTCGAAAAACTCCTGCATGAACTCCACCTTGAAAAACTCGCCAAGAAAAAAGCGAGCACCCTTTCAGGCGGAGAGCGGCGCCGTCTCGAAATCACCCGCGCCCTGATCACCCAGCCCTCCCTACTCCTTCTCGATGAGCCATTTGCCAACATCGACCCTCTCGCCGTGAACGACGTCAAACACCTCATCCGCATTCTTAAGGGAAAACAGATCAGCGTCCTGATCACCGACCACAACGCCCGCGAGATCTTCTCCATTGTCGACCGGAGCTATCTGATCCGCGAAGGCAAAGTGATGATGTCGGGAACCGTCGACGAACTGCTCCAGAGCAAAGAGGCTCGGTCCTCCTATTTCGGCGAAGACTTCCGCCTTTAGATTTGACTAATTTCACCCGTTGGTAAAGACTGTCTTCCAATTTTTCTAACCAACGGGCGGTTTTTATGCACAAGGCTTGTCTATCTCTCTCATTGGCCATTTCCTCTCTCTGCTACAGCAATACAGAGAACATCGAAGTCCTCATTCCTGCAGAAGAGCTCGCGGCAAAAATCCGTGAGACTGCTGCCATGATCAACGAGGATTACCGCGACAAAAAATTGACCGTTTTGATGATCATGAAGGGAGCGCTCTGCGTGACCACAGACCTGATCCGCCACATTGAAGTTCCATTCACGATCGAGGATATCAAGGCGAGCAGCTATGGCCACAATGGAACGAAAGCCGGCGAACTAAAGATCACCAATCTAGACAGTTTAGAGATAGAAGGGAGAGACGTCCTCATCGTCGACGACATTTTTGAGACCGGCAAAACACTCACCGGGGTGATGAAGGTTCTCGAAAGCAAAAACCCCAATAGCATTAAAACTTTGGTCCTGCTGCTTAAAGACATCCCGCGCACCATCGAATATCGGCCCGACTATGTCCTGTTTAATATCCCCGACCGCTTCGTCATCGGCTATGGATTAGACTACAAAGAGCTCTACCGCGGGCTCCCCGATATCTGCGCATTCATCAATGATATGCCGCCATTCTAAAATAATTGTTGATTTCTCTTTAGAATCCGGTTATGCAGAAGGTTTGTATCTAATCTGTCTGGAAATAATGGAATTATGAGAAAGATATTGTATGTCGTCCCACTTTTTATGTTCTTCGCCACCGCAATGGCCGGCAATATTAACTCCAGCTCGGGATTTCTCTTTTCCAAACCTCTAGACGTCGTTGAGGAATTCTTCCGCTTTTTCCGAAGTCCTGTCGCCGAGGAGTCCCTGGAAGCAGAAATGCCTGAAGAAAGCTGCCAGACTATCGCAGAGTCTGAAGAAACGGTCCCCAACGATAAATCCATTGTCGGCTTCTGGGAAACTCTCAACCAAAACACCGGCAAACCTCAAGGGCTCGTCGCAATCTATGAATATGAGGGCGCCTATTACGGAAGGTTGATCGCTAGCTACAATGAGGAGGGAAAGATCGATGATTCCATTTATACTCCTATCGAGCGCGCGCCCGGCATCCGCGGCAATCCCCACTACTGCGGCCTCGATTTTGTGTGGAACTTGCGCCCCGCAGGCTCAAGATATAAAGGCAAGATCATCGATCCCCGCAAAGGGAACGTTTATGATGCAGAAGTGTGGCGCCGAGGAAATAATTTGATCCTGCGGGGCAAAGTTCTCATGTTTGGAAAAAACCTCACCTGGCCTCCCGTGGCCCATAGCGTCTTTTCACCCCATTTCAAGATGCCGAACGTAGGGACGTTTGTCCCCACTCGCCCTCGAGTCAATTAGATATATTTTATCTTCTTCGTCGAAAGAGTCCCGCAATGAGCGTGACCAAGAAAACGATGATAAAAATCCAGAACAACCAGATCGCGATGGTTTCAGCTCCCGCAGCAATCTGTCCAAAACCGAAAATACCAGCAACGATGGCGATGAGAAAGAAAATGACAGCCCAATATAACATTTTAGCTCCTTGTTAGCGTATAACGCCCTGTATTCAATAAGTAAATTTAAGCGGGTATAATGTCAATTAAAGGAGAACTTTCAACGACGAAGAGGGGTGGCAACACTCTTCAACAGCTTGCAAAACTGTATGTACAGGGATGGTGTAGAGGCAATCGCTCACCTTGCTTCCCCCGCAGCCATCGAGATGGCAGGGGCGGCAGCTAAAGTTCTGGGAGAGAATGCGCGCTTTCGGATTTTTCCAAGGGCCCCAATTGACCTCCGAGGAGGGGCCAAAGAGCGCAACCACAGGAGCTTTTAAAGAGCTGGCGATATGCAGCGGCACAGAGTCGACGCAAAAAAGACAGCGGCTCATTTGGATCAGCGCGCCGAGCTCTTTCAAAGAAATTTTTCCAGCCACATTGCATAACGGGATATGAGGGACCTTCTTGAGGATCTCCTCAATCTTTCCCATCTCCGCCTTATCCGGCCCCGATGAGAGAACCATTTTGTACCCTTTGGCGTGCAAGTCCTCGATGAGCGCGGCGACGCGGTCGGTGGGCCAACACTTGAAAAGCCAGCGGGACGTGGGATGGATGAGAATAAAATCTTGGGTATCGCCGAGCATCGTCCTCATGCGGGCTTCAGCGCTTTCTGGGATGGAAAAGAAAAGCTCTCGATCGTCTTCCTTGGGGAAAATCCCCATGCGGCGGACACTATCTAATTTTCGTTCCACGGTGTGGCGCGGGGGGTGGCATTTTTTGACGATGTGCGTGTAGCCCGACTTCTTCTTTCCTTCGGGGCCGACGCGGTACAAGGCGCCCGAAATCCACGCGGCGATCGCCCCTCGGTCACCCTCCGTCAGGTTGACGACAAGGTCATAGCCCCGTTTGCGCAGGTCCCAGAAAAACCGAATTTCATGAATAAAATTTTTCTTTTTCTTTTTGTCGTAGAGCAAAAATTCTGAGATCGCCGGGTGCCCCTCTAGCATGGGAAGCGTCTCCGCATAGATCATCGCATCCACATGGGAGATTTTCGTCTTTAATTGCGTAAAAACTGGGGAAGAGAGGAGGACGTCCCCATGGTGCCTCATAATGACCACCAAGGCGCGCTTTACTTTAGAAAAATCGAGGTAGTCGCCGTACATGGAGATAGCAGCCGTACATTTTCCGTGAGATTAATTGGTCTGGTATACTATGATTAAGCCCCTAAAATACAGGAGAACTAAATATGGCACAAGAGCAAACCCTTTCGATCATCAAACCAGACGCTGTAGAGGAAAATCACATCGGCGCCATCCTTTCCCGCTTTGAAAAAGCTGGCCTGAAAGTGATCGCAGCTAAAATGATCCACCTCTCCAAAGCTCAAGCCGAAGCTTTTTACGCCATCCACTCCCACCGCCCCTTCTTCAACGACCTCGTCTCTTTCATGATCTCCGGGCCAGTCCTCATCTCCGTCCTCGAAGGAGACAATGCAATTGCCCTCCACCGCACGCTGATGGGCGCTACAAACCCTAAAGATGCCGCTCCGGGCACCATCCGCGCCGACTTCGCCGAATCGATCGACCGCAACGCCGTCCACGGTTCAGACAGCGCCGACACAGCTAAAATTGAAATCCCACTTTTTTTTAAACATAACGAGCTATTCGCTCGCTAATCGCTGGGGAATTCAAGAAAAAAATAACAGGATAGTAGGATAGTCAGGATAAAAGAGGTTCGGAAATCCCAATTTCTCTTCTATCCTGTGCATCCTACTATCCTGTTATTTTCCGACTCTTTCTACGGCGTGTCGATCAGGAAGGTCACTGGGCCATCGTTGACGAGTGAAACTTCCATGCGCGCTCCAAAAATGCCTGTCTCGATTTTCCCCAGCTCCTGCTTCATCTCGCCCACAAATTTTTCATAGATCGCCTGCGCCCGCTCGGGAGGCGCTGCGGCAAAAAAATCGGGGCGACGGCCCTGAAGACAATTTCCATACAGAGTGAATTGGGAGACGATAAGCGCTTCCCCTTGCGTCTCTTTGAGCGACAAGTTCATTTTATCTTGAGCGTCGGCAAAAATCCGAAGCTGCGAGAGCTTCTGCACCATCCACGCTGTTTTTTCGGGAGTGTCCTCTTGATGAACGGCAAAAAGGATGAGCAGGCCTGGGCCGATCTTTCCAACGATTTCGCCATCTACTTTCACTTCTGCGCGTGTCACTCTTTGGATAAGGGCTCTCATGAAATCCTCTTTTCTAGGGCGTCTAGCTCTGCGCGGACGGCATCGGGCAGGTGGGAACCGAAGATCGTAAAGTAATGTTTGAGATCGGCCACCTCTTTTCTCCAGCTCTCGGGATCGAGAGAGAGGAGCTCTTCGGCAAAAAGCCCCAGAGCGGGAAGCTGCCCGAGGAAAGATTCGCGCGCTTGCGCGGTTCCCGCTACTCGCTCAAAGATCCATTTCAGCACATGGATGTTCTCTCCAAATCCGGGCCAAAGGTACTTGCCCTCTTTCGATTTTCTAAACCAATTGACATGGAAAATTTTGGGCAGCTTGGCCCCCGCTTGTTTCTGCATGTTCAGCCAGTGCTGAAAATAATCGCCCATGTTGTAGCCGCAAAACGGAAGCATTGCGAATGGATCGTGGCGCAGCGTGCCGACAGCGCCTTTTGCCGCAGCCGTAGTTTCTGAAGAGAGAGAGGCGCCGACAAAAACGCCGTGCTGCCACGAGAATGATTCATAGACGAGTGGCTCTAAGCTCGCGCGCCTGCCGCCGAATAGAATGGCTGAGATGGGCACGCCTTCGGGGTTGTTCCAATCGGGATCGAGAATAGTGCACTGGCTTAGGGGCGAAGTGAAACGGGCATTGGGATGCGAGGCGGGAGTGCCAGGAACCCATGGCTCGCTAAGCCAGTTGCGCAAATGGGGCGGCGGCTCTTTGGTGAGTCCTTCCCACCAAACATCGCGCTCCTCTGTGACGGCGGTGTTAGTGAAGATCGTATTTTTTTCGATGATGCGCATCGCATTGGGGTTGGAAGTTTCTGTGGTGCCTGGAGCGACGCCAAAAAACCCGGCCTCGGGATTGATCGCATAGAGCCTGCCATCTTTGCCAAAATGCATCCAGGCGATGTCATCACCCACGCAGTGTACTTTCCAACCAGGTAAAGGAGATTTTAACAATGCAAGATTGGTTTTGCCGCACTGGCTCGGAAAGGCGGCGGCGATATATTTTTTTTCTCCGGCGGGATTGGTCAGTCCCATAATCAGCATGTGCTCCGCCATCCAGCCTTCGTCTCTGCCCATGACAGAGGCGATGCGGAGAGCGAGGCTTTTCTTTCCTAAAAGGGCATTGCCGCCGTAGCCGCTGCCAAAGGACCAGATGCTCCGCTCTTCAGGAAACTGGACGATATATTTCTGATCGGGGCGGCACGGCCAAGGGACATCTTTTTCTCCGGGCTTTAGCGGAACGCCGACGGAGTGGAGGCAGGGAACAAAAGGAGTGTGATTTTTTAAACGCTCGAGGACCTGCGCGCCCATGCGTGTCATGATGTGCATATTACAGACGACATAGGGCGAATCGGTGATCTGCACGCCAATCCGCGCGAGCGGAGCTCCAAAAGGGCCCATGCAATAGGGAATAATGTATAAGGTGCGCCCCTGCATCGATCCGGCAAAGAGTCCTCGCAAGAGGACCTTCATCTCGTGGGGATCTTTCCAGTTGTTGGTGGGGCCGGCGTCCTCTTTTTTACGAGAACAAATGTAGGTGGCCTCCTCTACGCGCGCGACATCGTCGGGGGTGGAGTGGCACCAAAAGCTGTGGGGGCGTATGAGAGGGACAAAGACTTTCTTTGCGACCAGCTCCCGCGCAAGCTGATCATATTCTTTGGGAGAGCCGTCGCAAAGATGCACATGGGAGGGCTTGCAGAGATCGGTGACCTCGCTGACCCAATCAGCCAACCATGGATTTACGCTTCTTAAACTTATCGAGGTATTCAAGGGCTTTTCCAGTACCAAGGCATACAGCGAGCAACGGGCTTGGGGCCACGATGACGGGAAGGCCCGTCTCCTTAATCAGCGCCTTATCCAGACCTTTGATGAGCGCTCCCCCGCCTGCGAGCACCATGCCTCGTTCGACGAGGTCGGCGGCAAGTTCGGGAGGGCATTTTTCTAAGGTCAACTTGACACATTCGATGATCTGCTGAATGGGCTCTGTCAAACATTCGCGGATCTCGACGGAATTAATCCGTTTGGTGATCGGAAGGCCGGCTACCTGGTCTCGGCCGCGCACTTCCATCTCCAGCTCATGATCGCCAAGAGGATAGGCAGAGCCGATCGTCATTTTGATCTCTTCCGCAGTGCGAGGTCCAATCATTAAATTGTAGGTGCGGCGCATGTAGTTGACAATGCACTCATCAAACTCGTCGCCGGCGATCCGGAGTGATCTAGACTCCACAATGCCGCCGAGAGAAATAATAGCAACCTCTGTCGTTCCGCCGCCGATGTCGATGATCATATTTGCGGAAGGCTCGTGAACGGGAAGATCGACGCCGATCGCGGCTGCCATCGGTTCTTCAATGAGAATCACCTCTTGGGCTCCGGCTCTAAGGGCGGAATCTTCTACGGCGCGCTTTTCGACGCCGGTGATCCCGGAAGGAACAGCAATTAAAATTTTTGGACGGAAAAGGGTGCGCGCGGGTGTCACTCGTTTAATGAGGGCTTTTAACATCCCTTCGGCGATCTCGAAGTCTGCAATAACGCCATCTTTCATCGGGCGGACCGCATGGATTTTCCTAGGCGTTTTACCGAGCATGGCTTTGGCTTTGTGTCCGACGGCGAGCACTTCCCCGGTCGCTGAATCGACGGCGACGACGGAGGGCTCTGCAAGGACGATCCCTTTTCCACGGACGTAGACAAGGGTGTTCGCAGTCCCTAAGTCGATTCCGATGTCATTAGAAAAGAGGCCGCTGACCTGTCCAAATTTATTTCTAATTGATTGTCCAGCTCTGATTAACGAATCTTTAAAATTTTCTTCTTTTTTTGCCATAATTCAAGTCTTTAAGAGTTCAAGTACATCTTCCCAAGTCAATTTCGCAATAGCTTCATCATCGCAGCTCACGACTTTCTTGACCAATCCTTTTTTCCTCTTTTGCATTTCTGCAATTTTTTCCTCAATTGTATTCAAGGTAATGAGTTTATAGGACGAGACATTGCGCTTCTGACCGATGCGGTGGACCCGGTCGGTGGCTTGGTTTTCTACAGCGGGGTTCCACCACATATCGTAATGGATGACGGTATCCGCCCCGATAAGGTTGAGGCCCGTACCGCCCGCTTTGAGCGAAACGAGGAAGACAGAGACAGAGGGGTCTTCGTTGAAGTTCTTTACAATCTCTAAGCGATTTTTTGACGAGCCGTCCAAGTAGAGGAAGTGGATCCCCCGTTTTTGGAAGTCTTCGCGCATGATCTGGAGCATACGGGTGTATTGGCTGAAGATCACCGTCTTGTGCTTGTTCTCGACCAAGTTTTGCAAGAGGTCCATGAGAAGATCGTATTTGGATGAATCGCCCTCCTCGGCCTTTTCCTTGGCGAAGATCGCCGGGTGGCAGCAGATCTGTTTGAGGCGCGTGAGGGTGGCGAGCACGTGGATCTGTACGCGGTCGAAGCCCTCTTTTTGGACCAGTTTGACCAGTTCGTCGCGGGCCGATTCAGCGTAGGATTTGTAGAGTTCAAGCTGCACTTCGCTGAGTTGGCAGTGGTAGACAATCTCCGACACTGGAGGCAGATCGTCGAGCACATCGCTCTTCATGCGGCGCAGGATGAAAGGGGCCACCTTTTTGCGCAGGTATTCCAAATTCTTTGCGAGCTCTTTGCCCGAGACCCTCACATATTTTTCGACAAAACGTTCGTAGGTGCTCAAAAAGCCGGGCATCAAGAAGTCGAAGAGGCTCCAGAGTTCGTCGAGAGAATTTTCGATCGGCGTTCCGGAGAGGATCAGCCGGTGCTCCGCTTGGACCATTTTCACAGACTTGGCATTGCGCGTGCCGCGGTTTTTAATATGCTGCGCCTCATCTAGGATCACATAGCTGAACGGATACGCTTTGTAGCTCTCGATATCTTTTTGGAGCAAGGTGTAGGAGGTGATGACAACATCGAATTCCTTCATGTTATCCATCAATTTTTTCCGGTTGCTCGGGACGCCGTCGATCACCATAGCCTTCAATTTCGGATTAAACTTCGCGAGCTCCTCTTTCCAGTTATAGAGCAGCGACGTGGGGCATACAATCAATGTCACACCCTTTTTCTTCTCCTGATATTGGGTGATCGCCACAATCGCCTGCAATGTTTTCCCGAGGCCCATATCGTCGGCCAAAATTCCATTGAGGTACATGAGCCGCAGGCGCTCTAACCAATGGACGCCCTCATTTTGGTAGGCGCGCAGCTTAGCGTTGATTACTTTGGGAACCGCCGAATAAACAAATTCTTTCTCTCCGAGCATCTGCTTGCGGATGTCGATGAGTTTGTCAGAGATGGAGAATTGGACAGGTAGCCCTTCGAAGTGGGCCGCTTCAATATTGGCCAAGCTCCACAGCGGACGATCTAATGTATGATCGTCGAGGACTTGGATCCCCAGCTCGTCGAACAGTTGGATAATGCCGCTCGTTCTTTCGAGATCGAGGACCAAAATTTTTGACATCTTGCCATCGGGCTTTTTCGTCTTGAGCTTGGCGTAGTCGAGCTCCAAAAAGGCGCGCCGCGTCGCCAGACATTCCCAGAGCAGGTCCATCCGCACCCCTTTTAAGGCGCCGTCCACTTTGAGTTCGATCTGGTACATATCGATCTTGTCGGTATGGACTAGATTGAGCCTAAACTGGGTCTGATCGTAGATGAACTGGTCGAGAAGATTCTGCGGACAATTAAACGTCACCCGATGTTGATAGCGCGGGATGGTGTCGGTCATGAACTCGACGATCTTCTTATCCGATTTCGCGATATAGACCGCCGCCTCGGGACTGAATAAAAAATCTTGAAATAGATCTTCAATGATCTTCCGCTCTTCGACAAGATTCCGCGCTAAGATCCCCTGTTTGGTCGCAAAGGAAGAGATCTGCTCAAAGGTAAGCTGGGTAGAGACCGCAGGAATATTGCGCCCTCCATAATTGAAGTGGAGCGAGGCTTCCAGTTCCCCGTCTAAATAGACGAGATCGCAGACCGCTTCCACCATGCCGGCAAACGGCAGCGTCACAAAATCATCGACCACATCCCTCTCGGCCACTTCTGCAAATCGCCCCAGTTCAGGCAGCGAGTTTTCGACAAACGTTCCAAATAGATGCTCCGGGATCACCATATCTCTTAACGGATGCAAATTGCGCAGGTGATGGCGGGTCATATCCTGAGGGAAGCGAAAATAGGTATTTTTATAGATCAGACCCGGTTTGGCACACTCGAAGAGTCGCGGCCCTTCGAGCTCCACCTCTTCGGCGTTCAAGATAATGCTCGGCTTCATCAAAATCTTCGACGTCGGCGGCTTCAGATATTCGAGCTCAAATTTGAGCTTTGCGGCCCCAAAAGAGAAGCGGAGCGGCGTTTCTAAACTCCCCTCATAGAAGCCCGAAAGCACCGGAAGCTCATCCCCATCTTGGGAGAAACACCCCTGCGCGGTTTCATACGCGGCATCGTAGCTCTTGGCGAGGATCATGCCGAATGTCTCAAGATCGAGTTGCGCAATTCTCAAGCCCTTTTCGGTCGGCGCCGTATCCTGGCAACGGGCGTGATCGCGGATCATCCCCATGATTTCTCTTTGGCTCGGATCGAAAGATTCTAAGGAGAAACAATATTTCTTCCCCCCAATCGAGATCGGCTCCCCATAAGAGAGGGCTTGGAAAAAGCTTTTGACGACAGGAATGTGGAGAGGTTTAGACCGAGAGGGAAGGCGCAGGGCCAACTGGATTTCGACGGGTCCCACCGGCACCGTGGGAAGGGCGAACGTGAGGGCCCATTCCGCCTTGTCGATCTCCCGCTTCTCTTCGATTTTAAAGAATGGCGAGGTCGCGAGCATCTCGGAGGCGGCGACATACTCTTGGAGGACCTGCTTCTGATACAGCTCTCCTTGGCGCACCACTTCTTTCGATTCCGCTTCTTTGAATTTCTCCAGAAGCTCATCGCGCGCTTCCTTATCAAAGCCGCTCTTTTTCAGATCTGTCTCTTTCGAATAACTCACTAAAATTTCGTCCAGGTGCTGTTCCAAGTAAAAAAGAAGCGCGGCCAAGTGTTGACAATCATAGTTATAAGGACAGTCGCAGTTGGAATCGATCGCTTCGCATTCCTGCCGATCAATTTCAATATGGCTTTCGTAGTGATTTTCGTACTGCCCTAAAACCCGGCCCCCGATCCGCATGGTCTTTGCATCCAAGTGCAAAATCTTTGCCGAAACGACCTTCTGATTTTCGTGCAGGTCTCTCCCCTCTTTGACGATGGCAGAAGAAAAATCTTGTTTGAGCTTACGAAAGTTTAACATATTGTCCTTGCAAGACCCCTATTCACGAGCAAATAAATACTGCAGCGATTTGCGGATCGCCTGTTCCTCCGTTTTTACAATCTTCGGACATCTCGCGCAACAAAAAAATGCTTTTTTTTCAAAAAATGATTAACTCTATCTGGAGCAATCTTCGAAAAATAATTTAGCGCCCTGATTAAATGAAAGCCTCGTCTCTAACACCGTCAATCCGCTCCCTCAGTTGCAGCAATTTTTGTCCCCGCGTTTCTGATTCTGCCTCCAATGCGACGACATCTTGCGCGGCAATTTTGATTCGATCGACGGCGTCGGCAGCCCCCAGGCTCAGCCGCGCAGTACTTACGGCCTGATCAAAGTTTGCGAGCACCGCGGCATGACTTTCACGGTTAACTATCCGCTGCTCTTGCTGAAGTTCTTGCATCTCTCCGTTCACCTCTCTGAAATCTTCGTGCATTCCACCCGCTGCCGCAAGACTTGCCTTAAAGTCTATCCTCGTTTGTTCGTACACCGCATTTTGTTCGGTGAGCTTCTGAACAAGGCCGCGCAGCTCTACAATTTGCTGCTTCTGCTGCTGCGTTTCCACTTGGAGGCTATTAATAAAACGTTGTGTTTCCTGCGACAGGGAAGGGACCGCAGTTTCCAGCCTTCCCACTTGGGCCTCGAGTGCGCTATTTTGCTGCTGCCTCTCTGCCACGTGCTGCGTGCTGCGCGCAAACGACTGCTCGGCCGTGCGCAGCGCCGCCCTCAAATCGCTCACCACCCGGCCATGATTTTCCAAAGCCTGTTCATAAATGAAGTAGCGCTCCACCAAGTAGGTGCACAAATGGGAAGCTCCTGCGGAGCAAAGAAAAGGGATCGCGGGAGCAGTGCCCGCAAAATAGACAGCAAACAGCGTCGCTACCGCAGCAATGATGGTGGATGCGACAAAGACCATGCGCAGCTGCTGCGGACTTAACAAACTGATCGGGTCCCAGTTCCAGCAGGGCGATGATCTAACATAATCAAGAACAACCATATTTTTTACTCCCTAGTGTCTAAAGAAACGTCTAGCTCACGCATCGAAGCCGCAATGGCCTGATCGAGATCTGCGTCATCCATTTGCTGCAAAACTCTCTCCAGTTGAGGGTCGGTCTCAAGGTTTTTCTCTTCAAAAGAGCGCGCAAGCACCTTTTGAAGCTCAAGATCTTCATCCGTTTTTCCCGGATGCGCACCTGCATCGTCTGCTCTGGCATTCGAGGCACTCTGCCTGTTTCTCTGGATATTTTCGATCGCCTCGGACAAACGGGCGATCTCACCATCGTAACAAACATTCATCGCCCTAAGCTGCTCAACCTGGACTTCCAAGCTTGTTGCAGCCTCGGTGGCTGTCGTCAAGGCCCGGGTTAATTGTTCGCAACTTTCACGGCTTGCCGCAGAGGATGCCAAAAAGGCCGTATTTTGGTCGCGCAACGCAGAGAGTTCCTCATGCGTCTCCAGCCTCCCTTGACGCACTTCGCCCAAAGTAGCATTAAGCGATAAATTTTCTTCTTGGACCCTTTGCAAGGCCGCATGCACTCTCGCATAGGCATCATTGCGCTCCGCATTAACGCGTAAAGCTTCAGCGAGCTCCCGTTGAATTTCTTCCCGATCCCGGGTCACCGTGAGCAGGTCTCGATTTCTAGCCGCCATCGTTGCGCGGAGCTGACTCTGCACTGTTTGCAATTGTCCGATAGCTCCGGTTAACTGTTCCACTCTCTGGATCAATTCCTGCTCTACACTCGCCGCTTGGTGCTGGAGAGAGATAATCCCTGTTAATTGCAAGGTTTGCTCTGATAGTGATTCAGCATTGTAACGGAGCTGCTCCATTTCCCTATTGCGCTGCTCTTCCGCCTCTTGACTTTGCCCATTGAGATAGGCGCCTAACGCCACACCTACACCTCCGATCACCGCTGCCGTTGTGTAACTAATCGCCGCAAATGCCATAAGCTCCCCAAAAAAGTTAAGTTGCGCAAAGAGGATAGAAAATATTGTTTTAACAAAGCAAGAAATTTTTTTACGGGTGTCCGTAAAAACCAGTTGCTGAAAAAAAGAGTGGAAAGGTATAGTTCTGCGATAATTGCGGGTGTAGCTCAGCGGTAGAGCATCACGTTGCCAACGTGAGGGTCGTGAGTTCGAACCTCATCACCCGCTATCTTTTTTTAATCGTAGAGGAGATCCGATGACAGAGCGAGAATACAAGACCGGTGACATTCACCTTCTCATCCACAAAAAACCAGCCTGCCGGATCGAATTTGAAGTTGAAGTCTCTCCTACCATCGTAAAACAAGCCCATAAACAGGCCGTCAGACAGATCAGCAAAGAGGTCACTCTCCCCGGCTTCCGTAAAGGAAAAGCCCCCGAAGACTTCGTCGTTAAAAATTATCCTCAACAAGTGGACAAGCAGTGGCAAGAGGCCATCGCCAACCTCTCCTTTCAAGAGAGCGCCAAGCTGGCCCATATTCCCCTTCTCAATCAAGACTCGCGCGTCACCTTTAAAATGCAAAAACACTCTTTAGAAGAAGGCGCGAAGCTCACCTTGACCTTTGAGACCGATCCTGAAGTCCCTTCAGTCGACGTCAGCAAGATCGATCTCCAGTCTGTAAAAAAACCCGAAGTGAACGATGAAAAAGTCAGCGAGACCATCCGCCAGGTCCAACTCTTCTTCGCTACCTGGAAAAACATTGATGACCGCCCCGTTCAAGTAGGCGATTTCGTCCTTCTCGACGTCGAAGATTTAGAGACTGATCCTCCAACCAGCGTCTTTGCTAACACCCGTTTTGAGGTGACAGAAAAATCGATGGCCCAGTGGATGCGCGATCTCGTTCTAGGCCAATCTGCCGGTGCCACTCTCGAAGGCATCAGCGTTCCCGACGAATCTGCCTCCGTCGAAGACAAAGAGGCCCTGAAGCCTAAAAAAGTCCGTTTACACCTCAAAGCGATCGAGCAGCCTACAGTTCCCCCCGTCGACGAGGCCTTTGCGAAGCAGCTCGGCGTTTCCACGACCGACGAAATGCGCGAAAACATCGGAAAACTCCTCGCTTCTCAAGCCGAAGCCCATGTAAGAGAGAAGATGCGCGAACAGATCAACGACCACCTCCTGAACAACTACCTTTTTGATCTGCCGACCACCCTCATCGAAAAAGAGACCCGTTTCCGCATGCAGCAACTCTTGCAAGACCCCCAGTTCCAGAAATATTGGGAATCCCTCTCGCAAGACGACCGCCGCAAAACGATCGAATCGATCGCTGAGCAGTCCAAAAAGGCCGTCTGCATGTTCTACATCTGCCGCAAGATCCTGACCGACGCCAAGCTCAATGTTTCCCCTCAGGACATCCCGGCCTACCCAACCACCCCCCTAGAACTGCTCCTCGCACCGCAGCCCCATACCCTGCACCCGCATGGGACCAATGAGATCAAGCAGGCCGAGGCCTATTCACGTCTCCTCCTCGAAAAGGCGCAGGATTTCCTCATTTCCCACGCCCAGATCAAGGAATAAGCCATCTATTTCCCGGGGCAGCCTCAGCTGCCCTAACTCAGCTAAAATAAAGCGATATCTTTAACTTCTTCAGCCTTAATGAGCTCCCAATTTTAATCAATCACCCTTAAGTCTTTCACAATAAGCGGGTTGCTTCAATTTCGCCCCTGCAACCCCAACCTCTTCTAAATAAACCACTTAACAAAAAAACCTCCCTAAAACCACCCCGTTTTACCTAACTAGCTCCTATTCAACAACTTAACGAAGTTTCAACCCGCTTATAATTAACAGGTTAACACTTTTAATTATTAAGATTCGTTATGCTTTGTATTAACAATTCTTAATATTTATGTTGATTTCTTAATGTAATTATTATATAATTAAAAGTGGGAGAGTAGACGACCGGCAAACTCGATACTAAAAACCTCCCAAAAGACTTACTAATAATAACTGTAACCAAGGGGTTAATCATATGAGCACTAACACTAAAGACATTTCGTTTTATCTCTATGCAGAGATCCTCATGAACAAGCTCCAAAGCATTGGTAATAGCGTTGAGCCCTATACAACACGGGCTAAAGACGAGAACGATGTCCAGCAGGATATTATTAACGTTCAGCAAGATCTTCAGCAGATCACCGCAATTGCAACTCAAGCAGGACCTTCGGTCATCCCTAAAGCATTAGCTGATAAATTTGCTACCGACGTCCAAAAACTGGGAACAGATGCTAAGGCTTTAAGCGACTTCGAAATAGCTAATCCGACCCTAAATGACGGATTGGGCGCTCAGGCGATGTCTGCTTACAATATGATCATTGGTACAGGGCCCGGTAGCTTCGGTAAAGATATTGGCAACATTGGCCAAGATATTGCCGCCGCTTTAGCCGGAGACGACAGTGCTTTGATTACCGACCTTGGGACATTGGCTGACTACTACCACTCACAGAAATTCCCTACATCACCTCCTCCAGCGGGCGCTCCTCCTGCCGACTTAGGTCCTTTGGATGATTGGGTGAACAACGGCTATAACGGCGGAGTCAGTACTTCAGCGTTGGACACGAACTTAGGCGCTGCGGTCAACACGAATAACAACCAGTTGAACACCTGGAGTACCTTGATTCAGCAGTTGGACCAAGTGGCCCAGAACGTGATCAGCTCACTATCTTCGTTATGGGGTACTGAGGTGTCTAACACAAGCCCAAGCGTTGCTTAATAATAAATAAAACAAGGAAAAATATCATGAGTACAAGTTCAGTTAATGGAGATACAGCGCTTTTCATGATGATGGAAGCTCTTGCAAGTTCTTCTAACACCGGCGCCAAAGACCAGGTTATGTTGAGCAAGACCTATGCGACAGCCCAATTTTTGAGCCAACTAGCCTCCGTTTTAGGGAAAATGGGCAATGCGGAGACAATCGAAAACTTTTTGAAAGCGTACCTCGCAGAGAATAGCAATGGAAAAGGACCTCTTAGCCCTCTAATGCTAGCCTTGCTTAACTATACCATGGCGACAGCGGGTAAAGACAATGGTGTAGTCGACGCTCTGAACGCCGATATCGCTCAGTGTGAAACAAACATAAAGGATTTTGCCGATTCTCACTCTACTGATTTTTTGTATTGGGTTAAACATGCGCCTTGGTATGTAGTGGCGTTGGGTGCCGATGCGATCATGGCTTATGCGGGCATCATGGTGTTAAAAAACCAGAAGGCAATCGGTGATTATGATGCCAAACAGGGCAATCAAATTACAGATGATAGCCATAAATTAGGGCCTGCAATCGAAGCGGCAACGCTAGATATGAACCGCATTTCTTCAGCGATGGGCATTCAAGGGCAAAAGGATAGCACGTTGTCGGAAGCTCAGATCAAACAAGACGCGCATGAGGTCGACGCTTCGATGGCGATCTTTTCGGCTTATAGCAATATTTGCGGTTCTAACAACCCAAACGCACCAACAACCGGCAACTAAACACATAGGAGTTTTATGACAGATTTAAAAATTTCTCCAGCAAAGCCAGCAGAAGCAAAGCAGAACACTCCGGATTACAATGCTTTTCTAGGTCTTCTTATGGCCCTTTATGGAAACTATACGACACAAGACAAAGACACCTTCGGCGCTCTTTCTACGATTGAGATGCTGAACGCATTCACAAAACAAGACGATGCTCTCGTGACTGCGGACAAAGACCAGTTGCAACAAGACGAGCAGGATTTGCAAGCGATTCCAAGCGGCGATCTGGCAGCCATCCAGGCGGCTCAGCAAAAATATAACCAAGACGTGAACAAGTACAATATCGACCAACAAAAAACGTCTAACGATAATAGCAATATGCAGAACTCATTCTATACCCATGTGAATACAGATCAGACCGCGTCACAGGGAACTTATAAGGAATTTGGCGCCGTTCTTAGCAATTATATCAGAACAGAAAAAAACAAGATAAAAATTTAAAAAGGGGTAATTCATATGGGATTCAATGCTTTAGCGGAAATTCAGGGTATTCTTGGCAAAGCCGGATTAACAGTGAATAAAGATCTTCAGATGCAGATGAATGAAGAGCAAAATAAACAGATCGAAATGCAAGAGCTGATGAGCAAGGAAGCTGCAGCTAACGCCGCCCTGCCCAATGCCGGTAATGAAGGAACTACATCGACAAGTTCTATGAGCGCGGATGCTACTGCTTTGTTGGTTGCTGGTGGAGCAGGCGCTGTGCTTGCTGGTGTTGCCGTAGGATTAATATTAGGCGCTCTAGTTCTTGCGGGCACGATCGTACTAGCCCCAATAGCCATTGTTCTAATCGCCATCGCCGTTGTCCTTATTGCAGCTGCGTTAGCTCTGGCCATTTTTTCTGCTGTTGAGGCCGCTAAGGGCGCTCCAAGCGATTCTACTAAAGGGCATGACGGTTTGACAGAAAAAGGTCCCGACGTCACCCAGTATGACACCGGAAAGCAAACCGCTGCGCAAAATAAAGTTTCTCAGTTGGCCGCTTCCGTTTCTCAGGCTCAGCAGCAGATCAACCAGATCATGCAGCAGTTCGTAAACCCCGACCAGTCGGCGTTGCAAGCCTTAGAGAACATGTGGACAAGCCTTAACCAAGCGAGACAAGGTCTTGTTTGGAGAGGTTAATAATAACTCATAAAAAGGAATAAATATGGAAACGATAAATAAAATAGTGCCGATGCCTACCGCAAGCTCCGGGACGCATAACGATCAAAACACTGAAAACGTCCTGATCGCGATGAGCCAAGTGTATGCTTTGGTGCAACATTCGATCCAAACATCGACGATCACGCAATCAAGCGTGGGTTCGATTATGGAGCAAGCGCAATCGGATATTTCTGGCATCATCACTGCTTTAGTGAACCACGACTCGTCGCTGATGAGCAAGATTGAGGACTTCACGAAGGCGCTAGGCCCGTTGGGTTATGTGATCCTGGCGTTAGTGCTTGTCGTGCTTGTTGCAGCAATTGTCGCTGCAGTGGTCGCAACCGGCGGAGTTGCAGCCGCCTTATTTGCCCCAGCAGTCGCTGCGGGAATAGGTGCTGCAGCCACCATCGTCGGCTCGGTAGCCGCGATTGCGGGCGGGGTGGTAAGTATTGTCAAGGGCGCGATCCAATGCGAAATGGCAAGCATGCTAGAAGAACTCGCTGTCGTGAACGGTCAGATCAATAGCAGCAGCGGAAATCAAAAGATGTGGCAGTCCGATTCAAAACACGTCGGCGACACGATCAAAAATAATGGAGATGTAGAAAGCAGCATTGAAACAGAAGTGAGCGCATCGATTTTCGGTTCCGCTTCAGCTTCAGCCTCCGCTGCCCAATCCATACGCAGAAGTTTATAAATAAACAACCGAGGATATTAACATGTCAACAAATTTAAGCCACAAGTCAGTAACGAATGATGTAAATAACGGGTCAATCCCCAATCCGGATGATTATTCTATGAATATGACCGGTGCGTTGATCACGATGATGGGTAAGTTTCTGAGTACATTAAACCAATCCTCGATGATTCAAAACGCCATGATCTGTACAGAGAGATCGACCAGCTTGGATATGATCGCCAACCAATCCGCAATGCAAGTTGCAGACGGAACGGCGAATGCAACAGCTCAAATGGTTTCCGGTATCGGATCGATTGTGGGAGGCGTCGCTGCTGTAGGCGGCGGTATCGCCGGAGTGCTAAGTTCTGCTGGTCAACTTGCAGAGCTCTCTAACGTGGGCAAAGATAGTAGTATTATTCTGGACGAAGTCGATGATGGGACTGAAGTGGAGATGCAAGAAGTGTCAACTAGCAGATCAGTAAATCCTGGGCCAGAAAGCGATGCAGAGAATACCGCCTCTTCTGTTACGAGCCCTAGCTCCGAGGAAGATGAAATTGATGACGACATCGCAACACAAGGGCAAAAAAGTGAAATGGATAAACGGTTAGAACAAGACACTATCAAAGCTAAGTGGGATAGATTTTCGAACCTGCACCATATTGGTCAAGGTTTCAGCGGTCTTACGACTGGTTTAGGCCAGGCGCTGGCGTCGACGTTCACCACACAAGCCGCGGCGGCGCAAGCAGCAGCGACAAAACTGGGTGGATTGGCGCAATCTGTCAACTCAATGATGAGCAGTACAGAGTCCAACTACCAAAGTACGATGTCCCTCAATACCCAGCTCGCAAACGAATTCCAACAGTTCACCGCATGGTGGTTGGCAAGTTCGAAAGCATAAAAAGCTCCTAATACCAATGATCGCAAACAACGTTCATTTCGACCGCGCCAAAGCCCCGGGGTTGTTCGATTCGCAAGTGGGTCAATATTAAGTTAATATAGACCCACTTGCGATCGGACAACCGCGGGAACTTTCGCGTAGGTCCAAATGGACGTTATTTGCGATTATTGGTATCGCGATCAAAAGTGTCATGGCTTTTGGGGCCCTTGTCGAAAGACAAGGGCTTTTTTTTTATCCCGCTTGTGAGCGCTTGACGCGCGGCGGAGCATTGGCCGTCACACAATCCTCTTCCACAAACACTTCTTTGATGGTGGGGTCGGAAGGCACTTCAAACATCAGATTTAGGAGCAGCCCTTCCACGATCATCCGGAGCGCACGGGCGCCCGTGCCTGTGGACTTCGCCTTTTCTGCCATAGCGCGGAGAGCCCCTTCGGTAAAGTGGAGGAGCACGTTCTCTTCGGCAAAGAGTCGGGTGTACTGCTTGATGATCGCATTTCTGGGCTGAGTGAGAATGTTGACCAGATCTTCTGTGGTCAGTTCGTTGCAGTTGGCGATGCTGTTGAATCTGCCGACAAACTCAGGGATCATACCGAACTGGATCAGGTCCTCGGGCTCCACTTTGGAGAGGAGGTAGTTGGTCTCATTTGTATCGAAGCGAGCGGTGTCGGTGACATCGAAACCGATGGTGCTTTTGCCGAGGCGCTTGGCGACGATCTTATCGAGGTGGACGAACGCGCCGCCGACGATGAAGAGGATGTTCTGGGTGTTGACCTTGATGTACTCTTGGTTCGGATGCTTACGGCCCCCTTTGGGAGGAACGTTGGAGACGGTCCCTTCGACGATTTTGAGGAGGGCTTGCTGCACCCCTTCTCCCGAAACGTCGCGGGTGATGGAGACGTTGCTGCCGGTCTTGCGGATCTTATCGATCTCGTCGACGTAGATGATCCCTGTTTCTGCACGCGCGATGTCGTAATCGGCGGCTTGGACAAGGCGGAGAATGATATTTTCGACGTCTTCGCCCACGTAGCCGGCCTCGGTCAGCGTGGTGGCATCAGCAATAGCAAACGGCACATCGAGGATGTTGGCCAGAGTGCGGGCCATGAGGGTCTTTCCGGAGCCGGTAGGGCCGAGAAGAAGAACGTTGGACTTGCTGTACTCCACTTCGTTCTCTTTAGAGAGGGAGCGGATCCGTTTGTAGTGGTTGTAGACGGCGACGGCGATGGTCTTTTTGGCGTTCTCTTGACCGATCACATACTCGCCGAGGCGATCATTGATTTCTTTAGGCTTGAGAAGCTTGAGCTCATGGTGGACCGGCTTCTTTTGGATAATATCAAGGCAGAGGTGGACGCACTTGTCGCAGATGAAGGCCTCTGGCCCGGAGATCAGCTTTTCCACGCCCTCTTCGGTTCTTCCGCAGAAGGAGCATTTTGGGACATCTTTTTTTGTTGTCATACAGTTAACTTGGCCGGACGGGTTGGGTAGCGATTTTATCGATCAGCCCATAGGTCAGGGCTTCTTGGGGGTTCAGGAAGTAATCTCTTTCTGAATCCTCTAAAACTTTAGCGAGCGGCTGGCCTGTGTTCTCCGACATAATGGTAGCGCAGAGACGCTTGAGCTCTAGAATTTCTTTGGCTTGAAGGGCCATGTCGGCAGACGTCCCGCCAATGCCGCCGGAGGGCTGGTGGATCATGATGCGGCTGCTCGGAAGGGCAAAACGTTTGCCTTTGGTTCCTGCAGAAAGAAGCAGGGCTCCCATAGAAGCTGCCATGCCGATGCAATAGGTGTTGATGTCGTAGCCCATGAAGCGCATGGTGTCGTAGATGGCAAGGCCGGCTGTGATGCTGCCGCCGGGAGAATGGATATAGAGATTAACATCTTTTTTAGGATCATCCGCGCGTAAAAAGAGGAACTGGGCGATGATGGTATTGGCGACCTGGTCGTTGATCTCAGACCCGATAAACACGATCCGGTCCTTCAACAATCTAGAGAAAATGTCCATGGCGCGTTCGCCGCGGCCGGTATCTTCAATAACATAAGGAATTGTGTGCATAGTCCGTCCCTGCCTTTTTTCCGTATCATGCCGTTTCCACTCATATTTAGGCAAGAAAACGTTCCTCTCAAAAGAGGACAGGAAAGTTTTCACTACATTAACGAAGCAGATGGCTGTCAAATCTTTTGTTTTTTAACTATTTGTAGACAAAAAAAAAGCCCTTGTCTTTCGACAAGAGCCTCAAAGGCCATGAACCATTTGATTGTAAGGAGCTTTTTCTTATCTTCCAGTACTTGCATTCCACCAGCCGGTGAATGCTGCAAACATCCCGTTGGCAAGCTGCGTATTGAGAGACATTGTGTTCTGGTAGTTCGACTCTGTGCTGCTCATCATTGAGTTGACAGATTGAGCCAATCCACCCAGGTTTGTCGCAGCCGCTTGCGCTTCTGCCGCCTTTGTAGTGAATGAAGACCCGATAGAGCCGCCCAAACCTTGTAAAAGACCGCTGACCGATTGACCAATCGGCGTAAGGGCTTGGAATGCACCATATTTTTGTTTGATCAACTCTACGGCTTTTTGTTTGTCAGCCTCAGACTCTTTCACCGAAGCTTCATTATCGGCAACAACATCTTCTTCATCGTCAATCACCTGTTGCTGAGCTTCGGGAACGGCTTCTTCTTCTGGAGCATTCAACTCATCCAACTCGATGTCGCCTTCCTGTTCTGGAACAACAGGCATCTCTTCCATATCGACGACGCTATCCGCTTTACCGAGGGCGTTCAGTTCCGAAAATTCGCTTACCGCTCCGACAGCACTTCCAACACCACCAGCTACGCCGACGACGCCGCCTGCAATACCGGCAATACCTTGGGCCAACATCGACATCGCTTGCGCGACGCCTTCTGCCACTTGCGACTCCGCCTGGTTGGCGATCATCGTCAAACTGGTCGTTCTTTCAACACACATCAAGTCATTTTGAATGGTCGCAGACTGGTTCAATACGCTTAAAAATTTGCCCATCATGGTGATTAGGGGGCCGGTCATGTTCATTGACATAGTATTATCCTTTTTTTAATTTTTATTAGTTTATAAGCTATTACGTATTGAGCGCGAGGAAGCAATCGAAGCTGAGCCCGCTCCGGCAATCGCCGAAGAAACCAGAGATTCCATGCTGCTCTCGACTTCTCCGTTGTTGTTAATCATATCGCCCACGTGCTTCGAATCGGACTGCCACATCTTTTGATTTCCGGTGCTGTTGGTAATCGCTCCGTTCATCGCAGCAAGCTGTTCTTGCACCCCAGCCATCTCACATTGGATAGCGCCCTTAGCGATCCCTACAGCGCCGCCCACAATGGCAGCTGCTGCGCCGACCGCGGTAGCAGCCGTACCAATCGCTGCGGCAGCTCCTGCGCCTAAAATTGCGACTGCGCCGCCGGTTGCAACCACTGCAGCAGCAAACGCTGCAACGAGAACTACAATCACTAACGCAAGGATGATGTAGCCCAAGGGGCCCATAGCCTTGATATCATCTTCAATCTTACTCATGAACGAAGAGGCGTTAGTCACTAAATTTGTGATCAGACCCGAAATATCGTTCTGCGCTTCTTCCATGATCGATCCTACGGTCGCTTGGGTCATGGTCGATGTTTGGATCGAGTTTTGAACCAAAGCATAAACCTGACTCAGCGCGAGAAGGACGTTCTCAGGATTTTGCCCGTTTGGCGCTGCCGCATTTGCGGCAGGCATCGGGACTACTTTACTTGCAGTTTCCATAATTTATTCTCCGTTATTCGTTAATATTACCAATTTCCAACGAGCTGTTGTCTGTTCTGGTTAATGTTGTTCCACATGTTTTCTAAAGCTGTCAAAGCTTGTTGGTCAGGGCTTACGAACTGTTGGAACTGTTGGTTGATCTTCTGTTGGATCTGGGAAACCAAAGAGGCCAACTGGGAAATTACGTTTTGGGCTTCTGTTTGCTTTCCTGTGTCATACTTAGTGACGTCAGGACCTTTCGTTGTGAAGCCGTCGTTAGAGCTGTCCTTCGGTTGACTTTTGCACGCTTCGACGATCGCAAAAATAGCTACGGCAATTACTGCAGCGAGCAACAAGAAGAGCAAGCCGATACCGAATACGGCAGCTGTCATCGATCCAATCACAAGGAAGGCCACTACGATAGCAACGAGTCCCGCAACGATCGCACCGCAAGCTCCGCCGATCGACAAACCGATCGCTTCCGCACTGATAGAACTTGAAGAAGTTGTTCCTTCATTTCCTGCATTCGGCAAATTGGCGTTAGCAGCGGCTTCTTGGGCCATCACTTCTTGCATTTGCTGTTGTTGGAATTGTTCTTCCAACATCTGCATGTTAAGATCTTTGTTCACTGTTGTACCGGCGTTCTGAAGAATGTTCTGAATCGCACCTAAAGCATTGAATCCCATATTAAACTCTCCTGTTATTATTAATTATTATTTAGTTTTTTCTGTTAAAATATAGCTGCTGAGAACAGAGCCGAACTCTTTATAGGTCGCTTGCGACGCAGTCTGATCGGCGTTCACATGGGTATAGAAAGAATTTTGCATGTTGCTGTTATCATTAGACGTTCTTTGCGTGTCGATATTGTACTTGTTCACGTCTTGGTTATACTTTTGCTGTGCTGCTTGAATGGCTGCTGGGTCGCCGCCGTTCTTAAGCGCTTGCAATTGGGCTTCATCTTGCTGCAATTGGTCTTGGTCCCCGGTAACGGTAGCTTGGTCTTCTTTTGCAAGCGCGTTAAGGAACTCAATACTAGAAGCAGCGCCCTGGGTATCTTGGGTTTGCATGTTATAGTTGCCATAAAGCGCCATAAGAAGTCCAAGAAACGCATTATAATCTGGAGCGTTCTGGCTTCCGCTCGCCGGTGTAACTGAAGGAACTTTTAAATCTGTATTAATCATAATATCCTCTATTGTTTTAATTATTATTGCTCAGTAGCTGGGTTGTTAGAACCGCAAATATTGCTATAGGCTCTAACGATTTCCAAAGACTGCGTGACTTCTCGTGCATCTTGTTTGCTTTGAGCTTCGGCTAATGTCGTGTCTTTTTGACCCTGAATGCTCATCCCCGAAGAAATCCTGTTCATATCGAGCGTCGCAGCTTTCATTGCAGCTGGAATTTTTTGCTCGTCGTTTTTGATCTGGTTGGCTTCTTCAGCATCATAATCGGCAATCTTTTTCTGGTTTTCTAGCACTTGAGCACCTGCCCAGATGGCTACTGCAGCAACTCCGCCTAACCATACATACCAAGGAGCATGGCCAAACCAATATCCATAGTCGGTATTGTGAGAAGCAGCAAAATCTTTCATGTTTTGAGCGCACTTAGCAACATCAGCGTTCAGAGCGTCCACCACAGTTTCATCCGCATTAGCCGTTGTCAAAGTGTAGCTAAGCAAAGAGATCATATCAGCACTAAGAGGTCCTTTTCCAAGGCCATTCTCGGCAAGGTAGGTTTTCAAAAAGGCCTGAATATTTGAAGCGGCTCCCAGTTTCTCAAGGGCCTGAGCTAGCTGGCTTAAAAACTCAGCCGTCGCATAGATCTTCCCCATCATAACCTGGTCTTTCTCGCCGGTGTTCGATGAGCTCGCAAGGACTTCCATCATTGCGAAGAGGGCTTGATCGCCACCGCTTACAGTGATATCAGTGCTTGGAATACTGATCGTCATCAGATTGGTATTCGCAGGACTGAGGTTCATCATGTTTATATTCATAGTTTTTATCCCTTTTTTATTTATTAGTATTATCCAGCACTTGTTAAACTTGGGCTTGTGTTAGATACCTCAGTACCCCACAAAGAAGACAACGAAGTGATCACGTTCTGAGCGACTTGGTCCAACTGCTGAATCAATGTACTCCAGGTATTCAACTGGTTATTATTGGTGTTAACCGCAGCGCCTAAGTTCGTATCCAAAGCAGACGTACTCACGCCGCCGTTATAACCGTTGTTCACCCAATCATCCAAAGGACCTAAGTCAGCTGGAGGAGGAGGAGTCGTCGGAGGAGTTGTAGGAGGAACTGGGAATTTCTGTTCGTAGTAGTAGTTACCTAAGTTTTGTAAGTCGGTCTGTAAAGGTTGCAAATTCCCGGCTAAAGCGGCGGCAATATCTTGACCGATGTTACCAACTGGGTTGCCATTAAAGTTACCCGATGTACCGGTGATCATATTATAGGTCGACATCGCCTGAGCGCCTAAACCGTCGTTAAGCGATGGGTTGGCAGTTTCAAAGGCTTGTAAAGCCTGACCATCAACGCCAAGCTTATTTACGTCGGCAGCGAATTTCTCAACCAAAGCCTGGGGAACAACAGTGTGACCTTGTCCGCTAGAACCTTGAGTTGTGGCAGCTTGGGTGATCTGTTGAAGATCTTGCTGAACGTTAATAATATCTTGCTGAACGTTGTTCTCGTCCGAAGCTCTAGTTGTATAGGGCTCAACGGAGTTACCAATGGATTGGAGCTTTTGCATGAGGATCTCAGCGTAGAGATAGAAAGAGATGTCTTTAGTGTTAGTACTCATATTATTAACCCCTTGGTTATAGTTATTATTTTCTAAGCTTTTGGGAGGTTTTAGCATTCAATTTACATGGCGTCTACTCTCCCACTTTTAATTATATAACATTACTATTAATTAAGCTAAATAATTTATCTTAACAATTTTACACTTTCTTAATAGTTTGTTCACAATTCTTAACGATGCAATTAATTCGCAATTAACCTGTTCTTGTTGATTGGAAACAAAGATTCTCTCTATGCAGAGTTAAGAATTCTTAACGGGATTTCTGCGTTTCGAGGGAACATGGAATTCAGGTGTCGTTAAACATTCGGGCTTGCAATGCAACGCACTTTCGTTAAAGGTTTCTTAACAAATTTTTAATGTTTAAAGGAAATAGGGATTGTGATGCTTTTGCCTGAAAAGAGAGCGCCCCAACGCCTTGAAGCTTAAACTGTTGCGCAAGTTGCTGATAGTAAAGCGATTAAGATTTTTGCCAGGTGTCGCGCTTGAATTTGTGGACCTTTTTTGACTTTTCTTTCGCAGGCGCCTGAGCCTCTGCGGGTTGCTGCGTCATCATCTTGTTGATGTCCTGTCCCGACTTAACCAGTTGCTGCTTAGCCTCTTGGATGGCGCTCCACTGATCGGGGGCGAATAATTGAGGCTTATCGGCTAGGGCTAGCACCTGCTCCTCGGTCATTCCGATCTTCGCATAGATCCCTTTAGCCTGTTCCTGCAGAGCGACGTGCATCTGGTTCAGCTCTGCGGTGAGCTTAAGCTTTTCCTCTGGAGTGGCGTTTTTCATGGCGTCTTTGATTTTTTCAAAGAAACCGACCGACTCCTTCACAACATCCCCAACATTCCCCACCTTCCCCTCGCTGACCTTGGAAAACATGTTGATCAGGTCCTGAAACTCTTGCTCCATCATCGCAGCCACCGCTTGTTAGTCGTTAATAATTAAAGGTTTATAGACGATCTTTTAAGGCGACAAGCCTTGGGATCGCCCACCCATGTTTCCCCATCCTAGCTATCCAGTTAAATATTTAACATAGTAAACTTTAATTCATTTATCGTTAGCAACTTGTGTTTTTAATTGGAATAAATGCCCGATGTGCGTTATAGCCTATATTACCGTGGTTGAGACACCGGTGCAGAAGTTTTCAGTTTTTAAGGATCTGGACGTAACGCATGATTGAGCAACATCTGACGCAAATAGCCCGCGATCTGGAAATGGAAAGCGCTCCTGTAAAAGATGAAACAGGGATGTATACGCTCACGATCAATCCGGAACGGACGATCGCTCTGAAAGAATTGGATCCCGGATGTCTGTTTTTTGCACGCGTCGGACCGTGCCCTGAAAAAAATCAGGAACAAATGTACATGTACTTGATGCGCGGCAATTTTTTAGGACAGGGAACGGGCGGCGGCGTGCTCGCTATAGACGATAACGAGAAGTTCTTGACACTGACTTTGACAATGCCGTATGACATAAATTACAAGAACTTTAAAGAAACGCTTGAAGATTTTGTCAATTTCGCAGACTATTGGAGGCAGGAACTCCTCGCGCATCAAAAAATGGATGCGGTTTCATTAGCCCGCTAGGCAAATAAGTGACAAGAAGCGCTAGCGAGGCGAAGCCAAATTAAAGCGAGAGCGTTCAGAACGAGGCGGACATAGTAAAACTATGGCCAACGAGTGAGGATTGATTTGGCAAAGACGTAGCAAGCTAATTGTCACGTATTTGCCTAGCTGGTTAATAACCTGAGATTCGGATGCGGCTTTTCTGAAGCAAGAGAGCAGCCACATCCAACTTTTAGGTTTTTAGGATAAATAATGGCAGGATATCTCATCGCAGAAGAAGGTCCTTTATCGGGCCAGGCGATCCGGTTTGAAGAGGGAAAAGAGTGGGTGCTTGGGCGCGATCCTGATGAATCAGGCATCGTTCTTGAAGATCCAATGGTTTCTCGCAAGCATGTGATTTGCAGGCTGACCGGAGAGGGCTACGTCTTAGAAAATTTAAGTTCTGTCAATCCGGCGACCCAAAACGGCCGCGTGATCACAGAATCTGTACTGATGCGCGAAGGCGACATCATCCAAATCGGCAATACATTTTTCAGGTTTACCGAAAGAAATCCTTCGGAAAAAGTGGATAGCCCTCAGCCTTTTGAAAGGCACGATGAGCTCTCCATAGAAGGGGGCGATGACGCCCGCTGGATGTTGAAGGTAGTCTCTGGGCCAAATTCTGGCGCCGAGTTCAATATGCAAAAAGCTTCTACTTATATCGTAGGAAAGGATCCGAGCCTTTGCGATATCGTCTTTCAAGATTTGAGCGTTTCGCGACAGCATGCCCGTGTGACCATTGATGAAGACGATCAAGCGTGGATCGAGGACTTGGGAAGCAGAAATGGTGTGATCGTGGGCGGAATGCCGATCATGGACCGCCACCGGCTGGGCTCGCAAGATCTCGTCTCATTGGGAACAACCTCCTTTTTGATGATCGACCGCGAAAAACCTCAAGAAACGATCATCTCTCTCCCGACGGCAGCCGCGGTCGCTCGCGAAGAACAGCGGGAAGAGGCGATGTCGACCTCGCAGGCGATCCCATGGAAAGAGCGGGTGATCCCTAAAAAACATTTGATCCTGACCGGCGGCCTTCTAGCGTTTGTACTGGTCGTTGCGATGGGGATGATCTCCCTTCTCAAGACGGATCCGATCCCGATCCCTCAGAAACATGAGACGGAACAGATCGCCCATGCGATCAAGCAATACACCGATATTCAGTTTACTTTTAATGAATCTAATGGAAAGCTGTTCCTCGTCGGGCATGTGATCACGCCTGTAGAACATCAAGAATTGCTCTACATCATCCGGGCAATGTCTTTCGTGCAAAATATTGAAGACAACGTGGTGATCGACGAGTACGTCTGGCAAAACGTCAACGCTCTTTTAACGAGTAACGGCGGTTGGCAAGGCGTTTCGATTTCGTCGATTGAGCCAGGCCGCTTTGTGATGCGGGGCTACTTGCAAACTCTAGACCAAGCTCAGGCACTCTCCGATTATATGAATTTGAACTTTCCTTACTTGGACAGGCTCAATAATCAGGTGGTGGTCGAGACGAATTTGCAAATGCAAGTGGAAAGCATGCTGTTCGAACACGGATTTACCGGCGTTACTTTCCAACTAAGTAATGGTGAGCTCGTGCTGACGGGCCGCGTGGACTCGAAGAACTCTTCGAACTTTAACACCTTGCTCCACCAGTTTAAGGAGATCATGGGGATCCGGATGGTGAAGAACTTTGTAGTGCTCACCTCGGGAGCCGATAGCGCAAGGACCGATCTGTCGAGCAAGTATCAAGTGACCGGATTTTCCAAACGGGATGACAAAGACTATTTTGTGTTCATCAATGGAAAAATCTTAGGAAAGAACGATATTTTAGATGGAATGAAAATTACGGGAGTGCTCCCAAATATGGTGCTTCTCGAAAAAGATGGATTAAAATTTAGGATTAACTACAATCTGCAATGACCCCCGGCCAATCCGGGAGGCTAGCATTTGTTATTCGTCCGCTTATAAGGAGTTTTAATTATGTACGGAATGGAAAAAAAAGGGAAAGCACCCTTCGAGTTTGATCTCGAAAAGGACCTCAAGCAGAATCCATCAAGGGGCAAAGAGTTGCTCAAAGGTGTGGAAGAAAGAATGCATGAGCTGAAAGGGCTGCTGCGCCAGGGCGCCGGTTCCGCAGATTTTGACAAGTATGGCACGTTGCTGCATGGGTATGCGGCGCTGCAAAAAGTATTGAATAAACTATCGCATAAGAAATAGGGGATTTATTGTATGGGCGAAACTTGGGGAGCAACGCTTTCTTTTAGCACGTTAATTAACAAGTACATCAAGTTGCAGAGCTCGGTTCTGTCTGGAGTTCGCGCGGTGGCGAGTAGTATTTCTCACGCCACGCCGGGTAAATTCCTTTTACTCCAATTCCAAATGAGCCAAGTGACTCAGATTGGTGATTCGATTTCAAACTTAATCAGCCAGGTTCAGTCGGTGATCAACAACGCCGTCCGTAACCAGAAAAGTTCCTAATTTTAGTAAGGAGAGTTATTTATGGGTCTGCAAAAATTTAAAGACGATTTTATCCTCTTCTCGGAAGCGGGTTTCATCGCGATCAATCAAAGTGACGAGGATGCTGCAGTTAAATTGTTCAAGGCTGCGGAATTGCTCAAGCCTGAAAATACTCTCCCCAAAGTGGGATTGGGCTACATGCACCTCTGCAAATTAGAACTGAAAGCGGCGTGCAAATTGTTCGAAGATGTCCTCCACAAAGAGCCGAACAATGAAATGGCGAAAACATTTTTAGGTCTCGCTCTTTCCCTAACGCCAACCGACGTCTCTAAAGGTGAAAAGCTTCTTGCAGAGTCTGCGAAGAAAGCTCATGATCCAATGATCAAAAACTTGGCGGAATCGGCCATTGCGTTCGTAGAAAAATTCGTGAAAAAAGGGCCTACCCCCACTCAAGGGATGAAATAAGGTTATATGGTAGATCCTACATCACGCATTGGCTCCACTTCCCCGATTGGCGACGAGAACAAAGGCACCGGAGCGCCTTCATCCCCCGGTTCCTTCGACTCTTTCATGAAATCGCCGCAGGCGGGCGGGGTGGGACAGCCCAACCAAATTTCCCCCTTTGAACTGACGCAAGGGCAGTCTACCCCCACGATCACACCTAATATGGGGATGCTGCAAAACCAGGTGCTAGCGGCTCAATCGACGATGGGAGATATGCAGACCCAGCTCTCCACACCGGGATTAAAGCTCACCCGTTCGCAGCAATATCTGCTCAAAAATAAGTTTTCAGAGGCTGCAGGCCGGATCCAATCGGCCAACCAAAAGCTCGGCGCAGAAAATGTTGCCGGACCCGCAATCACCCCGGGAATGAACCCGATTGAGAAATTCTTAGGCTATGTCACCAATGGCCAGGCGCAAATGCAGGCGGCCAGACAGAAAATTCAAGACCTCAATGCCAACGGGCAAAACATCGCTCCGGGTCAACTTCTCCTGGTGCAGACCGATCTAGCCCAAGCGCAGAAACTCCTCGAATACTCATCCGTCCTATTGAGTAATGCGGTGAGTGCGTTTAAATCTCTCATGAACATCCAGTTGTAAAATGGAAAACCGTTTTGAAAAGCTGATCAACCACTTAGACGAGCTCGAGCTTACCACCGTGCACGGACGGATTACCGAAGTGGTCGGCATGCTCATCAAAGCCATCATTCCCGATGTGAAAATGGGAGAGGTGTGCATGGTGAAGCGCGACGGTTCTCCCCTGATGACCGAAGTGGTGGGCTTTACAAAAGATGCAGTTTTCCTCTCTCCTTTAGGAGAAATGACAGGCATCGGCCCCTCTTCCGAGGTGATCCCGCTGCGGATGCAGATGTATATCAAAGTGGGCCCCGGGCTTCTGGGCCGCGTGTTAAATGGTCTAGGCCAGCCGCTTGACGTCGACACCCATGGCCCGTTGCATGTCGAAGAGAGCTATTCGGTCATCAATGCTCCTCCTGATCCCCTCCATCGCGAAATGATCAAAGATCCCCTTCACGTCGGCGTCCGCTGCCTCGATGGAGTGCTCACCTGTGGAAGAGGCCAGCGGGTCGGTATCTTTGCTGCGGCCGGCGGCGGTAAATCGACGCTCCTCGGAATGATTGCGCGCAATGCAAAAGCCGATGTGAACGTCATCTCGCTCGTGGGCGAGCGGGGCCGAGAGGTGCGCGAATTTCTTGAAAACGACCTCGGCGAAGAAGGAATGAAGCGCTCGGTCGTAATTGTTTCCACTTCTGATCAAGCAGCCCAGCTCCGTATCAACGCGGCCTATGTCGCCACAGCGATTGCCGAATATTTCCGCGATCAGGGCAAGACCGTTATTTTAATGATGGACTCGGTGACCCGTTTTGCGCGAGCGCTGCGGGAGATCGGCCTAGCAGCCGGCGAGCCGCCTGCGCGCGCGGGATACACCCCTTCCGTATTTGCAACCCTCCCCCGTCTTCTTGAAAGATCGGGAAACTCCGATAAGGGTTCGATCACCGCCTTTTACACCATCCTGGTGGCCGGAGACGATATGAACGAGCCGGTTGCCGATGAGACGCGGTCGATCCTTGACGGACACATTGTCCTCTCCTCCGAGCTGGCGCGCCAATACCATTACCCTGCGATCGACGTCTTAGCTTCCGTCAGCCGTATTATTACGCACATCGTCGACGAAGAACATCTCAAGCTGATCGGGAACGTGCGCGAGGTCCTTGCCAATTATAAAAAGAACGAACTGCTCATCCGCATCGGAGAATACAAACCGGGATCCGATAAAGCGGCCGATTTTGCGATTAAGTATATCGATAAGGTCAACCGCTTCTTAAAACAAAAGGTCGATGAAAAATCTTCCTACGAAGAGACCTTGCAGCAACTCCGAGCGCTTTTTAGATGATGATTCTTAACGTCGGGATGGGTTCATGAAGAAGGAGAAATATCCTTTAGCCGAGCTTGTTCAGATCAAACAAAAAAGACTCGAAGAAGCCGAAAAAATCCTCAAAGAAAAAAGACAGGCGCTGGCCCGCGAAGAAGAAAAGATGGTCAAGGTGCAGGCCGAGCGCGATAAAGTGAAAGGGCACCAAGAGGCGAAGCTGACCCAACTGCGCGAAGAGATGGACAAGGGGTCTCCGAGTCTGAAAATTCAGCAGATGAAGCAGTATCTGAAGCTGGTGATGGAAAATCTTAAAACACAAGATGCCAAGGTCAAAGAGCAGAAAAAACAGGTCGAAGCCGCCATCCAACAGGTAGAGGCCGCCCGCCGCGAATACCTGCAAAGACAAACAGATATTGAGAAACTCGGCATCCACCATAAAGAGTGGGATAAAGAGATCAGTGCCGAGATCCTGCGCAAAGAAACGATCGAAGAAGACGAGCTAGGCTCATCCCAGCACGAGCGGCTGAAACGGAAGAAACATAAAGAGAAGTAATCGATGACTGATCAAGTAGACAACACACAAAATCCTCTCATCCCTCCTCCTAAAAAGGATGAGCTTTCCGCAGCCGACCCCAACCAATTCAAACAGGTGATGAAGGAACTCTCCACCGACACCGAACAAAAAGGAAAGTGGAAGCCGCAAAAAGAGGACCAATTCGACGACGAGAACATCACCACTTCCGACAATACGGACGATGTAACAGCCCCTTATATTCCGGGAGACACCGATATCGGAGAAACGGCTCAGGCGGGTTCGAGCGCAGCCTCCTCTCAAGTGAACGAGGCCTCCCAGGCCGCTTTTCCTGACAATGGAGAGGAAGATGGAATTATTACACCCGAGACGATGCCCATTTCCGGACCGCAAGAGGCCCAGCCCCTCGGACAAGAGGAACTTCCTGGCGCTGCGCCAATCTCTTTAACGCGGTCGGAGAAAATGGGCGGAGCCGCTCTCGACAAGAAAGGGATCCAGGCGGGAGAAGTGCCTTCTGAATCACGCGCCGAAAAAATGGCCAAACAGCAGGCGGATGCCGCTGATATGGCGGGCGTTCCCTTGGCCACGCCGATTGCTCAGGATACGACCATTATTCCGGAAAAGGAAAAGGTCAAAACTAAAGTCGGAACCAGCTCTACGCCTGCAGATTTGGGAACCCAGCTCCCGCAGCAGCAAACGCTCATGGCCCCTCCCCTTACCACTCTGGCGCCGGCGGCCTACACGCAAATGATGCCTGTGCTGCAAGAATTTTTTCAAAAACTTGTTGGAGTTTTGACAGTCATGAAAGCCTCGGGGGTTTCGGAAACCGTGATCAAATTGAATGCACCTGCGGGATCGCGGCTTTCAATTTTCAATGGATCGGAGATCAGCATCAAGGAATATAGCTCGGCGCCAAAAATCTTCAATATTCAATTTAATGGAAATCCCGAAGCTGTTAGTTTAGTGCAAGGGAACCTGGGAAACCTTATGGCCGCGCTGAGCGACAAAGAGTATAATTTCAAGGTTAACCGTTTTGACATCGGCCTTGTTTCCGATAAGGATGAGCCGCTGTTTAAGAGAAAAGGCGCCATTTCCGGCGATGATGCAAGCTAGCAAAGAATAGGTCAATATGAACACCGCTCCTCATCCTTGGTTACGACAAGTCGAAGAAGGCCTTTCCGTGCTCAAACACGTTCCTCTCTGGGGTCACATTCCGCCCTTCCCATGGGAAGCTTTCAGCGCACAAATAAAAGGTTTATTAAAGCTCTCCGATCTCAGCTTTAGCATCAAAGAGAACCGCGTTCTCGCCCCAAAAGATTTTCTTGGCGGCATGGGAAGTCATCCGGTGGTCCTAGCTGTAGAGATGGGTACGATTTCCGAGCCTATTTACTGGCTGATGTCGCAAGAGGATGTGTCAAAATTCGCTTCATGGGCGCTCTGCGGAAGCCAAAAGTATGAGAGCTTCTCTAATCGCGCGCTCCAAGAAGGATTTTACCGCTATTTATGCCTCGAGGCTTTAAATATCCTCGGCCCTGCCTTCAACATGACCTTCAAAATGATCCCGACGCCGCCTCTTCCAGAAATGAGCTCACTGTGCGCCGATATTTCCATTGTGCACAACAGAGAAACCCTTTCAGCGAGGCTGATCAGTTCGGGCGGCTTCCAGAAAGACCTTCGCTCCTATTTTGCGAAGCGGAAAATATCTTTGATCGAAGGCTCTCAAGGATTCGAAGTGCCTCTATCTTTAGAGATCGGGCATACGGTCCTAAGCTTAAGCGATTGGGAAACCGTGCAACCGGGCGATGTGGTCTTTTTCGACAATCTCACCTACGACCCCGAATCGGAAAAAGCAGGTGTCACCGTCGTTTTAGGAACAACTCCCCTATTTTTGGCCAGGTACAAGCACCACAAATTAACGATTTTAGATTATGCCTTTTATCAAGAGGAAGAGACCGATATGGATTCAGAAAACGAACGTTCCGAAGAAATGGGTGAAGAGCAAGAGGGCGACCCGATGTGGTCCGGAGCTTCTTCCGAAGAACAGAATGTCGGCAAGCTGATCGGCTCAAAAGACATTCCTTTAAACCTTGTCGTGGAAATCGGCAGACTGCGCATGAGCGTAGAAAAACTGCTCCAATTACAGCCGGGCAATATGATCGATCTCGGCGTCCGTCCTGAACAAAGCGTCTCCATCACTGTGAACGGAAACAGAGTGGCGCGCGCTGAGCTCGTTCAGATTGGAGAAGCTCTCGGGCTTAAAATTTTAGAGATCGGCCAGTAATTTTTTTGAGCGGGGAAGATAAACGGTGACTGACAAGTCGTTTTATAAACAGCCAACTCTCCGCGAAGCTGCCCCTTCCGCCGCAAAACCGTCTCCTATCCCCAGCAAAATTGGCCCCTATCAGATCGACAGCGTCCTCAATAAAGGGGGAATGAGCCTCCTCTATCTGGGCCTCCACCCCGAGACGAAGCAACCACTGGCGATCAAGGTCCTCCTTCCCGCCTACGTCACCCACCCTGAAATGATCGAGCGCTTTTTACAAGAGGCGGAGATCATCGCGCTCACAAACCATCCCAATATCGTCAAACTCTACGGCCAGGGAACTTGGGAGGGCGGCCTCTACATCGCAATGGAATTCATTCAGGGCATTTCGCTAAGCCAATTCATCATGCAGCACTCGCTCTCTCTCAAGCGCTCTTTGGACATCGTCCTGCAAGTGGCCTACGCACTCTGCCATCTGCACACCCACCGCGTGATCCACCGCGACCTCAAACCAGAAAATATTTTAATCACCGAGGATGGCGAGGTGAAGGTAATCGACTTCGGCATCGCCGCCCTTCACGAAGAGGGAAATCCTTCCCAAAGCAAGAGCTTCATGGGCACACCTTCCTACATGGCGCCCGAGCAAAAAGAAGATTCCTCTAAGGCCTCCTACTCTTCTGACATTTATGCGCTGGGGATCATCACCTATGAGCTTGTCGTCGGCAAATTGAGCTACGGCGTTCTCAACCTATCTCTTGTGCCCAAAGGACTGCGCACCATTTTAGAAAAAGCGCTCGCTGTGTCCCCGAAAGAGCGGTACCAGGACATCGTCGACTTCATCACCGACATCTCCCAATATTTACGCTCCGGCGAATGGGAAAAAGACCGCCCCGGTTCCGACCAGGTCAAAGAGTGGCAAGAGCACCTGCAAAAAGCGCAAAATGCCCTCTCCCCCTCTCTTCCCGAGTGGCCTGAACTGGAAATGGGATTAACAAAATCGAAACAGCTAAGCGCTCTTGGTGTCTATTACGATTTTTTTAAAGTCTCCAAGGACCGCTACGTCGTCCTAATGGCAGAGACCCACAATTCCCATATCGATGCGCCCGTTTATATCGGCGTTGTGCGCGGCATGATCAAAATGCTTATGGCCAAAACCACCTCTTTTTCAACTGCCCCCTTTGTGACGACATTGAATGAAATGCTCGCTCAGGACAGCCTCAAACAAACCTTCGGGCTCAGCGTCCTGCTGCTCGATCCGAACAATGATCAGCTCTCCTTTATCTCCTGCGGAGATGGAAGTTTGCTCCACTTGCCCCGCAACGTGAAGCTCTCCTCGCAAAATAAAATCTTAGGTCTCGATCCTCAAGCTGTCTTTTCTGAAATCACAGACAACTGGTATGTCGGAGACCGCCTGATTCTAGTTCCCCAAGATATTCTGTACAGCGAGCTGCTCGTAGAAACATCTCTATTGTCAGCTCAACGCCAAACAGAATCTCTTTCCAAAGCGCTGCAAAAAAAACCCAAAGCTTTAATCGCAATCGAACGATTGTAATTATATACTGCTAGCGGGTTGAAACTTTGATTTTTGATCGATATCTTTTGCGTCCCAGCGCATTGCTCGATCTTGCAAACTCTCTGAGTTTGCGGCGATCTCCACAATGCTACTGGGACACAAAATCTGATCGCCAAAATCAAAGTTTCAACCCGCTAGCAGTATACCAATCCTAGAAACTAAAGTCAGATTTGAGCGCGACGAAGCCACGGGAATCGCCGATCTTAAAGTAGCTTGTATTGTCTTAATACTAGCCATTTTAAGATCGGCAATTCGCGAGAGCTTTCACGCAGCTGAAATATGACTCTATTTTTTAGGGTTGGTATTAATCAAGGCCTAATTTATATCGGACTTGAGGGAATAGTAAAGGTTGCAAAGAAATCCTTTACAAATCATCGGACACCAGTATAGGATGCGAATGAAGGGTACGAAACACTTGAATTGTCAATCTATGAAAAAATTTCTTCTGGTTGGAGCTCTCGTCCTTTGCCACATCCCTCAGCAGGGTGTTTTTGCTGATGAATATGCAGAAATGTGCGCTCCGAAAGACGGCTACACGATCAACTTCAACAACGTCTCGATCATCGAATATATCCGGTTCGTCAGTAAAATTACCAATTCGAATTTTGTCTTTGATGACGGCGATCTCAACTTCAATGTGACCATCATCTCCGAAGAGCCGATCTCCACAAAAAATATCATGTCCGCGCTGATGCAGATCCTCCGCATGCACGACCTCACTCTGCTCGAGCAGGATAACAACTTACTGATCACTAAGAGTAAAGACATTTCTCAGATGTCAACGCTTGTGACTGGCGACAAACCGAATGAAAACCCTTGCAAATCGGCCATCATCACACGCGTCTTCCGCATCAAAAATGCGAATATCAACTCGATTGCCAGCATCATCAAACCGATGACTTCCTCTTCCGCGCTGATCGAAGTCTCGCAAGATACACGCCAGCTGATTGTGACCGATATTACAACGAACGTCGATAAAATCGCCGAACTTCTAGGCACGCTCGATGCGCCTCACAGCATTTTAGAAATTGAAACCTACCCTGTGACAACAATCGCCCCTGTGGATCTCGTGGCGCTTGCGATGAAAATCCTCACTCCCTTCATTGAAGGCAACTCCTTCACCATGATCCCTCAACCCGATACGCACACGATTTTCATTGTCTCTACGCCCAGCCTGATCGAACGGGCCATGATCGTGTTAGAAGATTTAGATTCCCCCGCCAAAGAACGGATCCCGTCGAAGCAGGCTGAAACGATTTTTATCTACCAGGTCAAAAATGCGACGTTGCCGCAAATGACTGACGCGATTGATAAAATGCGCGAGAACCTTTTACTTCGAGGCAATACGCCCCCAGATCTGCTCACCGCACTCAAACATGTCACCCCGATCGAAGCCTCTAACTCGCTCCTCTTTGTAGGTGATCAATCGACCCTGGATAAAATCAAGAGCATGATGGAAACCCTCGATGTCGTTAATCCGGCGTCATCGGCTAGCACGTTCTATCTCTACAAGCTCCAGTATGTCCAAGGAAGTTTTATCGAAACCCACTTGAAAACAGTGGCCTCAAGGCTCCAGTCTTCCGGATATTCCAAAGCCTCTCTGATCTCGACGATCGAAAAAATCAAATGGATCAAAGACAGCAACTCGCTCCTCATCACTGGTACGCCTCAAAATATCGATGAGGTCAAGAGCATGATCGCCGAGTGGGATGTCTCTAACGCGGCCGGCGCCATCAACATCGCCGGAGAAAAATCCTCTTTCTTCATTTATAAGCCGGTTTACCGCAGTGCCCACGACCTGCAAGCAGCCATCAGCAATACGACCGTAGACATGCAAGAAGCCGGGCTGATCGATAAAGATCTCTTCCAAACTCTCGAGAGTGTCCGTTATGTCGCCTCAACAAATTCTCTGCTCTTCACAGGTACGCCCGAAGCGATCAGTAAATTACAAGCGATGCTCGCATCTTTAGACGCCCCCGGCGATGCCGCGATCCAAAAGCTCGGGGACACGACCTTCTTCATCTACAAGCTCCAGCACGTATCGGCCACTCAGCTGATGGGGTCCCTGAAAAAATTTGCCACCGATCTTGAAGCGAAGAATGCCGATCCTGAGCTCTCCGCCGCCATCGAATCGATGCGTTGGGTCTCCGAGACCAATTCGATCCTGTTCATCGGGTCTGAGCCCGCCTTGAAAAAAATTGAGCAGCTCACCCAACAATTTGATACGGGAACAAATGTGCAAGAGACTGTCAATGCTCCAGAGGGCTATGTCATCTACACGCCTACCTACGTCAATGGCGACACTCTTATCCAGACCCTCTGTGAATTTGGTCAACACCTGAAAGACTCAGGCATCCAAGATAAAGGCCTATATGATGCGATCAATAACCTACGCTGGATCGAAAAGACCTGCTCACTTCTCATCTCCGGCGACCAGGCTGCCATCATAAAAATTCAAGAATTATTAAAACGGTTCGACATCCCTACCGGAGAAAGCACGGCCGGAACCACCATCAATCCGATCGAGGACACCAACTTCCTCGTTTATAAACTCCAGTACCATCCCGGCGATCAGCTCCAGACCGCATTAAAACAAGTGGCCATCGACCTCGCTGCCTCGGGCTCCCCGCTCAACCAAGAGCTCGCGAAAGCAAGCAATTCAATGCAGTGGATCCAAATGACCAATTCGCTGCTTGCGACTGGAAAATCTGAAACCCTCATGAAACTGCGCGACCTGATCCAAAACCTCGACGTCCCGTTGCGCCAAGTTTTCATCGAAGTGTTGATCATTCAAACCACCCTTGGAAACGGGCAAGCGTTCGGCCTCCAATGGGGCGGCAATATTAAATACTTAGGAAAATTTGCGGCAAGCACAGGGAATATGGTGCCCGTCAATCCTCAAACAGCTCAGCAGGGCAATCCCTTTTCCACAGGTTTCCAAAACAGCCTCAACGCAGTGAATGCGACGACCGCTGCTATCCCTCCTTTGATCCCCGGCACCACCTCAGGGTTCGACCTTGGCGTCATCGGCGACATCATCATGCACAAAGGCTCCTCCTTCCTTTCGCTAGGATCACTCGTCAACGCCTTGCAGACAGATGTGGATAGCACGATTGTGATGAACCCAAAAATTCTCACGCAAGACAACCAAAATGCGACGATCTTCGTCGGAACCAACGTCCCCTACGTAGGATCGGTCGTCAACGTTACCGGCGCCGCAAACTCCACCAATACCAACTTAGAGTACCGCGATGTGGGCGTTAACTTAAGCATCACCCCTTTCCTTGGCAATGGGGACATCGTCACGCTGAACATCAACACCAGCATCAGCGCGGTCGTCGGCAACACCCCCCAAACCTTGACCACTCAATCGGTAGTCGGGATTACCACCTCGCAGACGAACATGACCACCCAGGTCCATGTTCCTAACGACAAATTTTTAGTATTGAGCGGCATGGTCCAAGATACTAAAGATCATTTCAAAAGCGGCCTTCCCTGCTTAGGCGGCCTCCCTGTGATCGGATTCGCCTTTAGCGAAAATGATCGCAGCGACTCAAAAAGTAACGTGATTATTTTTGTCCGACCGCATATCATTGATACTTTCGACGATTATAAGAAAGTAACCGAGAATCAAGAGAACCTCTTTAGAGACCAGGCGGGTTTGCCAATTCTTAAAGAGTACTTTGATGCCGGCCTCGACCTCGTCAAAACCCCGGAAGATGAATAAATATATATTGTTCCTGTTCCTCTGTCTCGCCGCGTGCCACCGCGTAGGCGATAAGATCGAGCCAAAAATTAGCTATGTCGTCCAAGACCGCTATTTGAAAATGCTCCCTTCCCCCTTCACACCTCTCAGCCTATCCGAACGAGAGCATGCGTGGGGAAAGGAGTATCAAATCGGCATCGCGTTTGCGCGCCAGGTCGATCTCTACCAGGCGATCACCGCCTTCAAACGCGCGGAGATTCTCGTCCCCGACGGCCATCCAGAGCGGAAGCTCGAAATGCAGTATGAAATTTTTCTCTGCTATTATATCGGCAAAAAATACCAAGAGGCAATCGACTACTTTGACCAGAGCCAGCTCCGCGGCATCGACGAGCACTTTCCCGCTCATCACGATCTCCTGGTCATCCTCTACGACTGCTATGAGCAGCTCGGCAAGTGCGCTAACGCCGAGCAAGTCCTCGACCACATGAAGACCGTCTTCCCCGCTACCGAAAAAAAACTTGCCATCTCTTCAGCCCTTACGAGCGGCAACATCTACAATATCGAACAGCTTTCTCTTCAATACCCTTCCGACGCCTACCTGCAACATATCCTCAACTCCTACGACGCACAAAAAAAATCGGTTGGCAGAGCCCAAGCCCTCAACGCGCTCCTTCCCGGAGCCGGCTATTTATACCTCGGCCAGACACAATCGGCGATCACCGCCTTCCTGCTCAACGGCCTGTTCATCACCGCCTCCTGCATTTTTTTCATCGACGGGAACATCCCTGCCGGGGTGATCTTCACCAGTTTTGAAGCGGGCTGGTATTTCGGCGGCATCTACGGCGGCGGAGAAGAGGCCAAGTTCTACAACGAGCGGACCTATGAAAAAATTGCGACGCCCGTCATGAACCAGGAACATCTGTTCCCCATCCTGACACTCAAATATGCATTCTAAACTGATCTTTTTATTTCTCACCGCTTCCGCTCTTACTCATGCTGAACTCGGCTATGTAGAGCCTTGGGGTAAAGATGCAACTCTGAAAGCTCCCAACTATGTCGAGAAGACTCCAACGGCAAAAGCCTCGGTGATGGCCCGGGTAGCCGAAGAGGTGATCATATTCCATCAAAACGTGATTTCACCCGTCGATGGACCTAGAAGCCATTTTAGGCCTACCAGTTCGCGCTATATGCTGCTGGCAATACGCAAGCATGGATTTTTCCAAGGATTTGTGATGGGATGCGATCGGCTGCTGAGGGAAAATGATGACGATTGGCTCTACCGCACGATACAGATCGATGGCAAGATCTACAAATTTGATCCTGTACCTTAATTTAATCGATAGAAATAGACATAAGATCTTCGTTCTCTTCTTCAAGAACAAAGTCTCCTTCTTCGAACACGTCTTCAGGAGCTTTAGGATTATCCCCTTTCTGCACTCTTCCGCGAAGGGAGAATGTGAGCGGAGCGCCGAGGAAACCGTAGGTCTCTCGGAATTGGTTGATCAGATATTTTTTGTAGCTCTCCACCATCAGCTCCGGATAGTTCACAAAGAGAACAAAGCGGGGCGGCTTCACATCGACCTGAGCGAGATAGTAGATGCGGAGGCGTTTGCCTTGGATCATCGGAGGATGGTAAGCGGCTAGCGCTTTTTCCATGAAGCGGTTCAGCTGGCCCGTCGTGATGCGGCGGTTCTGCTGCGCTTGCACTTCTTTGATCAAAGAAAAGAGGTCTTTCAGATTTTTTCCGGTCTTTGCGGAGACAAAATGGGTCGGGCAGTGGTTCAAAAAGGAGGCCTCTTGCTGAATGCCCTGGAGGCAATGCTCCATTCTAAATCCAGTGATCAGGTCCCACTTATTGAAAAGAAGGATACATCCTTTTCCAGCCTCTTCGATCTGCTGCGCAATCCGCTTTTCTTGGGTCGTGATCCCTTCTTGAGAGTCGCACATTAAAATACAAATATCGGCCCTAGCGATCGCGCGCTCGGTACGGATAGAGGCAAATTTGTCGACCACTTCATGTTCTGCTTTTTTGCGCCGGATCCCTGCAGTGTCGATGAGAGTGAATGGAGTTCCGTCTACATTAAAGGAAACGTCGATGCTATCGCGCGTGGTTCCGGCAATCGGGCTGACGACGCAGCGCTCTTCATGAAGAAGGGTGTTGACCAGGGTAGATTTCCCGACGTTGGGACGTCCGACGATCGCAACCTTGATACTGGTATCGACTTCTTCAGAAGGCGTGAATGTAATCCCTTCAAAGGCAGTCTCTAAAAGCTCGGCGATCTGAAATCCTTGCGTCGCAGAAACCGCGACGATCTTGGAGATGCCTAGGCCATAAAATTGGTGCACCTGGTTCAAGAAGCTCATATCGTCAATTTTATTGACCGCGAGGCAGAGGGGCTTAGAGGTTCGCAAAAGGAGACGTGCCACTTCTTCATCGAGGGTCGTGATGCCGACAGTGCTATCGACGACCATTACAATGGCGTCAGCTTCGACAATCGCGATCTCGGCTTGGCGCCGCACTTCTTCTTGGAATGGGAGTTTAGAGTGGGGATCAATGCCGCCTGTGTCGATCACTTGGAAGGGTTTGCCAAAAAAATCGGCCATCGTATAGAGACGGTCGCGCGTGATCCCTTCCGCCTCATCGACGATGGCAATCCGCTTCTTACAAATCCGATTAAAAAGGGCCGATTTCCCAACGTTGGGTCGTCCCACAAGAGCTAATTTGATCATAGTAGAGCGATTTTAATCTAAATCGGAATAAAACGCCCTCTAAAAGATTTTTTTCGAGGTAGGGGTAGAAGCGCCTATGCAGGCATGATATAACTGCTTAATTTTCAAAATGTTGCGTAAACACCCCCGGTAAACTCGATGTTCCACTTTTTTAAAAAAAGCAGCTCGGCTCCAAGTGGCTAATTTTACAATGTATTAATTATTAATAGTTTGCGAATTTTCTAGAAATCCACAGACCCTGAACTTGCTTTTGAGCTCTCTCTATAGAGTCGACTGAAGTTTCAAAAGTGGAACATCGAGTAAAGAGGTCTGACCCCAAGGATCTTTGGGGTCAAAGCGCTTCATTATCCTTCTTCTAAGGCCTGCGAGTTGTAGTAGAAATAATTCATCATAGCGGCAGCTGAGGCTACAGCTAGAGCAGGGGCTAAGATAGCAAGTTGGTGACGGAGATTCATTTACGCCGGGTTTCCATTGCTCCACAAAAGTCAAGAGAAGGAAGATGTGCAACTTGACCTTGATTGTTCTATTTGATACATCTTACAAGAAGGTACTTATTATTTTTGATTTAGCATGAAAAAACTGAAAAATTATTTAACTTTAGAGGAAGGAATTTTAATTTTACAAAAAAAGGGTGAAAACGCATCCATTTCTATAGAAGAACTCTTACATGTTCTATCAGGGAAAGGGCAATCTTTGATTCTTCTCTTTTTAAGCCTGCCTTTTTGCCAACCCCTACAAATTCCAGGATTATCAACTCCCTTTGGGCTTGCGATTGCTTTTATCGGCTTGAGAATCGCATTTGGGAAGCGAGTATGGCTGCCGAAGAGGCTGTTAGCAAAAACAATTACTCCACACGTTCTGCAAAAAATAATAGGGAAAACCCTTTGGCTGGTGAGAAAGGCAAAACATTTGGCTCATCCTAGGCTTACTTGGTTGCGTCATTATCCAGCGCTGAACATCATCAATGGCTTACTTATTGCTACCCTAGGTATTTTCCTGGCTCTACCATTGCCCATCCCCCTTTCCAACTTAACGGCTGCCTGGTCTATATTTTTTATCGGATTGGGGGTATTGGAAGACGATGGTATTTTTATTCTTATTGGCTATTTGATTTCTCTGCTTACATTTGCATTTTTTATTACAATGGCTTTGTCAGTAAAACTTATTCTTTAAATCGGAATACTCAGATGAATAAAAACTCAGAAGAACTATGGCACGCAGTTGAAAAAGATACAGTCTTTCAAAAGTTAAACTCCTCAGAATCTGGTTTAGAAGAAAGGGAGGTGAGAAAACGCTTAAAACTACTTGGGCCAAATACGTTACAACTGAAGACTTCAGAAACTATTCCTCGGATTCTTTTACGACAGCTGCATAATCCTATTGAGTATATATTGATTTTCTCTGCCTTGCTGGCTCTCCTTCTCGGTAAATTTGCTGATAGTCTTGTTATTTTTAGTGTTGTTATCCTGAACACACTGATTGGATTTGTTCAAGAATACAGAGCTCATAAAACAATAAAAGCCTTAATGTCGATGGCACCTCAGAAGACAACTGTGATTCGTCAGGGTGATACAAAGATAGTGCATTCATCACAAATCGTGCCAGGAGATGTTGTCGTCTTACAAGCAGGTGATCGTGTTTCTGCTGATTTACGACTCTTCTCAATCAAGAACCTCCAGTGCGATGAATCGACACTGACAGGTGAATCTCTTTCAGTGAATAAAAAAATAGAGACCTCTTTGCCGGACGCTCTCATTCATGAAAGGAAAAGTATGGCTTTCAATGGAACTTATGTCACTTCAGGAACCGGGCTTGGGATCGTAGTAGCCACTGGATTGAAAACTGAGTTTGGAAAAATCTCTGAATTGATTGAACAAGTGACTGTTCTTGAAACACCTTTGTCTATCACTATCAGACGAATCGCTCAATGGATTGGTTTAGGCGTATTGGCTGTCAGCTTTGGATTGTTTTTAATCGGCTATATCCGTGGAAGTGCTCTTTTCGATGCCGGCCTTGCAGCGATTACACTCGCCGTTGCTGCAATACCTGAAGGGTTGCCGGCAATTATCACAATCGCTTCTTCTATAGGCGTACGAAGGATGGCTCGTAAACAGGCCATTATTCGTCACCTGCCGGCAGTTGAGGCTCTTGGCAGCACAAGTGTTATTTGCACAGACAAAACTGGCACCCTGACTTACAACGAGATGACGGTACAAAGGATCTGGACAAAATCAGGGTTTTGCTTTGTCTCTGGAGCTGGGTATTCTCTAGAAGGGCAATTTACCCCTCAAAATCCCATCAACCAAGAAGAAATCACGGAACTCTTAAAAGGAGCTATCTTATGCAGCGATGCAACCTTGGACGAAAATCCAAAAGGATGGCTGCCTGTTGGAGATCCTACAGAAATTGCTTTAGTCGTTGCTGGAAGGAAGATGGGGCTTATAGAAGATAAGCTGCGAGAGGAATGGAAAAGAAACGATGTGATCCCATTTGAATCGGAACGGAGGCTAATGGCAACGCTAAATTGCTCTCCCTCACGCCAACAATACATATTCATTAAAGGAGCGCCTGAAGAAGTCATTTCTGCCTGCAAAGATGCTGTAGATGTTGATCAATTCCACCAACATATCCAGGCCATGGCGAAAGACGGCATGCGTGTGCTAGCAATAGCAAGCAAAGAAGTTCAAAAATCTATTTCCCAAATTGATGAGAAAGACATTAAAAGCGGATGTACCTTATTAGGCCTAGTAGGAATGATCGATCCTCCACGAAAAGAGGTATACCATGCCTTAAAATCCTGCTATGAAGCTGGAATCACCGTAAAAATGGTCACGGGCGATCATCCCTTAACGGCTGAAGCAATTAGCCGAGATTTAGGCATATTAACTAAAGGGAAAGTCATTTCTGGCTCAGAGATGAATCTCTTTAATACTGATATGTGGAAAAAGGCAGCAAACGATAATAATGTATTCGCTCGCGTATCCCCCAACCATAAATTGAAATTAGTCGAGATTCTCCAAGAAGCAGGTCATGTTGTCGCCATGACAGGCGATGGGGTCAATGATGCTGCAGCTTTGAAGCGAGCAGATATTGGCATTGCCATGGGTATCAAAGGCACTGCTGTTGCCAAGGAGGCCTCTGATATGATTCTGGCAGACGACAACTTTGCAAGTATCGAAGCTGCGGTAGAAGAGGGCAGACGAGTTTATGATAATCTTATCAAATCTCTTGCATTTGTCTTGCCCACCAGTTTGGGACAAGCATTGGTGATTTTGCTTTCTATTTTATTTTTCCCCATCCGTGCAGGGATCCTACTTCATCCCATAGCACCTGTGCAAATTCTATGGGTTAATCTTATTGTTGCCGTAGCTCTAGCCTTACCGTTGGCTTTAGAATCCGCAGAATCTGATATCATGAGACGCCCTCCTAGAAAAAAAAATGCTCCTGTTTTGAGCAGATTTTTAATCGTAAAAACTTTGACTGTCTCAGCCATCATGGCAATTGGCACTATAGGGCTATTTCTTTGGGAATATCGTACTGAGATCGGAAAAGGAACTTTAGAAAAAACCGCCCTATCAGAAGCACAAACGATCGCTGTTACTGCCATGATGTTTTTTCAGGTATTTTACTTATTTAATTGTCGATCCCTCAGACCTTCAATCATGAAAATGAATTTCTTTTCAAACCATTTTATTTTTATAGGCGTAGGCATTGTCCTCCTAGCTCAGGCTGCTTTTGTCTATTTGCCATTTATGAACCGACTTTTTGGATCGTCTAGCTTAAATTTAGAGGCATGGCTAATTTCAGCTTCGGTTACATTTTTGATTATTCCAATAATCGCTTTTGAAAAACTGACCCGAAAAAAGATTTTCCGGGACTAGAGAATATGAAAAAACTTATTGAGGGAATCGTTGATTTTAGAAAAGGCCTTATAGAAGAGTGTATACTGCTAGCGGGTTGAAACTTTGATTTTTGATCAATATCTTTTGCGCCCCAGCGCATTGCTCGATCTTGCAAACTCTCTGAGTTTGCGGCGATCTCCGCAATGCTACTGGGATACAAAATCTGATCGCCAAAATCAAAGTTTCAACCCGCTAGCAGTATATACAGGAATATTTAAAAAATTATTATACCATTCGCAAAAAATAAAGACATAAATTGCGGGCGCTTTTACCTGCGGGCCTTC
>VFKB01000008.1 GCA_009885755.1 Parachlamydiales bacterium | reverse complement strand
TTGATTCGTATTGCATTAATACGGATCAACTTACGAAGCCTGCGGTCGTCGATTCTACGGAGCTTTCACGCTAGAAATTATCTCAAGGATTTTTGAAATAGAGCACTAGATAGGAAAATTCTTGGAATTTCAGATCGACGATTTCAGGGATGAGGTGAGGATGATCGGACAACAATTCAATTTTCATTTGAGAAGTAAATCATCGACAACTTCTAAACAAATTTCGGGGATCCTTCTTTCGGGATCGCCGCATTCTTTGATCGCTGCAATGGTCGCGCGTATATCTTCAGCAAGCTCAACGGATGGAACATTATCTCCCGGCCAGGAAGCGTCGCGCAAAGCCTTGCTTGGCCAGCGAGAATAAGCGACCCACATCCCTTCCGGGGTGCGGTGGAGGCAGGATCCGATCGCGCCTCGCTCTTCGACAAAGTAGGTCGCAATTTTTCTCCAGTGCTGCTGATACTCCGCTTCTTTGCCCGGTTTTAGATAGGTTTGGTAGATCACAGCAAACATAGGGGCTTCTCCCTGATTTTGAGAAGAATAGGCAGAGGCAATAAGTAGAGAAAGGATCGTTGTGGAAATCGATTTTTTCATCGAATTTACCCCTGGCTTTTAGCTAAAGCCTTTTTGATATAGAAGTAATTGGCGGTGATGTACTCCACACCGGAATAAACGGTGTAGATCGCGGCGGTGAGCGCGCTATAAAAACTGATGTTTTTGAGCTCCTCTAAGGAGATCAATCCTTGAGCGTGGAAGGTCAGGGCGATCAAAATAAAGAAAGCGCTTACGGCTTGAATGACGGCTTTGATCTTACCGCTCGTTCTCGCTGCCAACGCCACTCCTCTAAGCGCACACAACGTTCTTAGGGTGCTGATGATCGAGTCTCTATAGAAGAAGACAAAAACTAGGAGCAGAGGAAGCTGAACGAGTCCCTGAGTAAATGTGAGGAACACGGAGATACGAAAAATGCTGTCCGCCATCGGATCTAGCAATTTGCCGAGTTCGGTGACCTGATTGTTTTTGCGCGCCAAATGTCCATCGAGAAGATCGGAGATCTCTGCGATCACCATGATGCCAAGGAGCAAGATGGGTAGCATCGCAAGGCTGATGTGCAAAGATGGGTAATAAAGATAGAGCACCAGAAACAGAGGTGAGAGAGCGATGCGGACTAAGGTGAGTGCTAAAGCTAGGCTCATATGACCTCTAACTTACTTTGTTTCAGGGCTAATTGTCCACAAGCAGCTGCAATATCTTTTCCTTTGGTGTAACGCCAGGTGGTGGGGATTCCCGCTTCAACTAGCACATCTCTAAAGGCCTCGATCTGCTCTTTCTCAGGTCGATGCAATTTTAACCCAGGGACCGGATTGTAAGGAATTAAATTGACGGTGCAGGGGTGGCCGCGAACGAGGAGTGAGAGTTCTTTCGCTTGCTCTAAGCTGTCGTTGATTCCCGCCATCAGGGTGTATTCGTAGGTGATGTCCCGTTTCGTCTTCCTCGCATAGCAGAGCATGCTGGCAAGGACATCCTCCAGCGCATATTTACGGGCGTAGGGAATAATTTTTTTGCGCGTGTTCTGGTTCGGAGCGTGGAGCGAGAGGACAAGATTGACCTTCAAGTCTTCATCCGCAAGACGCTGGATCCCTTCGACGACGCCGACGGTGGAGACGGTGATCCGTCGCTGCGAAATGTTCAGTCCGCCGGGATTTGTAAGCAAATGGATGGTTTTTAGAACGTTGTCGTAGTTGTCGAGCGGCTCGCCCATTCCCATGAAGACGACGTGAGAAACTCTCTCTTCATTTTTTTTGAGCCACTGATCGATCTGGATTACCTGCTCGAGAATCTCGGCAGATTCGAGCTGCCGCACAAAGCCGCCCTTGCCCGAAGCGCAAAATGCGCACTTGGCCGCACAACCCACCTGAGAAGAGACGCACACCGTGCGGCGATCTGGAGCGCGGATCAGGACCGATTCGACATACTTCCCATCTGCGAGTTCCCACAGAAATTTTGTGGTGTCACCGTCTGTGGAGTCGATGGTTTCCACGAGCTTTAATGAAAAGATTTTGAACTGCTCTGAGAGCGCTATGCGGAGCGGCTGTCCCAAATTGGTCATCAAATTCCAATCGGTTATCCCGCGCGCATAGATCCACTGGAACACCTGAGAGGCGCGAAAGGGCTTCTCCTGGTGCTCGAGCATCCAGGCCTTGAGATCGTCTTCGGTAAGATTGAATAAAAATGAGTTCATATTTTGAGTAATTTTAACTCAAAACACATTAAATAACTAGTGCTCTGTTTTAAGAAATTCTTTGGAGCTTGGCGATGTGGGGCTGGATCTGTCTGCGTCTTAAGTCCAGACGGGCCGCTTCCGACTCGTTGTCTTTGTTCAGCTGTTGGACAGCTTGAATCGCCGTTTTAGAAACATGATGTTCCGCCCTCTTGGCTAAGAGCTGTAGGTCGGCAACTTCAATTTTGATTTTCTTGTTCGGTGTGATTTTCATATGCCCCCATTATAAAGGAAATGTTCAATTTCCTCAATTAGTACAAAATATTTTAAGCGCGCTGTGAGATGAAAGCCCTCTGGACGCTTTTGAACCACCAGCGGAGGAGCCGCAGATTGTTTTGAGCGGTCCACCAAATGAGGGCTTTGCTGAGGCCAAAGTGGCGGCAGATAATAAGAAATACTTCAAAAAACTGCGCTACGACCCGCTTCGGGGGAAGAAGCCGGTATTCATAGTCGGTGAGCACCCTCCGGATGAAGGTTTTGCGGAGGTGGGAATCTTCATAAAATCGGCAGATCATGTCGAATCCCCCTTGAGCGACATAATCGGGGTTGAAGCCGCCGAGATTGAGGAGGGTCTCGGTGCGAAAAAAATGGGACTGCAAACTATGCGCAAAGCGCCCCCGTTTCAAATCTTTGATTGATAGCGGCTGGATGAAGGTCTGCGGCAGGGCGAGGCTGTGGCGCTCAATATAACCCATCGATAGGAGGTCAGGGTTAGCGTGGCTGTGGATCTGTTCGGCGATGAGGGTTAGGGACCGGCTCGAGGTGTAAAACTCCCCGGGCGTCAAAAAGTGGATGTACTCCCCGTTGGCTTGGGCGATCGCCTCGTTCATCATCTCTGAAATATTTCCCTGATGGGCGATCTTCAAGACCTCAAAATCGTGAAAATCCTGCTTGGAAATCCCATCCAGCGTGAAGGGAAGCAGGTAGGCTGTCTGGTCGGTGATGATGAGAGCTATTGTAAAAAACATACATTCTTAGTTAAACTCCACCCATGATTACTTTTCAACAGCTGATTCACCGCCTCACCCAGTTTTGGGAAAAAAGAGATTGCATCATTCATGTCGGCCACGATCTAGAGACTGGCGCCGGCACATTCAATCCCGCGACATTTCTCCGGAGCTTAGGCCCCGAACCTTACCGCACCGCCTATGTGGAGCCTTCCCGCCGACCCGGCGACGGCCGCTATGGAGAAAATCCCAACCGCGTGCAGCTGTTCCACCAATTCCAAGTGATCATCAAGCCTTCCCCTGCAGATATCCAAGAGCTGTGCCTCAAGTGTTTGGAGGCGATCGGCCTCAAGCTGCAAGACCACGACATCCGCTTTGTCTACGACGACTGGGAAGCGCCTACTCTGGGCGCCTGGGGACTCGGCTGGGAAGTGTGGTGTGACGGCATGGAAATCTGTCAGTTCACCTACTTTCAGGCTATCGGCAGCATCCCTCTTAAACCGATCCCTGCAGAGATCACCTTCGGCTTAGAGCGAGTCGCGATGTTCGTCCAAAATGTGGACCGGATCATGGACATCCACTGGAACGAGTCGCTCACCCTCGGCGATATTTCTAAGCAGACGGAAGTGGAGTGGAGCGCCTACAACTTCACCTATGCCTCTACCGAGATGTGGACCCGCCACTTCGACGATTTTGAAAAAGAGGCCAAAACGCTCGTCGCCAAACATCTTCCGCTTCCCGCGTTTGATTTTGTGATCAAGGCATCGCACGCCTTCAACCTCCTCGACAGCCGCGGCGTCATCTCGGTCACCGAGAGAACCGGCTACATCGCCCGCATCCGCGATCTGGCGCGGCTCATCGCACAAAGCTATCTCGATTCCAGGGAAAAAATGGGATTCCCCCTGCTGAAGAACCAAAAAGAAGCTAAGCTGCCCACGGTGCGCAAAGTCTCTCCGAAGTTCAGCGCCAATAAAGCGCGCGATTTTCTTTTGGAGATCGGCTCGGAACAACTTCCCGCGACCTTCATCCCGATCGGCTGCAGAAATCTCGAAAAAGCCGTCCGCCAACTGCTCACGGCGCACAACCTCGGCCACACAGCGATCCACGTCTACGGAACTCCGCAGCGGCTCGCGATCCTCATCAACGGTTTGAAAGAAGGCTCTGCTGCAAAGATGGTCGAGCGGCGCGGCCCTGCCCTCGCATCCGCTTTCGACGACAAAGGCCACCTGACTCCGCAAGGCCAAGGATTTTTTAAATCGTTGGGACTTTCCGCAGTGACCCGCGATGGCCTTAAAAAAATTAAAGAGATCTCCATCAAAGAGAGCTACCTCTACGCCACGCTAAAATCACCAGGCGTCTCCACAGCCACTCTTTTGCAGGAGCATTTGCCGGGCCTGATTCTCAACCTCGATTTCCCCAAGAAAATGCGCTGGGGCAATCTCGACATCACCTATCCGCGCCCGCTCCACTGGATCACCGCACTCTACGGCTCTCAAGTGATCCCCTTTGTGGTCGGCGACATCGTCTCTTCGCGCACTTCGCGCGGCCATGCTCAGCGCGCCCCTAAAAAAATCACCTTCAAAAGTCCTAAGGAATATCTGACGACACTTCGTCGCCATTACGTCCTTGCGGATGTCGAAGAGCGGAAAGAAAAAATTCTGAAACAGCTGACCCACTTCGGCCATGTTTTAGAAAAAGATAAAGTCTTAAACCAGGTCCTTTATCTCACCGAGTGGCCTGAGCTTGCCGCCGGAACCTTTGACGCCAAATTTTTGACCATTCCGCAGGAAGTACTCATCTCCGAGATGGTGGAGCACCAAAAATATTTCCCTGTGGCGAGTGCGAAGGGCGCTCTCCAGAACAAATTTATCATCACTGCGGACAACACCCCCAATTCCCTGATCATTCAGGGCAATGAAAAGGTCCTCTCCGCACGCCTTTCCGACGGCGTATTCCTCTACACGCAAGATATGAAGCATCCTCTGGAGCAGTTCAATAAAAAGCTCGCCGTGATGACCTTCCAAAAGGAACTCGGCTCGATGCTGGATAAGGTGGAGCGGATCAAAAAGAATGCAGAAACCATCAACGCCCACTTAAAATTAGCCGATGAGAAAAAACTCTCCCGCGCGGCCCTCCTTTGCAAAGCGGACCTCGCCTCCGAGCTCGTCAAAGAATTCCCCGAGCTGCAAGGCGTCATCGGAAAATACTATGCAGAAGCCCAGCGCGAAGACCGCGAAGTGGCCCTCGCCATCGAAGAGCATTGGTTCCCCAAGTTTGAAGGCGCGCCGCTTCCGACAACGCCAACTGGTATTGTCTTGAGCCTCGCCGATAAATTTGACAACCTCCTTAGCTATTACAGCGTCGGCTTAAAACCAACCTCTTCTTCCGACCCTTATTCGCTGCGCCGCCAAACGATCGGCATCATCAAAATGCTCCTGGCGGGTAAGATGAGCCTCAATTTAAAAAATCTCCTTCAAGAGTGCGCGCCCACGATGAGCCACGCCCTGATCAATGAGATCCTCCACTTCATCACCCAACGCGCGAAAATGCTCTTTGAAGACGCGGGATTTAAGAAGGACGAGGTCGAAGCCTCCCTCAAACTCTGCATCGACCCCTACGATCAATTCTGCAAAGTGCAAGCGCTCCACGCGTTCCGGAAGTCGACCGACTTTGTAAAACTCCATGAAGTCTATAAACGGGCCAAAGGACAGCTGGGAAAACCTTCCGCCGTTCCTTTCGATCCCGCTCTTGCTAAAGAGCCTGCGGAAAAAGCTCTCGTCGCCAAACTCGACCAGCTCCAAAAACGCTGGAAAGAGACCTTGAGCACGCGCGACTACACCCGGGCATTCCACCTCATGGCCGAGCTGCAGCCGCCGCTCGCCCACCTATTTGACAGCGTCAAAATTCTCGACGAAGATTTGAAGCAGCGGGCCAACCGAATCGCGCTCCTGCAAAAGGTCTTTGCCTATTTTGAAGAGCTGCTCGACTTTAGTCTAATTCAAGAATTATAAACCTGGAGCCCCTAATGAAATTCAAGTCCTTCCTGCTCATGATCGTCGCGACAGCACCTATTCTTTCTAATAACCTAACCCCCGAGGCCGCCATGAATGCAGTCAGCCCAGCCGATCAAGCAGCGCAAGCCATCGCAGGACTTGCCGTGCAGCTAAAAGCTCAAGTGCCCGCCTATGAGAACTTCGTGGCCGCAATTGATACCCAACTCAAAATGGAATGCCCTAAAGCAGAAGATCCCCTATCCCAAGATAAACTCGAAGTTGTCTGGGAAATTTATCAGCTAGCTCTCAGCGATAGACAAACAATCGCCAACGCCACGGTGAGTCTTTATCAAAAAGCGATTACCGATCTGACCGCTCTGCAAACTCTGGCAGCATGCGGCCCCCTGCTTTCCACCTTCCAAAGCCAATTGAATGATCTCCAAGCGAAGGCTAAAGAACAGGATGCCCGATGCAGCGGTTTAGCGAATGAAGTTATTGTGCTAGCTCCCTGCATTGCGCAGCAGCTAGAGCAACGCGATCTCGCCGCTGTTAAATAGCCAAAAGATCACCCCGTTTTCGTTTTACCTGAGTGTTCCGTCACGGGTGCGTCCAAAAAGATTTTCTGGGCAGCCTTTAGCGTGACCTTTTTATCGGCCGTCACGGCCATCTCTTCGCATTTGATATTGATCTCTTTGCCCTCCAGCAAAATCGAGTCGGGCTTCTGAACAATGGTGGTCTGTCCCGGTTTTCCTTTAGAGAGATGGGTGATCGACTCGGTGGTATAAGTGGACTGCTGCGTGATGCCGCCAGCATCATCTTTGAGTTGGACGAGAATGCCCGTATCGCGGTGAAACTTGATCAATACGGTGTTTTTCCCCTTCTCCGCGACGGTAATCGTCAATTCCTTCTCTTGGATCTGGATTGTTTGTGTTTGGTCTGCCGAGGAGGACTGCTTAATGGTGAACACAGAGTTTGTTCCGTCCTTAAACTCATGCTGCTCGATCACATATTTATCTATTCCATTAGAGCCAAAAACGACCTGGTTTGCCTGGGTGTCCAGAGGGAGCCGCGTTAGGGGCTGCCAATCGAGGGCCCTGTCGATATAAGCGGCTTGGAAATAGACCGCAAGCATCACCTTCTGGTCTTTGCAGAGCGGAAAATAGTGCTGGCCCGAAAGAAGATGCGGCGTGAAGGGAACGACGACCTTCTTCTCTTCCTCAACGAGAGGCACCTTCACTTGATATTGGCCTAAAGGAGCCTTTTCGTGTTTGACAACATTAAAGGTCGTTTGGTCTTTATCCCCCGCCTCGCTGAAGATCATTCCCGGGATGAAAAAGGGGAAGTGCGGAGGCTGAAAATAGGGGCGCTCCACGTACGTTTCCTCTTTCGCTTCCGCTTCGATCTTCACGTTGATGTGATAGAATTGCTTTAGGCGCTCCACTTCCATGAGCTCGCTATTGATGGCGGCATGAAAGGAAATGTTTACCATGCGGTAAGGCTTGCCTTTAAACAGGGCGTCATCCGTCCACGTTTCCCCTGTGATTTCATTTTTCTTGAACTCGACAAATTTGCCCGGGACCAGTTTGTCCATTTCTAAGTATTCGGCGAGCTCTTGCAGGTGGAACCGAATGAAGGGCTTCTCACGCAAAAGCTTCGATTGGACTTTTTGGGTGAGCTGGTCGGGAAAATAGCTATGGCCCGAATCGTCGAACGCATCTTTCCTGACCGCCTGAAACCCGTTCGGATTCTCCACATCGGTCGGGTCCTGATTGTCGGCGGTGTGTTTGATCGTCCGCTCTTTAGCTCGCAGCAGTTGGGGAAGTTGACATTCCGGCGGCGAGGTGATCCATTTGGGGATTGCGATGGGCGCTCCGCCATCGGTTTTTTTTCCCACAATCTTATAGGTGTTTTTTTCGAAGTCATATTCGAGGATTCCATTGCACTTGTAGAGATACCAGGTCAAGAAGGCATAAAAGCTCACCTGCTGGCCGGGAGGCAACCCCCTCTTAAACTCGAGCGAATAGGCCAAAATAGGGCTAACTTGCGTTAAGACCTCCCAATCGTAGGTGATCGCAATTAAAGGGTTTTTCTCCGCATCGAGCACATCTTTCATCGTCTTATCGACAAAAATCTTAATCGGGAAATGATCGCCCCAGGTCGCCTGGGCCGCATCTTTAATCCTCACCGTGTAGATCCGTTCCACACCCTTCTTCGATTCTTGGCCCATCGATTGGTAGTGTCGTTCCGTGACAATCCCTTGGAGTTTTAAAAGCTGGGCATCCTTCGTTTTGGGATCTGTAGATTTCAGGGTGAGCGTCGCCTTCATCACCTTCTCTTGCGCAAAGAGCGGATGCATCTCCTTATCATCAAAGGTGACAAACTGTACGCGCGCTTCAAATCCGTAAGAGTGATAGTCGACCTGAACATCTTTTAGGTGGTTAGAAAATGCCTTGGCCTTCGTCCCTTCGACGTCAATTTCCAGAACACCTTGCAGCTCTCTTGCGAAGGTATTCGGCGGTAGTTCTAATTCTTCCGTAAGCATTTCGGTCATTGTTCGATCCCCACTTCTACAGGATCCTTGACACTCTTAAACCCGATGTAATAAGAATGAAAACGAGATCCAATTTTGCACTTGATTACAAAACGGTAATAAAACAAGCTCTTGTCCTCACTCTCGGCCACTTCCAAAAGCTGGATCCTCTTCTCAAAATTTTCAATGTTAAAGGTAATATCTGCGATGATTGCTTCGACGGCTTCGTCTTTTGAATAGTAGTTGGCATAGTTGTCGATGCCATACCCCCTTTGCCAAGCGCCGAAGGACCGCTTGGTGTTAAAGAGTACGGTCAGATGATCTGCGACCTCATTTTCTAGGGAAATTTTCCCCCTGTGACGAAATTTGTTTAGCAGTCCCACGTTGTCAACTACCTCCAGTAAAGAAAGGCCTGTAGGTCCTTGATCTCATCCTTGTAGTTGAATGCGAGCCGTCCTTCTTTGAGGGCATGGCCCCATTCGATGTCGCGCTCGACACTATAAATATTGGCCCGTTTTGAAAAGCTGTGGTTAAACGGGGCCCGCTCAAGACGGATGAGGCCTATTCCCTGAACGCCAAAAATGATGGTGTTCATCAAACGGGAATAGGCGGCGAGTTTTACCCCTTCCACATTCGGGTTGCCGAGCATTTCGACCTTTTGCAGAATGAGGTAGACCTCTTTCGCATCTTGAAGCTCGTGAGGGATCTTCTCGGAAACATAACAGTGGTCCCGCTTCTCGAATTGGATCCGTGAAATATTCTGGTCGCCGATCTCATCGACTTTGAGGGCTTCGATCAATTTGCCGAAGAGGGTTCCCAGTTTATCATGTTGATAGGGAAGAATTTTGAAGTTGGTCTTATCGTTGTACATGATCGAGATCGTGTCTAAATACTCGCTGAAGGCGTTGTAAAGGAAGTAGGGATGCGAAGAGACCTGCTGGCCCATGTTCGCTAACAAACGGCGCATTTTACCGATCTCTAGTAGGCACATTTTGGTTTCCAGCGTATGCCCTTCAAAACTCTGTCCTGTCGTCGACTCAAGTTCTAAAACGCCGTGAAACTGGTCGAGCCGCGTCTTAAGTTCCATGATGACCCGTGAGAGAAATGGGTGGTCGTCCGTAGTCAGGAGCGGAGGGATGTATTCTTCGCAAAGGCTCCAACGGTTCTCTAAATCCTTCTCGAATTCCGCGAGCTTCATCACCGAGGTCACATTGTGCGAATTGCTCTCTATGGAAAGTTCGAGGTGGTTGACTGAAAAAACGATCTTGTCATATTCGCTGCCGGAGCCGAGATACTCCTCTTGCTCGCCAACGGCAGACATCAAGTGGAGAAATACTGTGATCCGCGTCTTGCCGATCTTATTGATGTCTAACGAATTGATCGTCGCATTGCCGGGAATATCGACGACATGCCCGGTGGGGAAGATCATTGTGAGTTTACTAATGGAGATGATCCCCTGCGTAAGCAAGGTATCATCCCACCGCAGGCATCCCACTCCGTAGAATGGAATGCCTATGTACTTAAAAGATAGGCTGCTATGCGCAAGTAAAGAGTCTTCCTGAGACACTAAGTGCCTCGGGAGCAGTGGTTGCCCAACTTGCCAAAAAACTCTTTTTAACTGCTGCATAGACACCTATCAGTTAGGAGCCAAGTTACCGAACTGCAGCGAACTCTTCTCACCGCCGCCCAAATCGCTCTCTAAGTTTTGCTTTACACCTCTTGTACCTTCAATTACCAACGTAAACTCATAGTTGGTGATTTGGGTGTAGTCCCGCATATCTCTAACACTAACATCACACTTTTCCTTCACGATGGTCCCTTTGATCGCCTTGCCATCGGTATGAAAAGTCTTAAAGAATTCTGTTCCCTCTTTGTGCTTGTACATATCAAATTTAACTTCGCACTCACGAGTTGTGTTTGCACCCATGAGAGTCGCCTTGATAATGGCTGCATTATTCCCTGTCACGCGTCCTACGATAGTGAGAGACTTTCCTTCTCCTGTTGCCCAACGCACTAACGTAACGGCTCCAGCAAAGGGTTTCTGTGTTGCGGGACTTGTAGGATCTCTAAAATCAAAATCGGCTTTTAAGTCTTTACCGCCAATTTTTAACGAAATTAAGTGGCCAATATACCCTTTTACTTCGTTAGCGCGAAAATCTGCGATTTCCGTTATGTCTGCTTCGTAATCAATATGCATTGTTTCTACCATAAGAACTCCCTTAATGGTTTTTTCTTAAAAATTCTCTTCCCCCTACACTTCAGATGTAAGGGGAATACATACCTAACCTAGTCTTGCATCTAGCCTTAGCTCAACATCCATTCCTTCCATTTGAAGGTGGGGTAGAACGCTAATCGAACAATTGTACCATCCGATTCTTCCCTCTTTCTCCTGAACGGAGATACTCGCCGCTTTGAACGGGTATCTGCGCAACGTTGTATCATCGGGATTGGTGGTCTTGGTCACATAGTCATTGATCCAACCGGTCAATACCTTTTGGATGTATCCGGCATCCGCTGCCGATCCAATGTTATCCCGAGCAATACTCTTGACGTAGTGAGCGATCCTTGTAATCGAAAACGTGTAGGGCAAGTTACAGACAAGTTGTGCATTCTCTGAATCTTTAGGATCTTTAAACTTCTTAGGACGTTTCAAGGACTGCGCGCTGAAGAAGCAGGCATCCCCTGTCCCTTTGCGGTAAATGAGTGGGATGAACCCGCAATTGGCAAACTCCAATTCTCTAAAATCGGGGATTGTCATTTCGACGGGAACCTTGATCTCCTCTTCTCCGCGGATATTAAACGTGTGGACGGGAAGACCTGAGATCAGTCCTCCGCCTTTAGGGCCTCTCAAATATTGGCACCAGCCGGAGGTAGCAAACGACTTCACAAGATTTCTTGCAAAGAGGACCGAAGCCTGACCCCATAGGTACTTATTGTTCTCATCGCCCCATGTGTATTCGAGGAAATTGAACTCGCCGCAAGGGTTTTTCACCGGATGCCATGGCAAGCGAAGAACATACGAAGGAAGGCAAAGCCCTAGATAGGCAGCTTCCTCAGAATCCCTCAGCGCATTAAACGCACCATATTTAGGGTGATTCATGAGTCCTTCCAAGTCTTTAATCTCAGCGAGCTCCTCGATCGTATCGCACCCAAAGAATTTAGGGGATACGGTGCCGATGAAGGGAGCATGGCTGGCATTGGCCACCTTACCCATGATCTTGAGCCATCGGAGATCCTCAGGAGTGTGTTCAAACTCATACATCCCTACGATCGCTCCATACGGCTTTCCTCCATACTGATCGTACTCTTTAAAGTAGACCTTTTGGAAAAACGCCGATCCGGTGAAGTCGATCGCGTTGTTTTGGAAATCCTCAGAAAGCTCGGCTTTAGAAACATCGAGGACATCAATCATGATGTTGGCGCGGAAATTGGTATTCTGCAGAAGATCGAACAAACCTCTCCAGGTCGCTTCCAACTGTTGGAACTTAGGCTGGTGGATGATCTCGTTGATCTGATCGTTGATCACTTTATTCGTTCTTCCGATCAGTTCTTGGAGCTTTCCTCGATCGAGAAACCCTTCGCCCTGTTCAATATTCTTTAAGACGGCTGCCAAAGAGGAAATAAAGCGCATCTCTGTGGAAACATTCTCATTCCCATCTTCAAAGTTACCCTTGATGATCGGCTTCGCTGCCGCTCCATCAAAAGGACCTAATTTCACGCTCTCTAGTAGGCGTTCGACAGTGATAGTTGTCCCGGGATTATCGAGGACTACGGTCTGTGCTTGCTTTGCCATTATTTATCCTCCTTTTCAGAATGGGCTATTTGAGCTTTTGGCAAGATAGGAGCATAGGCTTCTAGCTCTCCCCTGAGCTTGGCCAAAGCATCGGGATCGGAATAGAGTTTATTGAGCAGTTGCGAGAACTCTTTTTTATTCGCAATGTTTGACTGGATCTCTTCCAGCAATTTTTTAAATAAGAGCAGGGATCGAATTTGCGGGACCTGCTTCGCAATCTCTTGCGGCGAAAATGAGTCCATACTAGAAATGGACAAATTGACGTCCAGAGTTTCGGCGACATCCGGATTGATCCGATTTGGCACTGTCAGCCCCAGAGTGATCCCCATATCCCGCATCAGATCGTTCGCGTTAGATCCGTCAATATTCCTTGGGGCCCTTTGGTCTAGATCTACTTTTCGATCTTTCGATGTCCCCATAGAAAGGTCTGCGGGAATCATCAAACGGAATGGAAGATCTACCGCAGCAGGCTCTCCGTTGACTTCTGTTTTGTAAATTAAAGTGATTCTCGACTTTGGAACTTCATCTTGTACTGCCATCGCTACACTCCTAGAAAGGTTCTGTTTATTGTCGATCCGTTAAAAAAGTCCTTTCAAGACTATAACGAGTGATTTTTTTAATCTACAATTTTCTGAAAAATTTGGAGCGAAGCTCATCACTAACAAAATTGCGCCGCCAACAGAATAATATTAACGCTAAGACGCTAAGATTTTATAAATTATTCCTTTTCTTCGCGCCATTGCGACTTTGCGTTGATACCCTCCGCAGCGGGACAAGTTCTTTCAAATCTGCTCTGGCGCAAAAGTTTTATTTGAAATAGCATTGTTCCTGTTTTAACACCGAGAGTGATTCAAAAATCGGGAATTGCCAAAGAGACGCCTTGATTTTGGGTTGGGCGATGCAGGCAGAACCGATTTTTGAATCACACGCGGTATAACCCAGGGAGGCACCATGCTCTACATTTGCGACTCAGCTGAAACACTGAAAGTATTGATGGAAAAAGAAGGCTTCACCGGCACTTTGACAGAGTACCAAAAAAAGTTTGCCGAGGCGAATCCCGAATTATGCGCACAACATCCCAAATATAAAGAAAAGCTTCCGGCCCACATGCCGATCACCTTGGTCACCGCGCCGACCTTCCATACAGAGACGCGCTCGGAAACGATCGCTGAGCTCCTCCGTTTCTCCCCCGAGGAGAGGCAAGCTTTGCGGCAAATGCAAGAGGCCCAGAGAGACATTCCCACGGAGATCGCCCTGTCCGACATGATGGAAGAAGCGCAAGCGTACGCGGACGGCTTTAGAAAATGGCTTAAGACGCCCCTTGTCATGACACCGTGGACAACGATCAACAGCTCCCTGAACGATAAGACCCTATTCAAGCTCTCTGGAGAAACCTTAAAATTTGGGGCAGAGCGCATCTCGAGTTCCACGCAATACTATAAATTGGACAAACTCTACGACAATATGATGAAGAGAGACCTATTAAATAGGCAGCTGCATATGCTCCGAGGTCAGACCGGCAAAGAAATCCAAGCAGTTAGAAGAGAGTTGGAAAAACAGATCAAAGAGCTTACAGCGAAAATTAAAGTAGACCTCCCCTTAAAGCTCTCAAAATCCGCAGGCAAATATGTTAAGAGCGGCTTCACGATTGATGAAATAAGAAAAATGCGAGCGAACGCTTATAGCGCAAAAGGAGCTAGAAAGGGAAAGATTTTGACGTCTGATTTGGACATTTTGAACAGAACAGGATTGGCCCGATTAAAAACCCTCCATAAAGGGATGAAAAACTTAGGCCAAAAGGTCGGTAAAGCCACTACCATTCTCAATTATGGAGTCGTGGCCTACGACGCCAAAGAAGCCTATAAAACCGGAGGGGCAAAATCTGCCGCCCGCACCTTTGTTACAGGCGCGTCCGCCATCTATCTCACCACTCAAGCCGTTACAGCGATGGGCGGAACCTCTGCGGTCGGCAGTTTGTTCGTAGGGTCTCTTATGGGGGACGCAGCCTTAGGAGGCGCGCTCCTCATCAGCAGCCCAGTTCTTGGATGGGTGATTGTCATCGGCGCAGGGATTACAGTGACCGCTGTGATAGGATACAAGGCTAAAGGATGGCTTGAGAGCACCTGGGATGTCGGCGAAGAGATGAGCCGCGAGGCCTATGACAAAGCTGTGCAAGCCGCAGGCGCTGCCCACCAAGAACTTTCCTCTGCATGGAATTCGGGATCGCAGTGGCTATTAGACTTTTACGGACAGCATCATTGATCGCTGTGCGCAAAGGACGCACTATACTGTAAATTTTATTCGTTATAAATATGCAGTTGCTGCTAAGCTTTAACTTCTTATTTTTAAAGAAACATTCCAAGGGGAACTTATGAAATGGCCTAAGTTAAACTTCAGTTTACCGAAGATCTTCAAAGCAAAAACCGGTGAAATTAAGCAGACCAGTTTCAACCGAATCTGGAAAAAATTCATCTCCCAAATCCCGCGAGAATTCCGCTCAATGACCAAGCAGCACCAACACTTCCTCGTGCTTGGAGACGAAAAGTCGGGTAAAACTGAGCTGATCCATGGAATTGTAGAGCAGAGCCAGAATATCTATCCTTTTGAGGTCGAGTACATCCGAGACCCCAACATCCAATTTTACCTCGGCCCTAAGCATTTGATCCAAGAGCTCTCTATTGCAACGGTAAAAGATCGCACCATCGTCGTGAGAAAAGGGCTGATCAATCTATGGAAAAAGCTCTACTCAAAACACCCCCCTTTAATCGTGATCGCCTACAATTGTTGGTCCGCCACCTCGGAAGATGCGCGCGAAACAGCAAAAGCCGCGCGAGTGATCGCGGGCAAGCTCTCCTTGCTTTCCGAGATCGCAAAAGAACCTCTAAACATTCGCATCGCGCTGACTAATCTCGATAAAATCGATGGCTATGTAGAATTTGCGGGTTTCCTCAAACAGCACAACATCTCTTTCGAAATTCCTCTCATCACCAATTTTGAGAGTCACGCATTAGAGACTGCTGCGACCGCCTTTAAGAAAAAACATACATCGCTGATTTTGACCTCCGTTTCCGGAGAAGAATTTCTTAAAATCCTCAAGTTTTTTGACGAACTGCCCACCTATTTTACAGGTTTGGAAGAGTATTTAAGAGCTCTGACAACAGGCAACATCTCGGGCCAGCTCATCTTAGAAAAACTGACGTTTACGACCAAAATGGAGCCTTATACTTCATTCCCCTCCTTTGGATGGGTCGCCCCCCCTTCCAACTCGATCTTCTTTAAGCACCCGATGCTCAAGCACCAGTTGGCTGGCGCAGCCGTCTTTCTCCTATGCACGGGCTTAGTTTTGAATAACTTTTACAAAGACCGCCTCAATGTCAAACTCGCTGAAGAAGGGATCGATTCGCTCGTTTACTTACAGCCCAAAGTGTTCATCGATGAAGTGATCCCGCGCATCGAGCACTTAAGCATGAACCGGCCTACAGATGCCTATCTGCCCATCCTGCCGCAATTTTACAAGCGGCAGCTGCGCGAGACCAATAACACTCTCGCAATGAGAATAAGAAAGCATATATTAGAGCCCAACCTGCGCAAACTCCTCTTACAGGACAAGCAAGAAATCCCCACTCTTTACATGCTAGGCCTGCTCTACGCCACAAAAGAAAATCGGTTAGGGCTAAAGATCATCAAAGACATTCAAGATTGGTCGTCAGCGCTTGGCTTAGATGAAAAACTCATCCGCAGCTACATCCGCGCCAATGTAGACAATACCAATAACCGCATCGAGATTGAACACTTAGATAAGATCAACGCCGTTGTTCCCCTTACAAGCCCTGGCCCGTGGTTAGACTTTTTAGCCCGTTTTCAAGACATCGTCAACCAGCCAGTGTTCACCGGGCACAACTTCGAAGCCCTGCGCAACGAGGCGATGCTCTTATTAACAGAATATCGGAGGATTAAAAATGATCCGCACGGGTTCATGATCTGCAACATACTCAATGAAATCCATGAGAAGATGTTGAACGATTTCGCAAGAAATATCCAGGTATTGGGCTGGCTGAATGAAAACAGCGAAAAGATCGAGGCGTTCCTCGCATTCATTTGCCACACCTGCCCTGCGATCCCCGATATTAGCGACCACAATATCTCCCAATTTTTCGCCAAGATCAAAGATGTCGCCGCATTGAAAGAGCAGGAAAATCGCGCCTATGACTTTATGCTGTGCGGGGAGAAGTTCTCGTTCCAGACCGCACGATGGGTTGATCTCTCGGTAGCCCACGTCATCGAACGGCTGATCCAGAACTACATCGTCGCCAATAATGACACTCAAGGGGACATCTTCTTCAACAACACTGCAGAGATCCCTGACCTTGTGGTCCAATCCTACCGCAATGAGTTTCCTCATTTCGAAAAAACGATCGTGATCGACGGTCGGTATACCCGTCTTGCCTTTGAAAAGAACGTGCGGCATACGACCGAGTCTCTGCTAACATTGTTGAAATCGCTTCCACTGAATGAGGAAGATAAAGAGCGATTTACCCGCTTTGTGCAGCAAGAGGTCGTGAGCTACGCCAAGCAGTACCAGTTGGAGTATGAAAAACTCTATGCCGCCTGCGACATCAAGTCTGCTAGCCTCGAAGACGTGAAGGAGATTTTGGAAAAGATCGCCGACGCCTCCTCTTCATTCCACCACTTCCTTAATACGGTCAATTACCACACGGAAGTCTTTTCCAACCCTCCAGAGTGTTTGGCTGCCTTGGAAGAGATGAACCATTTCGGGTTTTTAAGAAGTTTAATGAGCCAGGTAAAGAACAAAAAGTCACCCTTTGAAAACTATCAAGGGCTGATCAAAAAAGTCCTCTACCAGCTCTCTGAGCACGCTGACATGAAGACCTATGCGAACGTAACCAACTTGGAAGATGCTCTAACTCCCGCAGCCCGCGTGACGCTATCCATCTTAAGAAAGGACAACGATTCTTTCTTGAACCAGATCACCGAAGATTTAACAGCGATCGGCGTACCGCCCGGCTACCATCACCTCTTCACAGCTCCAATCATGCAGGTCTATCACCTGGGTGTTAAGGATCTGAAACGGGGAATCGCCCGAGTCTGGACCGAGTCTTTAGAGCCGCAAATTGATCACCTGTTTGCTAAACGGCCTTTCAGCAATGAGAGCAGTTTGGTGTCAACATTTGAAGAAGTGAAAAAAGTGACCAACCCAACCAGCGAGGTTTGGGGCTTGATCAAGCAGATCGTCTCTCCTGTCAGCAACTCGTCCGATGGGCAGTGGGTGCCAAAAAATGGGTGCGACCTGCAGTTGGATGATTCGTTTTACTTAGCCGTCAACCGGCTTGCCAATATTTCCAATACCTTATGGGATAATGAGGGCAATCCGCAAGCGATTAAACTCAACGTTCAGTCCCTCCCCTTCGAAGCGGAAGACAGCTCTTATCCCGTCCCTATCTTATCCTACTTAGTCACAGGAAATGAGACCTTCCACAACTTTAATCAGAGCCCCTCTTGGCATATGATCAGTATCGAGTGGTGGAAGGAGAACAGCTCCACAGTTGTTCTTGAGCTGACCAATAAAAACGACAGCAGATCGTATCGTGACGAAAAGGTGCTCAACACCCCATGGAGTTTCTTCGAGCTGCTCAAAAAGGCGCAGGAAAAGGGAGAAAACACATGGCAATGGGATCTTGGGAACCAATTGGGGGAAAAGACGAGCCATGTCGCCCTAAAGTTTGAACATAATCCTTGGGGATTATTTCAGGCTCAACCCATAAATTAACGAACGCTGTATAACTGCCGGTAGGGGTATTTATGAAATGGAAACAACTGAAATCTCTCGCTCTTGTCTGTACTTTCGTGTGTCTTTTCGGCTGCCTTCAAGAAAAAAAAGGAGACGAGGTCACTTTTCTCATTAAAACAACGAAGGAGACCAATCAAGGAACTCCCCTTTACGTCGTTCTAAAAGAGACGAACATGGCGCAGTTCCTCACTCAAGATTACCATGAGATCGCCGCCCAATCTTTCTGGAAAGAGGAGGATGGCGCTGGAGCTGTCAAAATGGTGCTAATCCCCGGGTCGACCAACAAAGTGACCCTTCCGGCCCCTGGAAAAGATAAATCTGTCGGCGTCTATTTTCTATTCACCAATCCCGGTGAGAGCTGGAAATACATTCTCGACAAGCCCAAGGCCGAAAAGGTCAAAATCCTCCTAGGAGAGCGGGAGTACAAGTCGGTCAACGTCTTCGAATAGGTTCACTCCATGACCGAAATTGATATAGTGACGTTCCTTAAAAAATGGGGATCGGGAGCTAATTTAGATTACCGCTGCGAACTGCGAGAGTGGATGCAGCGCAGCTACAGCGATCCCCAAGTCTTTTGGAGCGATCTTTTTTCCTACAGCTTCGATGTCCACCCCGCCTCCAATACAACCGTATTCGAAAAATATGATTTTTATGCCGATTGCATCCTGCGCCATTTGGGCCACGGGCTGACGGCGTTAAAGGTGATCGATGCCACTGGCGCCGCACAAGCCTGGACCTACGACGAGATCCATGAATACGTCGAGGCTCAATTCCCCTATTGGACCAACAACTATGGCCTCCAGCCCGGAAAAGCCGCCGCGCTCATGCTTCCCTACGGGATCCACTTTATTGTCGCGCTGATGACTGCTCTCCGCTTGGGGCTAATCGTTTCTCTGATGCCACTTAAAGACCGCTACATCGGAACGGGGATGCTCCCTTTGATTGCGGACACCCTTAAGCCCGATGTGATCGTCACCGAGCGCGCGGAGGGAGCAACCCCGCGTAAAAATGTGCTCGAATTAAATTTGAAGCTCGAAAACTCGAGAACGGCCTCGTTCGAGTCCTACGCCTATCCCGCGGCAGATATCGTCCTCCAGCACTGCAACCCGCACGGCGGACCCGAAGAAAGTCTCACCACGATTGAGGCTTCGAGGAGTTATCTCATTCCTATGCGGGACGCACTCATCGCCCTCAATCTAAAACAGTCCTCGTATTGGGCGCGCCCTTTTCTGTCCATCTACCGCGAAGAGCCCTGCGGCACTCTGATGGCCCTCCTCGCAGGAGCTACTCTAGTCCACATCTCAGATGAAGACCTCCTCACTAATCCCAAAGCTCTCGAGAATGAAACGGTCCACGTCCTGGGGATTTCCCTGCCCTTGATGCAACTGTGGCTTAAAAAACCCGGCGCTCCTTCATCCAAGATCAAACTGTGGCACCGCAGCCCGCTGTTCGGCAATGACCGGAACTGGAGGGCATTTGCGGAGCTCAATCACCTAAACAAACTGCCCATGTGCCAGATCTTGATCGAAAAAGAAAAGGGCGGCATGACCCTCTTCTCTCAGCCTAAGCCAATCGACACCCAGACCTTCATGCATCCGAGCCTGGGCACGCCGTGGAAACTTTTGAAGATCGGCGACAAAAAGGCCCCGGCTACGGAAGGCTTTGGCCTCTTTAGCGTCGAGCCCGCAAGCGAGGCGGAACTTCCTTTGATCATTTCCCAAGTCGGCGATGAGTGGAGCGTCAGCGCCACGCTATTGACCCTTAGAGAAGGATATCGCTATCCTATCGCGCTCATCGAAAAAAAAGTGAAAACGTTGGACTTTGTGCAGACCTGCATGATTGTGCCCGAGCGCCATCCACAACATTACCTCACACGGCAATTGATGCTGCTGGTTTTCATTTCTCCAAAAGAGCATCCTTTCCTACAACAAAAAACGGAGGAGTGGAAAGACCGGATCAACGCCCTTATCAAATCTGAAGTGGGAGAAGCCTTTATTCTCGATCAGCTGCTGTTCTACACGATGTACCCGAAACTACAGAAGGGAAAGATCGATCGAATCGCCGTTGAGACTCAGTACCGGAGCGGGACCTTGTTTTATAAGCAGAACCACCCGATTTACCGCCTCTTAAATCTTTTGAAACACACGATTTATGAAAACATTTCTTACAAATCAGTGAGGTAGAATTCTATGATCGATACAGCAAAGTTATACTCACTCCTAGAAAATGCGACCACGATCGACGAAGAGGTCTTTGATCTCCGCTTTGAAGAGGTGATCTCCCTCGTCGATGAAGAAAGGCTCCACGAGGCGACCAAGCTCATCACCGCAATCCTCAACGAAGGCCGAGTGGATCTGCGCCTGGTGATGTACCTCTTTTATGCGCAATTCATCAACCAAGGAATTGGTTCCTTAACCACCATTTTCCCGGCGATCCAGACCATCCTCGACGACCATTGGGAAAAAATCTCCCCAGTGAACATGCGGGACAAATACCTACTCAGCAGCTTGACTTGGTTTTTGTCCACCATTGGAAAAAAGCTCAAACGAAGCGAGAAGCTCTATAAAAGCAAAAAAACCGATGAGTTTTGGACTAAGTCAATCCATGCCCTCACCGCACAAAAAGTCGAGCAGCTCCTCGCCGCTACAAAAGAGTTTTCAACGTATCTTCACAAAAAAACCGACGAGTCGGATCTCAATCAATATCTTATGTTTATTTCCAAGTGGATGGACAACCTCAAAAGCGTCGCAGAAACTGAAACCGCAGATGAGTCGGAAGAACCAAAGAGTCATGAGCCCGCTACTCAGACACCCGTAAAACCCTCTGCAAGCTCGAAAACGCCGCTTAAAGAGGTCGTAGACGCTTCGGAGCCCTTCATGCTGCTGTTCAAGAAAATTCAGGCCTTTGAAGCGCTAATCGCAAAACAGCAATTCGAAAAAGCGGCCCTCGTCTCCGAAGACCTCTGTCTCATTCTTAAGAACTTCGACCCCTCTGTTTATTTCCCCAAGCTCTTCTCTAAATATTTCGCCCTATCCGCCGTCCATATTGACACCTTGGCCCAGGAATGGGAAAATAAAAACTCCCTTAAATGGGAAGCGCTCCAACGATTGTACCAAACCGATTTACAAGAGTTTATCGAATGGTAACCCACCTTGAGCGCCTCCGGCTCCGCCCTCTGCTCTTCCTCACTTTGACATTATCCCCTATTACACTCTTAGCCGTCGATTGGCCCTGGGCGAGGCTCGAAGAAAACAACGTTAATGGAGAGGCAGTGAAGGAAGGCCTCTCCCATCTAGCGCTCCTTGGCCCTGAAGACCAAGTCCGTCTGATCAATGAAGCAAAGCCTCAACTTAAGCCTGATGCCCTTCGCGCTTTGTATGATCAAGCTAAGGAAGATGGACCTGTTTTTTTAAAAGAGCTTCTTTTAGCCAAATACCCCAGCAAAGAAGAGCAGCAAAAGCTGATTAACGGCTTACAAAAGGCGCCTACTTACGGCGACTTTCTGCAAAACCCTTCTCAGAATTTGTGCTCCCAAGTTGAAAAAACCGCAAACCCTGTCTATTTCGGGGCTATCCCCGTCATCGACTGGCTCAACACGGCCCATTTTAAAGGCTTTTTCAACCCTGGAATGACCTACACCCTCGCCAACAGGCCATGCCATAATGATTTTGATACATTCAATCAGTGGAACCTTTCGATCGAGCCGTATGGATTTTATACACAATTTCGAAATGAACCCGATCCGCTGAAGTTCGACCAATATACCATCGGAGTCTCTGCCGTAGGAGAGTACACCTTCTTTGACCGCCTCGTCCTTGGCCTTGGGCTCGCCTACTCCCATTCCGGAATCGATTGGAAGGAGGTAGATGTTAATGCAAGCCTAAACTCGCTCTACTTTGGGCCGGCGCTCCACTACGTCTTTAGCCATGGCTATCTTGGATGCACACTTTTCGGCGTCGCTAACTTTTATCACACCGTGCGAAAAACAGATCTGTTTCCTGGGGTGGCCGTTCCCCAAGACAGCCTAGTGGACTCGCTGAGCTGGGACCTCGATTTTCGCATTGAAGGAGGGCTGGCTTTTGAGCCTGGATACCAATTTTTTCTTTACCCAATGTTTAGATTGGACTATCTTACTGTCTTCGAAAATGGCGCTACGGAATATTTAGAAGATGATTCTGAGATTGCCGTCGAAGGGTTCATCGAGTCCTTCCTCTGCGCTAAGGTGGGTGTGGAAATGACACGCGAGTTTTACACAGATTCTTTAGGCTTCGTCGTTCCCAGCCTCTCGTTTGGCTGGCTCAACTTCTCTCCCATCTCCACAGAAGACTACCGCTTCCACTTAGGAGAATGTACGGAATTAAAGGGAAAAGTAGAGCCCAACTCCTGGAACCAATACTATTTCGGGGCCGGCCTTTCTGTAATTCTGAAAAAAGGGATGCTCTTTGCCTTAGATTATGAATTGACGGCGGGAGCCGACTCTCCGGTACAGGCCGGCAGTTTAAGATTTGAGCTAAGCTGGTGACACCAGCAAAAATGAGGAGTGACTATGAGCCAAGCAATATCCGCGGTTCCCTCTACCTACACGGGTCAGATCATTCAATACGCCCAAGACTTCCTCGCTAATCCCCTTGTTCCACGGGTTGTTAACGCCGTGGCCATCCCCTTCAGCATCTTGGCGACCTTTGGACTGCAACCCTATCTTATTTTAGATCCCTCTACCACTTTAATCGGGATCGGCTGCGCGATTCTAGTCAATACCGTGTTCTTGAAATACCTCCACTCCTTCATCCAAGATTATTGGGTTAATTATTGGGCCACGAATTATGTTATCCCTTCAGACAACCCGGTACAAGTGCCAAGCGCAGCAACGCGGGCGACTCCCTTGCCCCCAGCTATCGAAACGCCCCTTGCTGCAGCTAAAGCCGCCTACAAAGCCTCCCTTGCGGCGCTTGACATCGCGATCCTCAGAGTCAAACGGGCTCACATCGAGTTGGAGTCGGTCGATCAAGGACAAGAAACGTATATTCTTCGCCTGCGCCTTGCCGTATACGAAAAAAAGGCGGCGTTAATCGACTACGCGGGTAAAATAAGGGTATTTATCGAGGAGTTGATCCAACATCAAAGAGTACTTGAGCCCTATGCTTTAGACATCCAAGAAATCCAAAGAGCCCTCCCAGCGGAAACTGAAGATAAGGATTCTCCTCAAGCGCTTAAGGATGCGGTAAAAATCCTTAACATTGACCTTACCCAGTTCTGCGAGCGTCTTAACACAATTTTTAGCGAAACACGCGAGCAATTAAGCGCCACGGAAGGACCCAGTTATATCGATCAGCAGAATAGGCTTTCTACTGATGTCCTAAGGGATGATGAGGGAAAATTAGCCAAAGCCGTTAGCAAGCTGCAAGAAAATCAAACAAAAGAGGCAAAGATTGTGGCGAAAGAGCTAGAGCAAACCCAAAGTAGGGACACTAAGAGAAAAGAACTGGGCTCTCTTACTTTGTCCTTCGAGGCTACTTCCGACGAAAAGGCAATCTCTGAAATACAAAAAGCGCAGAAGGCGGTTGAAGACGCAAAACAAAAACTTGCGGACAAAAAACCAGAAAAACTGCGCCGCCTTGAGGAGATCCGAAGACTAGAGAACTATGGGGTTCCCCGTGTTGGTGAATTCGCTGGTGAGCATCAAGACGACGAGTTATTCAAATTTGAGTCAGAAGTTGGCCTCATGAGCCTAAGGAAAGAATATAAAAGCATTATCGACACAAACAACGATGATGCGGAAATAGTCAGGATCGTTGCTAAATTAAATCAAGACCTAGCACTATTTAGAACTCAACTTTATAAAGTAGGGCATGACCGGATTAAGGCACTTAAAACATGGGCAAAGAAATTTGGTGAACTCAGTGAACACGTAGCTAAAAAACCTGCCAGTCTGCAGCACAATGCCGCAGTCGAATTGGTTATTGAGGTAACCCGTCCGATTACTAAAAAACGGGAATTGACCGCTCATGAAAAAGTAAAATACACCTCTTACTATACAATGCTGGCTCAAGTCTACGCAGCTCTTGTTATCTATGCCTCAAAGCCCCTGTCAAATTATCTACAACTACAGGACGAGGATAAACATCTAGCGAGTGTGCCGAAGATCGATCCGTTAGATATTAAAGGAACTGAAGTAGAACATAGCCAAGCTCTAACCGATTACAAACTCCTTGCCGAGGGCAAAATCAATGCTGAGGCTTCTCTGATTCTTGCGATCGAAGAGGTGTTGGCAGCTATCCAAGAAGATAAGCTCAAAGGGACGATAGAGAAGTCTGATATAGCCTTAATAATCAGTAAACAAGCTATCCTGTTGAGAGCAATTCCGCATGACGTCTATACGCTAGCCATAAGAAGCGCCCAAGATCAGATATTCAAACTCAGAGAAACAAGGAGCAGAGCGGAAATCCTCTTGCCGCAAGTAGAGAAAGAATTTAAAGTTAGACAGGCTAAAATTGAGGAATTAAAGGAATCTTTAGCTCAATTTGAGAAGCGGGAGATCGATCCTCTGAAAAGCCAACTCGCCACCGCAACAGATGGCCTGGTCTCTATAGAGGTAAAGATAGCGAACTTGGGAGAGGAGATAAAAAAGATCGATGCTGTTCTGCTGCAATTAGAAATGGATAAACGAGGGGCCGCTTTTGATGTTTCACGGTTTAGAAAGGAACAAGTAAAACTGGCTAACCGTATCGATCTAGCAAGAAAGGCAATCAGTCTTGCCCCCATCATGGATCCTGTAGGAAAAATCTCAAAAATGCGAGGCCATGAGAACGTATCTATTAGAATTATTAATGATGCCTATCGACATGCAGAAAAAATGCGCAGCGATGCGGAAGCGGCAAGACCGGCCGAGACCGAGTCTGCCCAGAGAAAATTAAATTTAGCCCAGGCTGAAAAAGCGGAAAAAGTTGAGGCTGAAAGACAGGCTTTCACGGCTCTCGCCATAGAGCAAGCGAAAGCATTCGATCAAGAAGTTATAGCCTTGCGAGGGTCTAGACACCAGAGTATTGTGGCCCATTCGGAGACAGTTCAAAACTTATATAATCCAAAAATCGGAAGGTTAACGGGGACCGCGACAACAACGAATGCGGGCAGTTCAACTGTCCAGCGAAGCCATCTGCAAACTTCAAGTCTTGAGATCATAGAAAAAAAGATTGAAATAGCCGCCGCAAAAATAAAAATGAACGCCTTCTCTTTTGCCAACAACATCTTACAGGGCTCCCCTATCGCCTTGGAAGTCGATCAGGCGCGTCTCCGGCTTGCCGAGCATCGGCTCAAGAGACATCGATTGGAAGAAAAGTGGAGAACCTCGCAGGAAGGAGAGGCGATTAATACGGGAGATGCACTGATTGAGATGATTAAAGCAGAAAAGCTGCTAACGTTTCATTATTTTGCCTTGAAACTCTCGCGCGACGCAAAAAAAGAGACGAATCATGCCGTTAAAGCCAATTTTGCTATTCTTAATTTGATTTTAGACATAATTCACGTAAAATCATCTAATCTTGACCTGGACAACCGGAGAAACTTTAACGTTATCACAGAAATAAAATATCTTTTCAAGGAAACGATGGAAACCGAAGCGGCTATTCAGTTCAATGAATGGGCTTATGGAAAGCCTCAGCAGCCCGTGCGCGGTTACAGTTGGAGTGGTGCAGTGAAAGCTGCTTTGGGACGCGGAGGACAGGATGACAAACAAGTCACGAAAAACCTCTTTGTCGAGAAGTTGATCGCCGCATTGGATCTGGACGAAAAAAGGATGGATCCCGCTGCAAGCGTATCCTCTCTGAAACTTACAAATTTCCTGGAAGAGGTCGACAATAGATCTAGGCAGTTTCATGCAGAAAGAGAGAGGGTTGTTTCGGCGAAAACCCATATAGCAGTGCTCATCGGAAGTAAAATTGCTTTGACCCAGCTCTCCTTGACCCAACCCCTTGCAAACGAAGAGCGTTTTAAGGGCAAGTTTACCGAATTATACCAACCTGCTAAGCGCAAATATCAGAGAAACAAATATGTGGCCAAGGTTAACTATGCGACTGCCATGAAAATGATTGCTGCTGAAAAGGCTCCCTATAAAGACGCTAAGGCCTTGAAGGAAACGGAAGTCGCGCGACAAAGGGAAGCAGAGCGCGCAAGGGACGCCGCTGCTCTAGCCGCAATAGAGAGGGCTCAATTTAGAGCCGATGCGCAGGCTGCAAGAGACCGTGCCATACAGACCTATTCAGGCATGGAGAAATTATCCTATCTGATCCCCGTAGCAGCCCTTTGGGCCCTCTACCAATTTAGCCCGCTCCTGACCTTAATTTCTTTGTCCGCCCGCGTCAGCCAAAATATTTTGTTCATTGGATCGGCAACGCATCTCTTTGCAGAAAGTTTCTTCCGCGGCCCGCCGCCCGCAGAAACCAACCGCCCTCTATCTGCCGATAGAGTCACAGCAGCTTAAAATGGAGCAACCCTTGAAAAAGCAAAGGCTCAAGAAGCCCTCGCCTGGATCGCCGAGTCCGCAGTCGAGAATAAGAGGGAAGTGGAAATGTTAGAGACCGTCTATTCATAGTTCTGTGGTCTTTAACGCGAGCTCCTCGTTGTGGAGTTCGATCTCCACCGATTGCTTCGCATGGATTTTCCCTTCAAGCAGCGCTGTCGAAAGGAGGTTCACCACCTCGTTTTGGATGAGCCGCTTGAGCGGTCTTGCGCCATAGAGAGGATCGTACCCCTTTTTCGCCAGGTGCATCACGGTCTCAGCCAGCCAATGGAGCTGGATGTTCTGGTCGGTGAGCCTTCCTCTGACGCGATCGAGCTGGAGGGCAACAATCGCCTCCATATCTTTTTCTTGCAGCGGAACGAAAGGGAGGATCTCATCGAGGCGGTTGAGGAATTCGGGGCGGAAATGGCGCCGCAAGCTCGGCTCGACAACTTTTAAGATCTCTTCTTTAGACGTTCCCTTCGCTTCGAGAAGCTCTGCGGACCCCAAGTTGGAGGTCATGATGAAGAGCGCATTTTTGCAGTTGATCGTTCTCCCTTTACTGTCGGTCAGTCTGCCGTCATCAAAGATCTGAAGTAGGATATTAAACGCATCTCCGTGGGCTTTTTCAATCTCATCGAGCAGTACGACGCTGTAAGGACGGCGTCTGAGCGCTTCGGTGAGCTGTCCCCCCTCTTCGTAGCCTACATAGCCCGGAGGCGATCCGATCAGTTTGGACACGGCATGTTTTTCCATGTACTCGGACATGTCGATCCGGATCATCGCCTCTTCTTGGTTGAAGAGCTGTTTGGCGATCGCTTTGGCAAGCTCGGTCTTTCCAACGCCGGTTGGGCCGACGAACAAGAATACCCCGATCGGCTTTCCCGGATCGTTCAAGCCGGCGCGAGATCTGCGGATCGCTTCGGAGACAGACTTGATGGCATAAGGCTGGCCGACGACCGATTGGCTGAGGATGCTTTCGAGCTGCAGCAGTTTTGCGGCTTCGCCTTCGAGCATTTTTTCCACAGGAATGCCTGTCCACTTGGAGACGATATGGGCGATGAGATTTTCATCGACCTCTTCTTTCAGGAGCCGCTCTTTCTGCGCGCCTAGGGTCGCTTCGGCAACTTCAATCTCTTTCTTAAGGGCAGGAATTTTGCTGTAGCGGATCTCGGCGACTTTATTGTAGTCGACAAGGCGCTCGGCTTCTTCTTCTTGGAACCGCAGCTGCTCGAGTTTGTTTTTCTTTTCTTTGACCGATTCAATGAGCTTCTTCTCTTGGTTCCATCCCTCGCGCAAAACAGCGAGCTCCTCTTTTAGCTTAGCGATCGCGCCGCTCAGTTTATCTTTTTCAGGAGAATCCTCACGGATCAGCGCCTGCTGCTTGACGACCAAGCTTGCGAGCTCACGCTCCTTCCGATCGATCGGAAGGGGCCTGCTGCCGAGCTGCATCCGGATCATGCTGGCGGCCTCGTCGATCAGGTCAATTGCTTTATCGGGAAGCTGCCGCTCGGTGATGTAGCGGTGGGATAAAAAGACAGCGGCATGGAGGGCATCTTCGGTGATCCGCACGCCGTGAAAAATTTCATAGCGCTCGCGTAGACCGCGCAGGATGGCGATCGCATCTTCTAGAGAGGGCTCTTCGACCAAAATAGTTTGAAAACGCCTTTCGAGGGCTGCATCTTTTTCAATATATTTTTGATACTCGGCGATCGTGGTGGCGCCAATGCAGTGGAGCGTACCGCGCGCTAACGCCGGTTTGAGCAAGTTCGCCGCATCCATTGCCCCTTCGGCAGCGCCGGCGCCGACGAGCGTGTGGATCTCATCAATGAAAATGAGAATTTTTCCGTCGCTCTTCTCCACTTCGTTCAAGATCCCTTTGAGCCTCTCCTCAAATTCTCCTCGGAATTTAGCACCGGCGATCAAACTTCCCATATCGAGGACGAGCAGCTGTTTTCCCTTGAGGGAATCGGGAACATCGCCTTGGATAATTCTTTGGGCCAGCCCTTCGGCAATAGCGGTTTTTCCTACGCCCGGATCTCCGATGAGCAGCGGGTTGTTTTTCGTGCGGCGGGAAAGGACCTGCATCGTGCGGCGGATCTCCTCATCGCGTCCAATGACCGGGTCGAGTTTTCCTTCCTGCGCAAGCGCCGTGAGATTTTTACAATATTTATCTAGGCCATTGACATTCTGTTCGGCTGTGGGCGAATCCATTTTGGCGTCTCCTCGTATTTCTTTGATTTTGCGCTCGACTTCTTGAAGGGGTATTTTCTTTTTCCAGGCGGCGAAGGGCTCCTTACCGATCTTCCAATAGGCCATAAGCAAATGGTCGGAGGCGATATAGGCGTCTCCCCAGCTGGCAGCGAGGGCCTGCGCCTCTTGAATGATCGCCTGCAAAGAGGCGCCCATGGCGGGCTTGCTCGAAGTCTCGAATGTCGGCGCTCTCTTTAGGGCCTCATCGATTTTCTTCAGAGCCTGCGCGCTATCCAGTTGATAGGCTTGGATGAACGTCGAAAAATAACCGCCGGGCGCGCTCAGCAACTCTTTGAGCAAATGGAGGTCTGCGACCTCGGTATGTCTTCTCGTTTCCGCTTCTTCTAAAGCATTTTGCAGGGCTCCGATCACAATATCATTCATCTGTGGCGACATGTCCCACCTCCTGGAAGCAGTTTAACAAAAAAAGCGATAATGTTCAATTTATGAAGGGGGCGCCGCTTTAGCCGTCTCTTGTGCGGCTGCATCAACAACCTCTACGGCATCTCCTTCTTTCACGGTTTTGCCAGCTCCTGCCCCATCATGAATAGCAGCCCCTTGGCCGGAAGAGGAAACGGTCAAAATTCCTAGGGGGAACATCTTGCATTGGAGCATACACCCCGCACCCAGCGCTTTTTTCCCATCGATTGTTACGGCAGATTGACCGGGCATCAACGTAGCGACATCCGGGGGCACGCAAGGCGGCGGCGGCACAACACCAGGCATTTGGCACAAACCTCCCGGAGGAGGAGGAAACATATAATTTCCCTCGTTGGCCAATTTTTTCGACTCCCCTTGTGAGGAAGAAGAAAGAACGGTAATCTTCAGCTTGGCTGTACCTATCGCGCAACCAAAGCTTGTTCCATCTGATACGACATCACCCATAACAACCTCTCAGGCTATGTAAGATGACTAGATTATCTCGCAAAGGAGAAATTTCCGCCTAGAAAAATGGAGATATTTTTATGAATTGCAAAGTGAGACTTTCCTGATTTGCCAAAAATAGGTTATAGTATTGCGCACTGATAAAAGGGGAACTCATTATGACAAGATCTGAACGCTTCTCTTACTTGGTATGCGCAACGTTAATTTTATCGACCCACTCTGCGTGGGCGTTCTGGCCTTTTGACTCTACGCCTAAAGAAGAAGTTCGTGCGGCAGCGACGGCAATGGCCGATCCCGATCCCGACGATCCAAGCTCACCCAGCGCTCCGCCTGTGCGCTGCGTTCTTATGGGAGACTATGCCGTTCCCGATTGGCTCAACACGATCAACCTGGGCAGCTTTTTGAATTTCAGCAATAAATATGTGCTAGACCACGATCAGTGCTTCGTATTCTTTAACTCCTGCCAAGACGCCAGTTTCTGGGTGGAGCCCTACGGCTTTTACTCTCATTACCGCTCCTCTTTGAAACAGGACCACAAAATGGACTTCACGCTCGCCACTTATGGCTCCGACCTCGGCGCTAAGTTCTCTCTGAGCGACGCGTTTAACCTGGGCGGCGGCGTGGGCTATTTTCACTCCAACTTAAACGACAAACAAGATCACAAAAAAGCGGAGATCAACGGGATCTACTTCGGCCCTGCGCTCGAGTATCTTTTTCACGAAGGATCGGTGCAGTTCACAGCCTTTGGAGTGAAAAACTATTATGACGGCCCCGATTCGTCCAGCGATGGAAGTTGGGATATCAATCTGCGCTTAGAAGCAGAATATGATTACATCCCGCCATCCGACTTTTGCATCGCTGATTTTATGCTCCATCCCTTGGCGCGGATTGACTATTTGAATGTGTTTGAAGAGTCCCCCGACAGGCATTCTTCATTTTTCTATTCCAAATTGGGATCGCGATTCGACAAGGTCGCCTACTGCAGCCAAACGCTGCTCCTCACCGTCAATCTCGACGTGGCCTGGGTGAATATGACCCCGCTGTCGGGCGATTCGGTCCATTGCGAAAGCCAAACGCTGAATCTGAAGCCCGAGAGCAAGAATCAGTTAGGTCTAGGGTTTGAGCTCGTCGGGATGCACAAGAATGGGGTGCTCATCGGCCTCGAATATGATGCGGCGCTATTCGCCAATGCTCCGATGCAAACGGGGCGAGTCAGAATTGAATGGAACTGGTAACGGCACCGAAACTCTCTTTTCCCAAGAAGTCCTATAGGGCTCCGATCAAAGAGGGGCTCCGAAAAAAGTTAGAAGCGAACATCAAGCGGTTTGATCTCTGCGCGCTGCTTAAGCTGCTGAGATCCCTCGACTATAGCCGCGACGATGTCTATTTTGTCAGCAACAGCAATCAGGTTTCCCACGCGAGCTTATGTGAGGAGATCCGTTTCAGCCCCGACTGTTCCCAAGTAACGCTCGTCCTCAATATGGGGCTATTCTCCTCGGGCGGCTCCTTGCCGAGCTACATGCAGCAGTTCATCGATACCGAAGATGTTAAGGAAGAGCCCTTTTTGCGGTTCATCAACTTCTTCAATCATCATTTGATGGACACGTTCCTCCAAATGACTATGCCCGACCTCAACGACGACTTCTTTCTCGATTGGAAGGAGACGCAGATGCAGTACCTCAGCCTGCTCGGGTTTGAAAGTGTTAGCTCCCTATGGTTTCTCATCAAAATCTGCTTTCCCGATCTCGTGATCGAGGTGCAGAAAAATCCGCAGGTACTAAAACTCGACACCTCTTCGCTCATTTTAGGGCGCGACAGCCTAGGTTCCGATTCTTACATTGGAAATAAATATAAACAGACGCTCTCGAGCTATAAGGTGACGTTCACAACCGATAATGAACTGTCAGAGCTGGGAACGCCGTGGCCGATTGAGATTCATAAACGGCTGATGGAGCTACTCTACCCGATTTTAAAAAAGACAGAGCTTCACCTCTCCATCGTCCTGCAGATGAAGAATAAATCCAATTACCTGACTTTAGGGCCCAAAAGTTTTCTTGGGTTCGACAGACTGTGGAAGTCCGCGCGGCCGTTCCAGCTGCTGATTTTCTATGGACACATCAAAAATATGGCGCATAGCAAAACTCACAAGTAGTCCTTCGGCTTCTTGTCGCAGAATTCTAGGTCCATGAACTCCTCCAGCTCGTCGAGAAAGGGAAGCGCCGCCGCAAATTCCCCGGCGTTCAAATGAGCATAGATCTCTCCGATGAAACGGGTAAGCCGCTCCGGCTTTTGGCTCTCCTGCACAAGAGCGGCTTCCAAAGATCGCAAAAGCCCAAACAGGGCCAGCTCCTCCGCTGGATCTACCTGAGCGATTTCATTTTTCTTGTCCATACGTCTTATAGGCTAGAGGTGACGTAAAGGATCGCCAAAATCAACACGCTCACAGCCCCGGCAGCCATGTAATAGTGGCGCGGCTTGATTTTCAGCCTGGTCTGATACAGCGCCATGCTGGTATCTTTGGCCATCTGCTGCGGAACCTCGACTGATATCTTTTCTTTTAAAATTTCCATATATTTGTTGATGTGCGTCTTGGAATCTCGATATTTTCCCAAAAAGCCCTTCTTGAGGATGAAATAGAACACCTCGTAGACAATCTGGGGCACCTGTCTGTCCTCCACAAGTTTGTCAATGGTGTCGTAGAACAGGACACCCGCATTGTAGGCGCCATAAAAGTCTTTTTGCAGAGGGACCCAATTGGCCTGCCCCTTTTCTAAAAGGTGGCTTTGGATCTGCTCGTCAAAGTAGGCGACCACGGCGAACAAGACCTGGGAAGCGTATTGCTTGTCGATGGCTTGCTCGAAACTGACCCGCATCTGATCGATGATCCGATTGATGTTGTCTCTAACGGCAGATATCGCATCCAAGTTGATCGCTTTTTTGGTTAAAGCATATTTCTCTTTCTCTACTTCACTAAGGCAAATAGAAATCTCGGGCCAAAATTGAGAGCTCATTGTGCATTTCTCCTTTGTAGGTTAGCGGTGTTTTAACATTGGGGAAAAACACCTTGATTTCGACATGAAAATTGGAAAGCCAGCAGTTTAAAAAATTGTTCACATACTTGAAAAACATCACGACCAGTTCCCAGCCTCGTCCATCCCATTCCTTGAGTTGGAACTGGTAATACACCGTAGGCCCTAAACCGACGCGGTCCACCTGTTGATGCACTTCCAGACTTTTGATGAGCGGTGGAACAATCTTGAAGTAGCTGTGGTTGATGTTCTTTAGACTATTCATCAAGAATAGCACTTCGCTCAAGTTTAACTTGTTCTGGTTTTTTAGCGCTAAGATCCGGATCAAAAATTTTGGGTCCTCTGCGATCGTCGCCATCTCATGCCCGCGCATCTGTTGTAAAAGGGAGGTCTGCAGTTCAGAAAACTGTTCCTCAGCAAAACGGACCTTAAATTCTTGGTCGATATAATCGGAGAACCAAAGCTGCGTCCAGAGCGCTTCGACAGACACAATCCGCGGATGCTCAAAGGCGTTGGGGAAGTCAACAAAAAGCTTTTCCTCGAAAAAATCGACCTCGAACGTATGCGACTTCGCATCCAAGATCCCTGGCTTGAGCGGCCGCATACCGCTCGCCAGCACTTCCGATACGCTCAGGACCGTATGGAGCTTGAACTGATGGATCGGATTGGAATAGAGTATAGGGTACCCATCTCTCATTCCATCGCACTCAATCGGCTCGGCCCGCTCGGTCTTAAGATTTACAATGGGGACTACATAAAGTTCCAGAGAGTCTTTTGTGAGGGTGAGCCCTTCGGGCCATTTGTCGCTAAGCTCAAAACAGATCGTCAAGGTCTGCCACTTGCTTTGGCTGGGAGGAACTTCCAGCGTCATGAACATCTCTTGCTCGGGAAAATGGAGCTGAGAGCGGATTCGCTCCAACGGATGGTTGAACACTTTGCGCTGCGCAGATCCCCCAAACTGAAACTTGCAGGGTGTCCCCCGTTTATTTTTCGGCTCAGGCTCATCGTAATGAACTGAGACCTCTTCAAGCGCGCGGTTCAAAGCAAAATAGGCGCGGAGCGAGCCAAAAAAACTATTCAAGTGATTGATGTAAAAGGTCAAGGTCCCGAGCTCATCCCCGGTGACATGGGGACAAAAATAGGTCGCATCGAGACGCCATCCTCCCTGAGGGCGGCGAAAAAAATCGAACTTGTGGAGGAACAGAGAGGAGACGGTGACAGCGTCCAGTGTTTGGAAGGCGGCTTTTTTTCCATCGTAGGTATTTGCGACCAGTTCCATTTCTTCAGCGAGCACCTTCTGTTCCGGAATGCGCAGGGAAGGGTGAATTTGCAAAAGCCCCATCGCCGGCAACGGGTTCACCAAAAAGGAGAAATACTGATGGAATAAAAGTTGATGGATCTGCCCAATTCTGTTGATCCCCTGAAGCCGGCTCCGCGCAGAGAAAAAGGCGACAGCTTCCACAATCCGCAGCGTATCGGGATCCTCCACCAGCTCAAGCGGCGTATCGCGGTACAATGAGGAGTGGGTATCTCGAAATGTCTCGAGCGCCTCCATCTCCTCTAGAAATGTCTGGTAGATTTTGTCGTCTAGCATGCTAACAACGGGTTCATTGGCTAATGAGGATAAGAAAAGAATTTATTCTCGTACATAGAATTCATTGGGAACTACTCTCAGTAGAAAATCCAAGCTTGATTCACAATTTGGCGGCTCTTGCAGGTTTCTGTGGCAAAAATAAATTTTACCAGCGTACACTAGTAGTCCTTAACAAAAATTCTTGAGATAATTTCTAGCGTGAAAGCTTAGATGAAATCGACGACCGCAGGCTTCGCAAGTTGATCCGTATTAAGCTAATACGAATCAA
>VFKB01000002.1 GCA_009885755.1 Parachlamydiales bacterium | reverse complement strand
TTGATTCGTATTGCATTAATACGGATCAACTTACGAAGCCTGCGGTCGTCGATTCTACGGAGCTTTCACGCTAGAAATTATCTCAAGGATTTTTGAAATAGAGCACTAGTGGTTTGCAAACAAAAAAACGGCCGATTTAGACACGGACAGGGATGACCTGAAGACGCCCCATCGACTCGCCTGCAAGTATAGCATAGATCGCGCGGATGAGCAGCGCGGAAGCAAGGCTAAAGCTCACCGAAAGTCCAAAAAAGGGAGGCGATACCATTAAGCTGGTAAGCGACAGGACGACCGCATTTCTGATCAGGGAGCTAGCCACAGAATCCTCGCCAAACTTGTCTTTCAATTTCGGGCGCACGATGGCGTCGATGACAGAGGCTGTAGACGAGACGACTCCCCCTGCGAGACCCGCCGCAGGGCTTCCGGCGGACAGGAGGACATTCCATGCAAAACCGTGGAAAAAGCTCTCCCCGACGGCATGGAAAGCCTCGGGAACGTTCACCACGTTGTCATAGGCCTTAAGCAACATTTGTTGCGTTGAAATTTTCATTATATACGGACCGGTATGAGCTGAAGGCGCCCTAAGGAATCGCCTGCAACCGCGGCATAGAGCGCGCGAATGAGCAATGCCGAAAGAAGGCTAAAGCTCACAGAAAGCCCAACTAAAGGAGCTGCAGCAGCGGTCACAAGACTTGTGCTGGAGAGAACGACGATATTTCTAATGAGCGAACTATAGATCGAATCTTCTCCAAAGAGCTCGGTCAATTTAGGGCGCAATGCAGAATCGATCACAGAGGCAGTTGTAGAAACCGCTCCTCCCACAAGACCATTTAAAGGACTCCCTCCAGAAAAGATCACATTCCATGCAAAACCGAGAAAAAAACTCTGCCCGGCATCGGTCACAGCTTCGGGAACATTTGCCACATTGTTGTAGCCTTGGGTAAACGCTTCTTTAACTTCTTTATACATATTAAACCTCCTAGTTTTCGCAATAGAATAGCATAAAATCAGCAGGATTAAAAGCAGAAACGAGCGTTTTTTATATTAAAACGTAACGAATAAAATATTTATTATAATGACACCCCGGAATGGGGTGCCTAAGAAGGATTATTGGCTCTCCAAAGAATCGTAGAGACCGGCCAAAACCATCTCTAAATCTTCGGGTTCGAACAGGGTGATGCCTTCAGCATCGGTCATGCTCAATATGTGGGCGCCCCACTGCTCGTTTTGCAGCAAGTAGATGAGGGTTTCAGCCATCGGCGTACGCACACTGCCCATCACGGTCTCATAGGTACTATAGCTGGCTAAAGAATCGACGACACCGCTCACCATTGTCTCCATGAGCTTGTAAAGCGTGAGCGTCCTATTATAACGGAGTTTCATCTCTCTTAATTGTTGGGGCGAGAGATTGGCTCCGTTCTCTATTTGTTTTCTCATTTCCCTAAGCTTTTCACTGCAGGGTTCAAAGGTATCGTAAGGCTCTTTGATGTAAGCGCGCACTTTTTCTTTCATGCTGGCATACGTTAGCTTTTCCCCTTGATCCTCAAAGGTTCCTGAATCAAGGGCCAACGTCAGTGCCGACATCACATGAACAACGTGGTCGTGCACGAATTCCTTGCCGTTGGCAAGGAGTACATCGTGTTTAAAAAAGAGGGAAAGAAAGGTTTTCGAATCGACATCCCCATCCATGGAAATAATGTCCATTGGAGGCAGGTGGGGACGCTCTTTGCGAAGTTGATTCCAACGATCAAGCAGCGTCGCCCGGTCAGGAAGCGTCAAATAAACCCCGTCCGCTCGGCATTCGCATCCATAGCCCAGCCTGCGTAAAGCGTCGGCATGCTTAAGCTTATTTTCCACAAACGGCATTACATGAGAAGCCATGATCTGTAGCGCTACTCTTCTATATTCGTCGGTTCCTTCTGAGACTTCCGGACACAGTTCGAACATGAAGTATCTCGAGACGCTGTCGATGAATTTTTGTTTGTTTTGAGGGTCGAGATAGGCAACATGGAACCCAAGGCTTTGCACGGCAGGAAAAAGGGTGCGCATCTGCCTTAAGGCAGTTTTCAGGCGGGCATGTCGATTCGGATGTTCTGTGACATCGTCGCATTCATCCGCAAGTTTGAATGTGTAGAGATAGCCCCCGGAAGCCTCATCGAGTTTGCGCTCCTTACAGGTCCACAATCCTTCGGTTTTAATGGTCACTTCAGGACAAACCAGATTTCCAACAGCCACATTGCGCAGAGGCCCCCCGAGGGCAGCATCATTACCGTTTTTAATCGCATCCAAGGCGGGCGCAAGACTCTGTAAACTGAGGGAATTTTCCACTAACTGGTCAGCCCCTGCAACCTTAGTCTCTGGCATCTTTTCTACAACAAACGACATAAACCTCGTTATTAATTTATTAATAAATTAGATATCTTATGTAACTAATTATACACTAAATTTAAACAAAAGTCAATTGATTAATTGAATAAAGGCGAGTTGCAACCGATTGATATTCAACGGGTTGAGATAGCGATGAGTGGAGCTGAAAATGGAAAAGACAGGCCTCCCCTCTTAGAATCGGGAGCCTGTCTTTTAGAGGGGAAATTAGATGATTACGAGGTTGTTCATAAAGGATCCTGGGCCTAGCAGCAAATTTGCTATAATCTTAACATACAGCGTGTAGGCAAGATCGATGGTGATCGACATGCCAATCATAGGACCCAGGGCCGTTGCAGCTGCGGTCGCTGCCGCAAAAACAATCACATTGCGGACGACGATTTCTTCCAGAGTACCGGAGTATCCTGAACCAAAGAAATTGAGCAGAAGCAATCGGGCAACCTTATCGATCAGTACGACAAGCGCCGAGATGGACCCTCCTGCCATACCTTGGGTATAATTCATTCCTGAAATAAGAGCATTCAATACAAAACCCGAGAAAAAACTCCGTCCGGCAGAACGGGCTGTTTCTCTAATCATCGGATTCACATTGTAATTGGTATCTACAGCGATAGTCATGAGTAAACTCCTTAAATTTTTCGAAAATACTAAAATCTACTTAGTGCTTACAGAGCGCTAGACAACATAGAGGTGATGGTCCCAAGTTTGCGCGCCTAAAATCACACCTGCGATTAAACGGATACACACCACCGTTGCTGCGTCAAAGGCTTGGGCCATGCCCATCATCGGAGCAATAACTCCCGCTAGAGGGACGATAACAGTCAAAACAACGATGCACCGAGTCAGAAGTTCGAGCCGGGAATTGTGGAAGCCAGCTTCGAACAATCCAGCGATCATGGGTCTGGTGACCGAATCAACAATTGAGGCAACTACAGAGAGAGTGCCCCCCACTAAACCCGTTGCAAAATCTAAGTTTGAAAACAGTGTATTAAAGGCGTATCCCAGAAAAAAACTTTGTCCCGCTGCACGCATTCCCTGTGCAATCGCGAGATTTAGCTGCTGATTTCCAATAGGATTTGCAATACTCATCGTGTACCTCTTTGTTTTTTGTAAGTGTAAGATGCTACGTTAAGGTGGGAAAAAAGAGAATGAAAATTTAAGCAATGTACACATGATTGTCAAATGTTCCCGGGCCAAGCAGCATCCCAATCGCCAAACGGGCAATGATTAATGTGGTAACATCGATGCCGGCAGGCAATCCTAATATAGGCGCAAAGCATGCAGTCGCTGCGCCAAGAAAGGTCAAAACAACCACCGTCCGCGTTAAAAGCTCAAGGCGCGATCCATGAAAGTTTGCATCAAAGCATAGGGCAATGATCGGTCTTGTGATTGTGTCGATGAGAGAGGCTGCCGCAGAAAGGGCGCCGCCTACAAAGCCCTCAACAGTATTCATATCTGAGAATACGGCCCTGACCACAAATCCGAGAACAAAACTTTGGCCAGCCTCGCGGATCTGTGCACTGGAATAGGCTACAGGTGCAATCGCCATAATAGCCCCCTTTTAGTTGACCATTACCACTTGGTTTTCTACAAATCCGCTAATCATGTAGACCACCATGCGGGCAACGATGGAGGAGATGATGTTAATTCCTGCATTGGCGCCGGCGGCAGCAAAAGGCACGGGAATGACAGTAAGAATTGAAAACACGATCACAGTCCGCGTGAGCCATTGGAAGAATTCGCTCTCGCCATTCGCATCGAAGAACATTCCGATGACGGGTCTAAGCGCAGAATCGATGATCGATGCAGTGGCGGAGAGGATACCGCCGGAAAGCCCCATGGTCACATTGATGCCGCGCCACATGGCCCCAGATGCAAGGGCGTTCACCACATAGCCTGCGAGGAAGCTGTGTGTTGCAGCGAGCACGGGTTCCCGAATTGCTGGATTGAGTTGAGTGTTAGTAGTCATGGCTTACTCCCTGATTTTTGAAAGTCCTAGAGAATACTCAAAGAGTGGATAAAGGAGCAATTAGAAAAGAAGAGCGCTGAGACCTATCGCGATGAGGAAGTAGATCGACATCGAAAGGAAGTCGTTGAACGCGGTGATGATCGGACCGGAGGCGATCGCAGGATCGACGCCGATGCGGGCGAAAAAGAGCGGAGAAAGCACCCCGAGCAGTGTGCCGGCGATGCAGGCGCCGAACAGTCCAATGCCTACGACAACAGCGACGGCGACGGGACTAATGGAGGCTCCGGCGATCCCAAAGAAATCGAGGCCGTAGACCAAAAAGGCTGCGAGCAGGCCAAAGACGGCGCCGGTGAAAACGCCCAAGATCACCTCTTTCATCATGGCTTCTCCCTTATTTCCCAGGGACAAGATTCCGGTCGCCATACTGCGGACGAGAACGGTGCTGCACTGAATGCCGATGTTGCCCGACATCCCTGTGATCAAAGGAACAAAGAAGAGAATAAACGTGAGAAGCTCCCCTTCGTGGTGGCGGAAGGAGGACATGACGCCGACGTTGATGAGGCCGGCAAAGAGAGTCACGACGAGCCAAGGGGCACGGGCAAAAAAACGTTTGCGCATCGGTTCGTGCTCGCTGACGTTCTCTGCGGTACCGGCCATACGGGCGATCGTCTCATCGGCAATGTCTTCAATGGCCTCGAGGACGTCCTCGTACGTGATGACGCCGAGAATATGGTCATTTTCATCGACGACGGGCAGCGCAGAAATTTTATAGCGCTCCACAATATCTACGACCTCTTCTCGGGTCGCTTCGACGGCGACTTTGTGTAGAATGGGGCGCATGACCTGTTTTAGGGGAAAATGGGGCGGGTTGACGATCAGGTTGCGGGCAGGCACATAGCCTTGCAGATGCCCCGCTTCATTCACAACAAAAATGCGGCGGGTCATATCGATGCCGGGATTATCTCTTATGTATAGGGCGGCCTCGCCGATCGTTTTGTCGAGGGTGAAAGAAAAAAATTCATTCGTCATGAGTCGCCCGGCGGTATTGCGCTGGTGATCTTTGATCTCCTTAATATGGGCCGCCTTCGTCGGGCTCAGGAGCTCCATAACTCTACGGAATCTACGCTCGGCGAGGTCTTCGAGGACGGCGACGGCCTCATCGGGCGGCATCGGCTCAATAATTTTTTTGACCTCCTCGTCGGAGATATCGCGGAAAATGGCTACGCGGGTGTTGCTGTCGGTGTTGATCATGAATTCCATCCGGGCTTGAGCTCCGGTCAGGTTTTCATAGAGGACGATGCGGGCTGTGGGGGGAAGGCGGGAGGCGGCGTAGGCAAGGTCGATCGCGGAGTGCTCAGAGGCGATTTTGGCAATATCATGGCGGGCGACCTCAAAGGTCGATTCATCGAAGGCCTGCTGTAATTTTTCATTTAACAAGTCGTCTAGGTGCGATGTTTTGGAATCCATCAGATTCCCGACACCGTGATGGGACTCTTGCAACTCATTATTTTCCATGGATCTCTCTCCTAGGTACTGTGAGTATAGCCCGGAAACAGTAATTTTTACAATTTCTTTTAATTGAGGATTCTTTTATACTTCGGCTCTATGAACCTATCCCAGTATTCCAAAAATATGCTTTTTGATTCTTTTTCCACATCTTTCAGAGCCGCTTCTTGGCCTACTTATCCAAGTATGTCCTGCGAAGCGGCTCTAAAATCTGTGAAAAAATCGTTCA
>VFKB01000025.1 GCA_009885755.1 Parachlamydiales bacterium | reverse complement strand
TTCTGATTCTTTGTTTATTTGGTTGCTTTGCCATATTATTTCCTTATTTCTTCCCGACGATATCGTCTTGAATTTTTTGAGGCACTTTCTCAAAGTGGCTAGGCTCCATCACATAGGTAGCTCTACCGGAACTGAGAGAGCGCAATTGCGTTGAATAACCAAACATCTCGCTCAAAGGAACTTCTGCCTCTACAAGAACGGCGCCCTTGATTGAGGTTTGGTTTAAAATCTTACCACGTCTGCGGTTAATATCCCCGATGACATCCCCCATGAATTGTTCTGGGGTAGTGACGACCACTTTCATGATCGGCTCTAGGAGGATTGGCTTACACTTGCGCGCGCCTTCCTTCACAGCCATCGATCCGCAAATCTTAAACGCCATCTCGCTAGAGTCCACCTCGTGGTAAGATCCATAAACGATTGACACTTTGACGTCGACCAGGTTGTACCCTGCGAGAACGCCCGTTGCAAGACCTTCTTCAACCCCTTTAATCGTCGGGTTGATGAATTCTTTAGGAATAACGCCGCCCACAATTTTGCTGACGACTTCGTTTCCTTTTCCGGTCTCGTTCGGCTCGATCTCGAGGCATACGTGGGCATATTGACCACGGCCGCCGCTCTGCTTGACATACTTGGTTTCTGTTTTGCAGGGGATAGTGATGGTTTCTTTGTAAGACACTTCAGGTTTACCGACGTTCGCCTCAACGGCAAATTCGCGGAACATGCGGTCTTTAAGAATCTCTAGGTGAAGCTCTCCCATTCCTGAGATGATCGTCTGACCTGTCTCTTCGTTGGTTTGCACGCGGAACGTAGGATCTTCTTCCGAAAGAGAACTGAGCGCTAGAGAGAGTTTTTCTCGGTCGGCTTTCGATTTTGGTTCGATCGCCATCGAAATAACAGGCTCTGGGAAGTCCATTTTTTCTAAGAGAAGCGGGTTGTCTTCGGTGCAGAGCGTGTCGCCGGTGCTTGTATATTTAAGACCGATACAGGCAGCGATATCGCCGGTGAAGAAGTCATCGCGATCTTTTCGTTGGTTCGCATGCATTTCAAGAAGACGGGAGACTCTTTCTCTTTTGTCTTTCGTGGTATTCATGAGGGTTGTGCCCTTGGAAAGAGTTCCCGCATACACACGAACGAATGTCAGTCTGCCCACATAAGGGTCAGACATAATTTTAAACGCTAGGGCCGCAAGTGGGCTGTCATCGCTAGGTTTGAGCTCCATCGGCTCTCCGGTATCCGCATTCACACCTTTGATGGTGCCGCGGTCTAGAGGAGAGGGCATCCAACGGACGACCGCATCTAGAAGAGGCTGTACGCCTTTATTCTTGAAAGCCGTTCCGCAGAGAACAGGATTGAACTTATTGGTAATAACCCCTTTGCGGATCACAGCATGAATCTCATCTTCTGTAAGTAGAGCGGGATTTTCGAGAACCTTCGTCATGAAGTCTTCGTTCGACTCGTCGATTGTGGCGAGTTCTTCTAGGAGGGCTGTGCGCATTTTTTTGCACTGCTCGAGAAGATCCGCGGGCACTTCGGCGGTCTCGTATTTAGCGCCTAGGGTCTCATCGAGGAAGAGGTAGGCCTTCATCGAAACGAGGTCGACCATCCCTTTGAACTCTGACTCTGAACCAATAGGGCATTGAACAGCAATGGCATTAGCTCCGAGCTTTTCGCGCATCGAATCAATACACATGAAGTAGTCGGCGCCGACGCGGTCCATCTTGTTGACGAACGCGATGCGCGGTACTCCATAACGATCTGCCTGTCTCCAGACTGTTTCTGACTGAGGCTGCACGCCGGCTACGGCGTCAAATACAGCGACGGCTCCATCGAGAACGCGCAGGGAGCGCTCTACTTCAATGGTGAAGTCGACGTGGCCTGGGGTATCGATGATATTAATTTTATGTCCATCCCAGTATACGGTCGTCGAGGCCGATGTGATGGTGATGCCGCGCTCCTTTTCCTGCTCCATGAAGTCCATGGTGGCAGCTCCTTCGTGCACTTCACCGATTCGGTGGAGGCGTCCAGAGTAGAAAAGGATCCGTTCGGTGCAGGTCGTTTTACCCGCATCGATGTGGGCCATAATCCCAATATTGCGTACATCTTCCAGGCGGTCTGTATCAGGTCGTTTTGCCATAGTGTTACCTTATATCCCTTACCACTTGTAATGGGCGAAAGCTTTATTGGCTTCGGCCATTCTATGGGTGTCATCTTTCTTTTTGATTGTCGAGCCTTGATTGGTGTAGCAATCGGCAAGTTCGCTGGAAAGCGCTTCATCCATACTGCGTCCCGCTTTGTCTCGGGAATGGGTGATGATCCAGCCCATCGCCATAGAAGCTCTGCGCTCTGGGGGGATTTCGATAGGGACTTGGTAAGTCGCTCCACCGATCCTGCGCGATTTGACTTCTAGGGAAGGCTTTGCATTTTCAAGGGCTTGCTCGAAGGCCATAACGGGATCTTCGGCTTTAACTTTTTTGGCGAACGATTCGATGGCGTCGTAAACAATTTTACGCGCTGTCGATTTCTTTCCACCCTGCATCACTTTATTGATAAACTTGGCAATGGTGTAGTTGCCATAAATCGGATCGGGAGCAATAGTGCGCTTTGTGGCGCGACGTCTTCTTGACATAATTTTCCTTTTTCAACTTTCTTTTATTAGATCCAAGGAATATTCACTTAGCATCCGCGAGGATACTTGCTCGAGATTTTCTCTATGGTTATCACAAAGAAAATCTTGAGCCAGGATACTTATTGGATAAGTATCCTAATATTACTTAGGACGTTTCGCCCCATACTTGGATCGGCTTTTTTTACGGTCTTTAACAGCGGCGCAGTCTAGAGCTCCACGCACGATGTGATAACGGACACCGGGCAAGTCTTTTACACGACCGCCGCGTACAAGAACGATACTGTGCTCTTGTAAGTTATGTCCTTCTCCACCAATGTAAGCGATCACTTCCTGACCGTTAGAAAGACGCACCCAGGCGACTTTTCTAAGAGCAGAGTTAGGCTTCTTGGGAGTTTTTGTCTTTACCTGAAGGCATACACCTCGCCTTTGAGGGCATTGTTGTAGAGCGGGAGACTTCTTACGTCTCGTCTTGGGTGTTCGCCCGTCGCGAATCAGTTGGTTAATCGTTGGCATTTTTGCCTTTCTCCTTAAGAATTCACAATGAGGGCAAATATATCCTGAATAGAGAATTATTTGCAATACGAACATCGGCTGTTTCTGCAAGATACAAAAAAATAGGAAATTTTTAAATTCTCGGTAGACTCATATGACTGATCCTCATATAAGAAGATTAATATGATCAGGCATTGGGTAGTACTCTTTTTTTTAATTCTTGAGACCGCCGTTGCGGATGTCCGCCCTTTGCGCAACAGGGATGTTCGTCAAACTCTCGAAGAGATGTTCACCTTCCACGTCGAATTTAAAGAGCTTACCCCTTTAATTATCAAACGGTCTTTCAAATCTTATATTGAACTTTTTGATCCCGAAAAGATTTATCTTTTAAGGACGGAGGTGATTCCGTTCATCGAAATGCCGAATGAAGAGCTCGAACTGGTGATCGACAAGTACTACGAGGACGATTTTTCCGTCTATGCGGCGCTCAACGACCAGGTCGTTAAGTCGATCTATCGGGCCAGAGAATGGCGCCAAGAGATCGCCAAGCAGTTGGTTTTAAACCCTCCATCGTCCCCCTCGCCTCCAGAAGGGGAGGGTTATGCCCACTTCGCAGGGACAGATGATCGCCTTAAAGAAAGAATTACCCGGCAGCTCACCCGCTTTTTGCTTTTAGAAAAGCAGATCAGCCGCCACGCCGTCTGGGATGCGGACCGCAGGACTAAGGTAATGGCCCTTTGGGAGCGCCGCCTGACCCGTTTAGAGGATACCTACCTCAACCAGGCAAAAGGAGAGCACTATCTAGCCCTCCACATCCTGAAATCGATGGCGAGAAGCCTCGATGCCCATACTGCTTATTTTAGCCCCGACGAGGCGTATGAGATGCGCGCCAGTCTCGAGAAGCAATTTGAAGGTTTTGGAGTGGTTTTACGTGAGGGCGTCGACGGAGTCGTCATTAGTAGTTTGGTTAAAGGCGGCCCCGCCGAAAAATCGGGAAAGATTCTTGCGGGCGATCTCCTGATCTCTATCGACGGAAAATCGATGGCAACGGCGACCTACGAAGAGGTGCTGATCGGGTTGAAAGGCCAGGGCAGGGGAGAAACTATTCTAGGCCTCAAGCGTTTTGATGAGAATGGAGAGGAGCGCTATTTGGACGTGTCGATTAGACGCGAGCGGATCCTAATGGAGGATGAGCGTCTCCAGTACACAACGGAGCCTTTCGCAGCCGGGATTATTGGAAAATTGGTCCTTCCCTCCTTCTACGAGAGCGACGAGAGCTCCAGCTGCGAAGCGGACATCCGAGAAGCTATTAAAAATTTGAAACGGCAGGGCAACCTCGTCGGCATGGTCCTAGACCTCCGAGAGAACTCCGGGGGGTTCTTGAACCAGGCTGTAAAAGTCGCCGGCCTCTTCATCACCAACGGGGTGATCATCATCTCCAAATACGCCCGCGGAGAAGTCAAATATTTACGCGACATCGACGGACGTAATTACTACGACGGGCCTCTCATCGTCCTCACCTCTAAGGCCTCCGCTTCCGCTGCGGAGATCGTGGCCCAAGCGCTCCAAGATTATGGCGCTGGCCTGATCGTCGGAGATGAGCGGACCTATGGCAAGGGGACGATACAATATCAAACCGTGACCGATCATCAAGCGAAGGCCTTTTTTAAAGTGACCGTGGGTAAATATTATACCGTGTCGGGCAAATCGACCCAATTAGAAGGCGTGAAGGCGGACATCTTGGTCCCGACCCGGTACGCTCCCTACCACATCGGGGAGCGCTTTTTGGAGTATCCCATTCCGAACGATTACCTTCCCGCTGCTTACGCAGAAAGCTCGATCAATACGAACAGCTGGTTTTTAAAAAATTACTTGTCGACGATGCAGATTAAAGATTCTCTCTGGCGCAAGATGCTGCCCATTCTGAAGGTGAATTCTACCCTGCGCTTGGAGAAAGATCCCAACTTCAAAAACTTTGTAAAGGCGATCAAGGATGTCGAAGAGGGCAAACAGATCTCCACAGTGGACACTTGGGGGACCGAAGACCTTCAAATGGCAGAAGCTGTGAAGATTCTTAAAGATATGATTTATCTGAAAACAAAAAGCGCCCACACCGAATTCTAGTGGTCCTTAACAAAAATTCTTGAGATAATTTCTAGCGTGAAAGCTTAGATGAAATCGACGACCGCAGGCTTCGCAAGTTGATCCGTATAATCCAATACGAATCAACTTGCGATCGTCGATTTGAGCGGCTTGTGTACCCGAAATTACTCCAAGAATTTTTATTAAGGACCACTATTTTTCTCTCTTCTTCTCGTGAAAATAGTTGATTAAAATCACATCACTTTCTATCTTAGTAAGATATTTTCTTTGGCCAGATAGCTCAGTCGGTAGAGCAGAGGACTGAAAATCCTTGTGTCGCTGGTTCGATTCCAGTTCTGGCCATATTTTTTTTGTCCCAAAAAATGGGACAGAAAGAAAGCCACCTGCGTAGCTTTCGTCTGGAATCGAGTTGAGCCCGATGTTTTGCCTAGCAAAACAGGGCGAGACCGCCGCCCCGGCAGCATGATCTGCGGCGCAGATCAGCGAGAGGGGATTCAATATCTCTTCCTCTTTATTCTTTTCTTCCTCCAACTTTCTTGGATCAAAACGCTCAAATCTAGTATTCTCTTGCCAAATAGGATGGATAGGATGAAAGAAAAAGTGTGTCTTGCAAGCGATAATTATACAGCTGCCCACCCAAGCATTATGCAAGCCATTCAAGAGGCCAATCAGGGAACGGCACAGGCATATGCCGAGGATCCCTGGACGGAAAAAGCAGAAAAACTCATCCAAAAAGCTTTGGATAGAAAAGCCAAAATTCACATTGTCGCCTCCGGCACTGGAGCCAACGTTTTCGCCCTAAAACTCGCCTGCCAAGGGGTCGATGCAGTTGTTTGCAGCGATATTGCTCATATCAACACCAATGAAACCGGAGCTGTCGAGGCTGTCGTTGGATGTAAACTTCTCACAGTTCCCCATGAAAATGGTAAGATTTCTCCTGAAGAAATTCTGAGAAAAATAAAAACAGAAACGATAAACGGCAAACATTCTACGTTTCCTAGGGTCTTGTCCATTACCCAGTCTACAGAAGTGGGCACTGTGTACTCTCTAAAGGAGATCAAAGCTCTCGCTAAATTCTGCAAAGAGCACGATCTTTTTTTTCATATGGATGGAAGCCGCCTGTACAATGCTGCCGTAAGCTTAGGAGCTTCCTTGCATGAGCTTACATGCGACCTAGATTTATTATCTCTTGGGGGAACAAAAAATGGGCTTATGCAGGCGGAAGCGCTTGTGATTTTTAACCCTGCCTTGCAAAAAAATTCTGAGTACATTCAAAAACAGATCTTGCTGTTGGTTTCTAAAGCGCGATTTCAGTCGGCTCAGTTCATCCCTTATTTCGAAAATCACTTGTGGAAACAGCTGGCTGAGCATGCAAACAAGCAAGCAAAAAAAATCGCCGCATGCATTGAAAAGTCAAAAAAACTTCGTTTAAGTTACCCGGTGGAAACTAATCAAATATTCTTTACCGCTCCATCTAACTTGATCCCAAAAATTCAGGAAAAAATTGCCTGCTACCTTTGGAATGAGGATAAGGGAGAAATTCGTTTTGTCACTTCTTGGTGCACAACAGATGAGGATGTAAAAGCCGTAGAGAAAATTCTCAACGAATACTCATGAACGATAGAAGCAGCATGATCTTCGGTACAGAGAAGCTGGTTGCTGAAGAAATTTGTATCTAGCGCGGTCGGGCATGTTTTGGAATTCTTTCCATACTTCGACAGCTTCTTTTCGCATAAATTCTGTCATTTTGATCCTGCGATCCTAGACATCCTTTCTTATTTCTTCGTAATAATTGACGTCTGCAAAGTCTCCATATTTCTTTGCATCTTCAACGGTGGCCGCATATTAAATCTCGTTGATATGGGCCCAATAGGCAGCGCATAGACACATGGGACAGCAAAATGCACTGGTATATAATACTCAGCCTTCCAGATGAGGATTGCCCAACTTTTTCCCCACTTTGCGAATGGCGTCGATTTCCGCATGACATGTAGCGTCGTAATCTCCCATAACACGATTATAGCCTTCGGCAATAATTTGATCGCCTTTCACAATCACAGCGCCAAGGCTCCACCTGTTTTTTTCTCAATGCTTTCATAGCGGCTCAATTCAATGGCTCATTTCATGAATTTTTCGTGAGGATGTTTCATCAGATATTCCTTGGTTGAAGATGCTCTCCCCAACATGTTATTTTTTTACATCGAAGGGGCTTTTGCTACCTTGTCCTGCGCGATAGACATTAGTCAAAGAAGCTTGAGCCTGGGGATACACAACAATCTCTGAGATGTTGACATGAGGAGGGCGAGTGGCGCAGTACACTATAGTATCGGCAATATCATTGGCTGTAAGTGGAGTAAAATCTTCGTAGAATTTTTTGCCCCGCTCTTTGTCATTCCACCGCACTTCGCTAAACTCTGTTTCGACAGCTCCGGGATCCACTTCGCTGACCCGCAGGGCTGTTCCAATCAAATCTAGTCTAAGTGATTGAGTGATCGCTCTTACGGCGTGCTTTGTCATGCTATAGATGTTTCCTGAGATATAACACCCGTGACCGGCAACTGACCCAATATTGATGACGTGGCCCTGATTTCTCTTAATCATGAACCCAACAACCGCGCGTGTCAGATACAAAAGACCTTTAACATTGGTATCGATCATCATATCCCAATTAGTGACCTTTGCATCTTGCATCAAATCAGTTCCCAGGGCAAGACCGGCATTATTGACGAGGATGTCGATTTCGATACGCTGACTTTCAAGATCTCTGAATACTGTTTCGACCTCTTCGTTTTTTTTGGACATCGAGGCGGATGGGGGGCGCTTTGATTCCATGATTAGAAGAGAGATCGGCAGCGAGTTTTTGAATGCGATCAAACCTTCTGGCTGTGATCACGAGATTGACTCCCAAGGATGCAAAGTGTTCTGCGCAGGCCTTCCCGATCCCGCTCGATGCTCCTGTGATAAACGCAGTTTTCCCGGCTATTTTTGACATGTTCGTGCACCCTCTATGATGGTTTTATTCTAAAGATGGAGAGATCAAGAATCCATAGATGAACGCCATTCCGAACATGCAAAGGATGGAGACAATGATCACGGGGATCAGTTTGAAGTAAGAATGCCTGGAGCTTCCCGCTTTTCTCAGCTCTTTGACCGGTTTTTTCTGGTAAATATCGGCGTGGGAAAGCACTAGAACGCAGGCTGTGGCCGCGATGACGCTCGGAGGAACTTGCTCAAACAAATTCGGGAAAAACGCCTCGAGGATAAATCGGACCAAGAAAAGGGCTGCGGTTCCAATCACCCCGCCCCAAAGAGCACGTTTGGCAAACTGGGGATTGCTCATCGCTTTGTAATTATTGCTGATCAGATAGCAGCCCGCGAGGGGTCCGCCAAGAAAAGTCGCGATGAATGTTTGGGGAGCGCTCCAAACGGAGCAGGCCTTTTTTTCAATCGATAATTCTTCCATGGATTTTTCCTTTTTGTTAGGGAAATGCTACCAAACTGCAGGATAAAATTCCCAGCAAATTTCCTTGTTAAATTTTTTAAGACTCATTAACCTCGGGGCATAAAAATTGAGGTGGTTATGTCTAGGCTAAAGCGGCTCCAAGTCCTTTTTTCAGTTTGCTGTCTATTTTATACGTTCACTCTGGGAGCTGATGAAATGTCTAGTACTGCAATGAGTCTGGAACAAAAGGTCGGTCAGCTTTTTATGGTCCACACTCATGGAACTGTGGCGGGGGAAGAAGCAAGGGTATTGATTGAAGATCTTCATGTCGGCGGAGTCATTTATTACAATTGGTCCAATCAACTGGATAGCCCAGAACAAGTCGCCGAGCTCAGCGCCTCCTTGCAGAAGATGGCGCAGGTGCGCCTGCTCATTGCGACTGATCAGGAAGGCGGCCTCGTTTCAAGACTGTCCAAGGGAGGTTTTACTCAGTTTCCCGGAAATATGGCCTTGGCAGCAGCGGGAAGCAGCTCGCTTTGCGAGGACGTCGCCTGCGCTATGGGGGAAGAGATGGAGGCGTGCGGCGTCAATATGGACCTTGCTCCTGTAGCCGATGTGAACTGTGAGCCGACAAATCCTGTCATCGGGGTCCGTTCCTTTGGAGATGATGTGCGCAAAGTCACAGGGTGCGCCTTGTCGATGCTGAAAGGTTTTTCGCAGGGCGGTGTAATCCCCGTGCTAAAACATTTTCCCGGATATGGCGATGTGAAAGTGGATCCCCATTACGGTCTTCCGAAGTTGGACAAATCGCGCCAAGAACTCGATCGCGTCGAATTATATCCCTTCCGCGCGTTGTGCCGGGATGCCGATGTGATCATGACGGCTCATATTTTGGTGCCGGCGTTAGATCCAAAAAATTGCGCAACCGTTTCCTATCCGATCGTTACGGGCTTGCTGCGCAACGAAATGGGGTTCAAAGGGGTGATCATTACCGATTCGATGGTGATGCAAGGAGTGATCGACGCTTGCGATGGGGATGTGGATAGCGCCTGTTTGCGGGCTTTTGAAGCGGGCTCCGATATCATCTTATTGGGAGGCAAGGATTTACAGCGTCAGCAATCGGAGCTTACGCTAAGCGATATCTCTCGTATCATCAAACTTTTTCAACAACGGGTTAAAGAGGGCGCTATATCTATGGAAAGGCTGGATGCTTCCGTCAATCGGATCTTGGCACTGAAGAAGAAAATCCCCGCCCCGTCCAACTTTCCTTTTTTTCCGCATCAGGAGGAGAGCCGTCGTGTCGCACAGAACGCGATTACGGCACTGCGATGCGGAGATCTCGACCTAAAAGATAGAACGGTGTGCCTCATTGCTCCAAAAAATTGTACGGCAGCCGCAAAGCATAATGGGGTATTCTACGATGAAGCGGCCCTTTCAGAAACAAGCAGGGCAGAGCTCTTAAAAAAAGCCCAAGAGAAAGATGCGGTCGTTGTCTTGACCTACAACGCGTGGAAAAACCCTGGCCAGCAAGCGCTGCTCCGGGAGATTGCCGCGCTAAAAAAACCGTGCGCGGTGATTGCGCTTCGCGATCCCTATGATGTGAACGTGGTCCCCGAGCCCATTCCGGTCTTGGCGACCTATAGCACCCTTTCTGTTTTCCTCGAAGCTGCTCTGGAAGTTCTCTATGGACGTGCAGAGCCGAAGGGAGAGTGCCCTGTGAAGATTCCAGAGTTCAATCACTTTCAAAAATAGACTCAAAATTCCTTGCTATTTTGTTAAGAATTATTTATAACCTCTGCCTTCTTAAAAGGAGGCAGGGTCATGGCAGTAAAAACAGATTGGAATCTTCCCCCAAAAATCATTGCGTTGAGCAATGCCGATACGTGGCACAAGGCCGTAAGAGAATGGCATCTCGTCGACATTGAGATTCTTGATCCCGGTGAGTTTGATGAGTGCTTGTGCGGCCACAGACCGATCCGCGAGCTCTGCCATATCGCCAATCACGAGAATGGGAATAAGACGATTGTTGGAAACCATTGCATAGAAAAATTTGATAAAGATGATCCAGGGCACGAAGTATTTGGCGATACAACGAAAGCCTTTCAAGCCGCAAAACGCATTTTTGCCGATCCGACGGCGTCTGCCAACGAAGCTTTGATCGCTTTGGCCAAACAGCAAGGAGTTTTCACCTCTGATAATGCAATGTTCTACCTAGATATTTGGAGAAAAAGGAATCTCTCTGATGCACAAGAATCTTATAAAAACCGTCTGAATCACAAACTGCTTTATCAGATGATTTTATCAAAACGGGTCGCCTATCAGCGGCTCAAATTAGACCCGGAACGAGGAACAGCCGGTCCAAAGCTCATCCAATATGCATTCGGTCAAGGGGTGCTCCGAGACAAAGATCGCGATTTCTACATGCAGATTTGGGAACGCGGGCACGGGACGCTTAGTGATGGGCAAGCGAAATATAAAGCGGGATTGAATGGAAGAATCATCGCGCAGTTGAAAACGCAGTTGGATACTTAGTAGTGCTTGCTCTCGGCTTGCGCTAGGGCGCGCATCGCTTCGAGGAAAGAGGGGATGCCAATGTCTTCTTTGGCGGAGATCTCAAAGAGGGTAGAGGGAGAAAAGGGATAGTACTCCCGGAATCTCTCTACCTGTTCTGCTGCTCCTTCAAAGTCAATTTTATTCAGGGCAACGATGAAAGGTTTGTTCTTCATCTCGTCATTATAGGCGGAGAGTTCGTTGCGGAGAACTTCAAAGTCCTCGATAGGGTCTCTTCCTTCAAATCCGGAGATGTCGATCACATAGACAAGGGCCGAAGAGCGCTCAATGTGCTTGAGGAACGCAATTCCGAGGCCTTTGTTCTCGTGGGCGTCTTTAATGATCCCTGGAATGTCGGCGACGAGAACGCGGGAAAAGTCGTCGAACTGGACGTAGCTTAAGTTGGGGTGGAGGGTGGTAAAGGGGTAGGCGCCGATCTTCACCGGAACGTGGGTGATTTGGGTCATAAGGGTCGATTTGCCGGCGTTGGGGAAGCCGACGAGGCCCACATCCGCGATCAGCTTGAGCTCGAGCTCTACATCTTTTGATTCCCCGTATGTCCCTTCGGTGCAAATGTTGGGGGCTTGGTTGGTAGGGGACTTAAAGCAGTTGTTGCCTTTTCCGCCGATGCCGCCTTGGCATAGGGTCCACTTTTCTTTATCTTGGGTGAAATCGTGGAGGATTTCTTGGGTCCGGGCATCTTTGACCAGGGTGCCGCAGGGGACTTTCAAGATAAGATCTTCGCCGGAGCCTCCTTGTCTGAGGTTCCCGCCGCCGGGCTGGCCGCTATCGGCCTTAATCAGGCGCCGATTGCGATAGTCTTGCAGGGAAAGGACTTGGATATCAGCCTGTAAAATAATAGAGCCGCCTCTGCCGCCGTTGCCGCCTGCAGGTCCACCTTTGGGGATGAACTTTTCTCTACGCCAGGAAACGACGCCATTGCCGCCGCGGCCTGCTGCTAGTGTAAGGGTGACGGTATCAACAAACATAACGCTCTAATTATTAATTAATTAAATAACCACAGAGAACAGTCTCTGTGGTCGATCAAACTTAAGATGCTAAACGCGAGGTAGGACAGAGACGGAAGTGCGGTTGGTCTTGCGATAAGTAACAATGCCGTCGATGAGAGCGAAGAGGGTGTCATCGCTGCCGATCCCGACGTTTTTCTTAGGGAGCCATTTTGTGCCTCTTTGACGCACAATGATGCTGCCTGCTGTTACGAATTGGCCGCCGGTCGCCTTCACACCTAAACGTTGTGAATTGGAATCTCGTCCGTTTCTAGTAGAACCTTGTCCTTTCTTATGGGCCATGTGAAACTCTCCTTAGCCTACGATATTGGTAATTTTTACACGCGTATAACGCTGGCGATGCCCGTTTTTGCGGGTAAGGCCTTTGCGGCGTCTAAACTTCTTAAATACGACCACTTTAGGGCCTTTTACTTCATCGATCAGCTCAGCGTGCACAATCGATTGTGCCACGTGGGGAGCGCCGATTTTAATGGCTGTTCCATTGTTAACGAAGAGAACATGCTTAAACTCTACCTTCCCATTTGGGTTGGTATCAAGCAATTCTACATCGAGTATATTTCCAACTTCAACTCGGTACTGCTTACCGCCAGTTTCAATGATTGCGTACATGTAACCTCCTATGAATCACAAATTTCTTCTGGAGAGGAAAACGAACATCATAAAGAAATGGGACCTTGAAAGTCAACAGGGAATATCCTAAGTCTAACGCCCTTCTCGAATAATTTGTTTTATTACTTGATTAATTAACCTAAATTTTTTATTATAAAGACAGAGTGGATTGTAAATTAATACATTCCCAAAGGCGAATATGAAATCATTTAGTAAAAGAAAAGCTTCTAAAGTGACATTGAAGAATCACCACAAGCATCAAGAGGCGCTAAAGGATATCAATAAGGAAACGAAGGCCGAAATGCGCCCGGAGACGAGCCGCCGTCGAGGTTAAGTTTAACAGGAGAAAAAGCAGATGAAACAGAAAAAATGGCACAGCAAAAGCAAAAAACACAGTCATTCAAAAAAACACTCTAGAAAAAAAGGATCTTGGCGTGGTTTTTTTAATCGCTATTGCTCTCTCTAAGCGTTTAAGATTTAGGGATTGTAAAACAAAAAACTAAGCGACTGGGCTAGCGCGAAAGCTCCCGCGGTTCAACGATCGTACATGGGGTAGTATTTATTGCAATACAACCCCATGTACGATCGTTGAACCGCGGGGCTTTGGCGCGCCAAATCGTTTAGTTTTTTTATTTTACAGTCCCTTAGAACGAGCCCTCAGAAAGCTAAGTAGATAAAACAGAGCGGCTATCAGCGCGATCGTGGCCCCTGGCGGCCAGTTGAGCTGGTATGAGGCGAGCGTTCCAATCAGGGTGAATAGGCAGCTTAGGGCGATGGCGATCCCCATCATACGGGATAGGCTATGCGTTAGGGTGCTGCCTAGGGCTGCCGGAATCGCTAACATAGCGATGACTAGGATAGCGCCCACGGTCTGAATCAAAAGGACGACAGAGACGGCGACCAGGCACAGCAGCAGCAGATAGAGCGCTTGCACGCGCAGGCCCTGCAGCGCCGCCTGTTCTTCATCAAAGCAGATCGCTAAAAACTTCTTATGAAAGATCAGGGTAGTCCCCAGGACAAGGGCGTCTAGGCCCAGCAAGTAGAATAGATCGTTTTCACTCACCCATAAAATATTCCCAAATAAAAAATTCATGAGCTCGACGTTGTAGCCCGGCGTTAGGGAAATAAAGATGACCCCTAAGGCCATTCCCGTTGACCAGAGGGCGGCGATGACCGTGTCTTCTCGCTCTTTATATTTGAGGTGGATCCACCCAATGAGAAGAGCGGAGAGAAGGGCAGCGCAAAAAGCCCCCTGCATGGGGTTGAGCCATTCAAGGCCATAGGTTCGATTGAGCCAAAGAAATAATCCCATCCCTCCGAGCACGGAGTGGGCGATGCTGCCTGCAATGAACACAATTCTTTTGACGACCACATAGGATCCGATGATGCCGTTCGTGATCGAGGCGGCAAATCCTGCGAGGAGCGCCATCAGCAAGAAAGGGTTATTGTAAAGTGCTTCTATCATGGTAAAGACCTAAGGCAAAGTGAGAGCAGAGTTCTGAAGGAAGGTATGAGGTGACCGTGCGTCTTACGCACAGCAGCCGTCCCGCCCAATGTAAAATCGATTGCAGATCATGGGTGACCATCAAAATGGCCATTTTTCCCTTTAAGCTGTTGAGGAGCTGATAGACATCTTCTTCCGCCGCGGGGTCGATGCTCGCTGTCGGTTCGTCGAGGAGGAGGAGCTCGGGATTGGAGAGAAGGGCGCGCGCGATCAACGTTCTTTGGGCCTGGCCGCCGGATAGGGTGCCAAAGGCCTGGTTCTCTTTATCGATGAGGCCGACCTGAGCTAAGATTTCTCGAGCCTTTTTTTTGACTTCAGAAGGATAAGTGCCCCAGGGAGTGAGCTTTGATAGAGCGCCCATGAGGACGACATCGAGGACAGAGAGAGGAAATTGTTTGTCAAAACGGGTGACTTGCGGGACGTACCCGATCCGTGTTGAGGCCGCTTTCGGCGATGTGCCGGAGATGAGGATGCTTCCGCGGGTGGGTTTTAAAAATCCCATGAGGAGCTTGAGAAGGGTCGTTTTCCCGCCGCCGTTAGGTCCAAAAATACCCACGAGTTCGTGATTCTTAATCGAAAGGTTGACGTTTTCAAGGACCAAGGTTTTCTCATAACCGAACGAGACGTCCTCTAAAACAATCATTTCGATATTGCCTCACCTAAACTTTCCATCATTTTGATGTAGTCGCTCGAATAAGGGTCGACGGTAAAGGTCGGGAGGTGAAGATTTTTTGCGATCAGTTCGGCCCCTTTATTGCTGTATTGGGGCTGAAGAAGGATGCTGTGGATGGGTGAGCGCCGCGCTTCTTCTAAAATCGAGGCGACGTGTTGGGGCAGAGGGTCTTTTCCCTCGTGCTCTACAGAAATTTGATGGAGACCGTAGTCCTTGCAGAAATACCCAAAGGCGGGGTGGGAGACGAGAAGCGTTTCTCCTTTCAGAGGCTCCAGCATCGCGGTTAATTTGAGGTCTAACGCATCGAGTTCACCGAGCAGCTCCTCTAAATTTTTAGTATACAACCCTTCATTTGCCGGATAGGCCTTGATCAAGCTGGCCGTAATTGTCCGGGCCTGGATTTTGGCCTGTTTGGGGCTGAGCCAAATGTGGCGGTCATAGGAGTGGGAGGCGCAGCATCCGCCGATCAGATCAATGCCTTCCGACATCGAGACGACAGCTAGTGAGGAATTTCTTTCTTGGAGCACCTGTAAAATTTTATTTTCAAATGATTCGCCGACCGTAAACCAGAGGGCAGCCCCTTGGGTTTTCTCTACTTCGCGAGGCGTAGGCTCAAAAATATGGGGATTTGCGCCTGGAGGGACCAAAGGATGGACTGAAAGGGTGTTCCCGCCGATTTTTTCAACAAAATATTGATGGGCCGGAACACTGACCAAGACCCGCGGTTTTTCTAAGGAGGGGGTGGGCTTGCCGCAGCTAAAAAGAACAAAAAGGAGGGCAAAACAAAGAAAAAAGGCCTTTTTCATAGATAAACATAATCGCTCTTATATTAGATCTTTTCAAGTCAAAAAGCTTGTAAGTAAAATTCGCATTAAAGTATCGTAGCTCCGATTTCGTGGAGGAGTGTTCGAGTGGCCGATGGAGCACGCTTGGAAAGCGTGTAAACGAGTAATCGTTTCGTGGGTTCGAATCCCACCTCCTCCGAAATGTAACGAAGTGGAATAAAGGAGGAGAGCAAGCCAATAGTTTGGCTTGCGAGTGGGATTCGAAGTGAGCGCCATGCACGGCGCGAACCGGCCCGCGGGACGAGCTGGCTAAAAGCCAGCTCGTCTAAGGGGAATTCCCGCTCTCTAGTGTTTATTTGAGCAGTTAGGCAAGCCCAAGGCTTGCCTCCCTCTCTTTTGAGCTCCTGTCAAAAATTCACATGAAAAGTTTTGATTCAAATAAAACCTTGGTCAATGTAGAAAAGCGGTAACAAGGAAAAAGTTGGTGCGCTGCCCTTTTTGTAATCTCGAAGAATCAAAGGTAACCGACTCACGCAACGCTGCGGATACGAACGCTGTGCGGCGCCGTCGGGAATGCCTGCACTGTTTGCGCAGGTTCACGACGTTTGAGACGGTGGATTTGACGATCCAGGTGAAAAAACGGGACGGAACGTATCAAGATTTCCAACAAGACAAGTTAATGCGCGGATTGGACGCAGCTTGTCGCCATACACAAATCAGTCATGAGCAGGTCAGACAACTGGCCTACAAGATCACGGCTGATCTCATGGAGAGTCAAATCCGAGAGATCAGCACGACAGAGCTCGGCGAAATGGTCATGAAGCATTTACAAGCTTTGGACACGATTGCCTATATTCGCTTTGCTTGTGTTTACCGACGATTCAAACATGTCGATGAGTTGATGGATGCCCTTCAAAACATTGCCCCTGAAGACATACACTGAGGTTTTACGCAAATGACGCTGAAGAAAAAAGATATCGAACGATTCAAAGAGCGCTTGGAACTATTAAAGCGTCAAATGACAGCGCTTGTCCGAGGGGCCACCGAAGAAGTTAAATCTCCCGAAGAAACCCGAGGCTACTCCCAGCATCAAGCAGATGAGGGGACAGATGACTTTGGCAGGACCATTAGCTTAGAAATCACGAGCAAAGAATTTGATGTGATCCGCCAGATCGATCGCGCTTTAGAAAAAATCAATGAAGGCACATATGGCGTTTGCGATATTACCGGGGAAGAAATTCCGCTGCCCCGCTTAGAAGCGATCCCTTACGCGAATATGACCGTAAAAGCCCAAGAGAAATTTGAAAAAGGCTTGTTATGAATCTTAAGAGAGCCGGTCAATTATTCTTTTTGATCGCTTTCATTTTGACGGTCGACTTCATCACCAAAGATTATGTCCATCGCTCCATCCCGCTTATGCACTGGTCTTCTCCCTTTTATCCTTACGGCGGCATCCCCGTCTTTGAAGATTGGCATGGGATTAGTTTTTCTATTAATCATGTGATCAATAAAGGGGCTGCCTGGGGACTGTTCGCGACCTTCCAACAGGTGCTTTTGTATCTGCGGATGGCTGTGATCGGCGGACTCTTGACCTATCTGATTTTTTTCCCATTGTCCACAGCGCGCCAGATCTTTTTTTCCCTCATTGTCGCCGGTGCCATCGGGAATGTCCTCGACTACTTTGTCTACGGGCATGTGATTGACATGTTCCACTTTACTTTCTGGGGCTACACCTACCCGATCTTCAATGTTGCCGACAGCGCCATTTGCGTCGGGATCTTTTTTATTCTCCTTCAGGGCATGGTCCATAAATTCAAAAGTTTTAAAACGGCGTGAACACTCTTCGGATCAGCACACCTGCGCAAGAAGGCGTCCTTCGGGTCTCCAAATGGCTCAAGCACCAAGTGCTCTTAGACGTTCAGGAAATGGAGAGCTTATTCTCCGCCCTGAGCCCCTTTTCCATTTACGTCGTCAGCGAACTCGTCTCAGAGAAAAACGGCCTTGTCTCGCATGCAGAGTTTTTAGAAAAATATATGGGCTACGTAAATGCTCTCAAAGAGGGGAAGGTTCCGGATGAGGCGCCTCTGCGCCGCTACTTTTCTGCGATTTTCACCGCAACTCCCGATATTCTTTATGCGATGCAGACCGGCCCCGACAAATTTTTGATCAAAGCGCTCAAACCTGTTATCCAGCTGCAAGGCCACCACTTTTTCTTTTCACGCGTCGACGGAAAATACCACTCGATGGTGCTTGGCAAAGAGAGCGTGACGTGGGGCTTGCAGTTTTCCTATCCTCAAATTTATCAAGATCCCAAGGACCACAGTTTTTCCAAAGTTGTGGACAGCCCCTATTTCCCGAATACGGCGCTCTTTACGCGGCTTGCGAAATGGCTCCGGGGAAACACGATACCAACGCCGCTGATGGCCGAAGGAAAACGGACGAATGTCCCGATCCGAATCGGCAAACAGTGTTTGGAGTGGATCGACAGGCATCCGCATTTGATAGCCCAGGATATAAGCTTATGTCTATTGAAATCGTAACGATCGGCGATGAAATTCTCGCAGGAAAAACACCTAACACTAATGTGACTTTCTTGAGCAAGGAACTATCCTTGGCAGGGCATCGAATCGAGCGGCACACGACCTTGCCTGACGATCCTCAGCTTTTGGAGCAGGGGCTAAAAGAAGCGCTGCAGAGGTCGAGCCTGGTGATCGCGACCGGCGGGCTGGGGCCTACGATCGATGATCATACACGCAAAATCGCTGCAAAACTTTTCCACTCTCCCTTTCACTATGATGAAGCGGTGGCGGCCGATCTTGAACGCCGCTTTGGAAAAACTCTCGCCAGTCTGAAAGATCAAGCAACAGTTCCCACAAAAGCGAAGCTGCTCGTTAATCGCGTGGGCACAGCTCCTGGTTTTTATTTTTCTTCAGAAGGGAAGGGGCTGGTCCTGATGCCGGGAGTTCCTGTTGAGATGGAGCGGATGTTTAAAGATCAGGTGCTCCCTCTGCTTTCTGCTCCCGAAAAAACTTATCTAGATGTACTCCACTTTTTTGCGCTGATCGAAAATCAGGTGGACCCGCTTCTGCGCGAGTTGAAATCTGCACATTCTGAGTTAGATCTGGGAATTTATCCTGGTCATGGGGTCCTGACGGTGACTCTGAAAGCGCCTTCGGGAAAACTGCTTCGTTTCGCGCGGGAGAAAGTTGAGGGAGCCTTTTCGTCCCATCAATTTTCATCGCCGACGGGAAAGGTGGAAGATGTCGTCCATCAGCAGATGATCGCGGACAAAAAAACACTCGCGCTCGCCGAATCCTGCACCGGGGGGATGGTCGCGCAGCACTTAACGGCGATTCCTGGGGCTTCCGAATATTTTTTGGGATCGATCGTTTGTTATTCCAATTCTCTAAAGCAAGCTTTACTGCATGTTTCCGAAAAGACGTTGAAAGAGCACGGCGCCGTCAGCCAAGAGACCGTCAAAGAAATGCTCTCAGGGATTTTTAAAGCGACGCCAGCCGATTTTGGCATCGCCGTTTCGGGGATTGCCGGACCAAGCGGTGGAACCGCGGACAAACCGGTAGGCACAGTCTGGGCAGCGATGGGGGAGAGGGGGAAGCCTCCGCACATCTTCACATTCCAGGCGCGCGGGAACCGTCAGACCATCATTCTCACCACAACAAATATTTTGCTAGGGACATTCCAAAAGCACTTCTTATAGTTGGGCAAAATATAAGTGCCAGTGTTTTTTGCACCCTGGATTGAAAGGCGCTTTGCATTTTGGACAATGCGTAGTGCAGGCAAAATAGCCCTGGATGCTTTGTTCATGTCCGCATTTGCCGCATAGGATTGCCTTGTGATGGAAGTCAACTGGGGTCCAGCGTTGTACGGGGTGCGGCTCCAATTCGTGATGGCAAGCATGGCAAGCGTAGTAACGGCCGCAGCACTTAAACTTGATCGCAAGGATGTCCACAGGCGTATGATGGTGCACGCATCCTGTCTGACCATTGAGATCAAGCCCGTGAACTTCTGTCTTGCCGATGAACATCCTATTACTTCATCAAATTTTTTCGTTCACAAGTGCTGCGGGTCTTAAAAATGGCTTGAAAGCAGTTCGAGATCGTTAAGCGCTGTTGCAACTGCTCATCGGAACACACCTCTTCCTCGTCACATTTTAAAATCACATCCTCGGGAGACCCATGCTTCCGAAAGGTTGGAGGAAGGGCCTCCCAGACTTTCTGAAAAATCTTCTCCCTGACCTCTTTTAAGGTCTCCGCTCCAGTTAGTTCAATGGTCGGGTTCCACTGCATTTTCATCATCGAGATTGTAGGAAGTTCTACTCTAATTGTGCGTAAACTCATCATTACCTCCTTAGTTGTTTTTTCCGGTTTTTAAATAAAGCGTCACCATGCAAACTTTCAAAAATTCCCCAGGAATAAAGGGATAAAATCCCATGACCATCGCATGATTATATCCCACAAAATATCCAAGCCACAGAGTGCCCATGCCCAGTTGGATGCCACACACTAAAAGCAGGACAAAGATCGCTCTTGCATTTCGGATCATAGAGCGTTCGAAATACCAACCGACAAGGAAGGCTTGCAAAATCCATGCCAATCGGTAGCCGCCGCTTGCATCGAACAGAGTAAAGAAATAGGCGCAGTTTCCATTTAGTAACGGCATCCCGACAAACCTTTCGATAAGGTAGCAGAGGACGGCCAAAGATCCCTTCCGGCTTCCTAAAAAGAGGCCCACGAACATCGTGGCGCAAGTAGATCCAGACAGAGGTATGGGGGTGAAGAAAAGAGGAATCCTAATCTCAGTGCAACAAGCGATGAACAGTGAGGCTAAAAGAACTTGGAATACAGCGTTAAGGCTACTTTCCCTTTTGTTAAGACTAAGACCTTGGGCCTTGATATATTTTTGGGATGTAAACGACATAAAATTCTCTCCGTTTATGAAAACGCAAGTGATTATGCCATCTCTTTTCTACTTTTCAAGCGACCCGTACTTCATTATTCAACTATAAACAGGTTGATCAACTGCATGTGGTGATTTCTTATATAGGAAAAATAGGAGCATGTGGAGTAGTCTGTATTAACTCGAAATAGGGTGATAATTTATGCTTAAGGCTTTGTTTGGAAATCAAAATGTAGGGAGAATTTTCCTTTTTCTCTTTGTCAACGAGAGGTGTTATGCGAGCCAGATCCAGTCTCTTTTGCGTATCCCACTGACGCCGATCCAAAAAGCCTTGATACGCCTTGAAAAGGAAGGGGTGATCTATAGCCAACTTGAGGGGAAGACGCGCATCTACCAGTTCAATCCATCTTATCCCCTGCGTTGGGAGTTAGAGGGCCTTTTAAAAAAAACGTACACCTTGCTTCCTTCTCAAGAAAAAAAGGGGTACTGCTTCATTCACAAACCTAGATTGCGCGTTCAAGAGGAGAGAGACAGTGAGCGCAGTCAGAAAAATATGCTCCTCCAATTCTGGGAGCAATTGGGAAAGGTGCAGCATCTAACGGTTTCAGCTAAGTCAAAAGAGGTCCACGAACAATCGACAAAGATGGGTAAGGCAGAGGTTGCTATCGCCGCCTCTTCTGGATGCAGCCTAGTTTTTCAAGAAAAGGGGCACTGGCTTCTCGACGAGCACCCCTCATCTGCTTTCAGCAATAGTTTTAGGTGGACACTCGATTTAAATTCCTCCTTGATCACCCTAGAACATTTACGCTACGGCCCCACCCACCCCGTATTTCTGTTTCACTTTACACCCTTTGGGCCGCATATGCTCGAATCCGTGGACGCCCATCTATGCAATCAAGATACCTATTTGGGCAATATCGGGTGGGATCGTAAGAGGATTGAATTTAGGTGGAGGATTATAGGACCTAATAAAAACACCGAATTAACCTATTATTATTTTTGAATGCATTTGAAATTATTTAAAAATTATTTTAATTTAAACAACCGCTCTTGTATTCGAAAATTTTTTATTGTTACCTTAAAAATTGGGTTTTGGTAAACTCTTTTCTAATTATGACATACGAACTCCTAGATAGTGGAAATCAAGAGAAGCTAGAACAGTTTGGCAATTATGTGATTGCTAGACCCTGTTCGCAAGCGCTCTGGAAACCTCAGCTCCCGCGCGAAGTTTGGGAGAGGGCCGACGCGCGCTTCACACGAGAGAACGGGAACCGTTGGATCTACCGTAAACCCCTTCCCGAATCATGGATTGTAGAAGTTGAGGGGATCAAATTTAAACTTGCTCCTACCGACTTTGGCCACCTGGGAGTATTCCCGGAGCACAGCATGCTGTGGAGCCGGATCCAAGAGAAGGCTAACGAGAGCCATAACTTACTCAATCTTTTTGCTTACTCGGGCGGCGCCACGCTGGCGATGGCTCAGACCGGAGCCAAAGTCTGCCACTTGGACGCTTCAAAGGGAATGGTCGCCTGGGCGCGTGAGAATGCAGCCCTGAACAAATTAGAGAAAGCTCCAATCCGCTGGATCGTCGACGATGTCACCAAATTTTTGCAGCGGGAAGTCAAGCGCGGCGTGCGGTATGACGGGATCCTTTTAGACCCGCCCAGCTTTGGCAGGGGAAGACAAGGAGAGATGTTCATCATCGAGCGGGACCTCCATCCCATTTTAGATCTGTGTAAACAGCTGCTGAGCGACAACCCTCTCTTTTTTATCCTGACTTCTCATACGCCCGGTGTGACTTCGGCGGTGATGGCCAATCTGATGATGCAGCTCAAACCTAAAGGCAACATTGAAAGCGGAGAGCTCTATATCGAAGGGCCTCTCGTGATTCCTTGCGGGAGCTTTGTCCGATGGACTCCATAATTTCGAGCGCCCAAAACCCCAAGATCAAAGCGATCTCCCATTTAAAGAATAGGCGCGACCGCGACGAGACTGGATTGTTTTTGATCGAGGGCTACCGCGAATTAAAGAGGGCGATGGAAGGAAAGGTTGTCGTCGAGCAACTCTTCATCTGCCCTGAACTATTTTTGGGTTCTAACGAACCACAGCTCATCCAAGAGGTGCGCGCGTCGGGTGGTGAAATCATTTCTTGCCCCGCCCCTCTCTTTGAAAAATTTTCTTACCGCGATCGACCTGATGGGCTGGTGGCGATCGCTAAACAGATGCGCCGCACGCTGCAAGATATCGCAGCTCCCAATTTCTTGGTGATCGCGGAGAGCATTGAAAAACCTGGCAATCTTGGCACGATCTTGCGCTCCTCCGACGGCGTAGGCGCAGACGGAGTGATTGTGTGCGACCGCTGCACCGATATCTACAATCCGAACGTCGTGCGCGCGAGCGTGGGAACTTTATTTACTTTGCCAGTCATTGAGGCGGGCTCAGCGGAGACCCTGCAATGGTTGAAAGATCACAAGGTGCAGATCGTTGCGGCGACGCCTGCGGCCTCTGCGGTTTTCACCGAAGTGGATTTGACAGGGCCTGTCGCTATTGTCGTCGGTACTGAGCAGCTAGGACTATCCAATCTATGGATGGAGCAGGCTGATATCCAGGTCAAAATTCCGATGCGCGGGGTTGCCGATTCTCTCAATGTGGCCACGGCAACGACACTGCTTCTCTACGAAGTGGTCAGACAGAGGTCCTATGGACATTCTATTCGTCGATAATCATCTTCTCGCCGCACGCAAGCCCGCAGGCATTGCCACACAGCCCACGTTTGAAGAAATGGCCAAGCAGTGGGTGGAAAAAACGTATAAAAAACCTGGCCGCGCCTTTTTAGAGCCGATCCATCGCCTCGATAAACCGGTCTCCGGCATTGTCCTTTTTGCAAGAACGAGCAAAGCGCTCTCACGCCTCCATGCGATGATGCGCGAGCGCAAGATCGCGAAGACCTACCGCGCGGAAGTGGAAGGGATGGTTGCAAAATTCCAAGATACTTTAGAGCATTATCTCGTCCATGACGAATTTCACGCGCGGGTTTCCAATGCGGCGGACCCTGAAGCAAAAAAGGCGATTTTATCCTATCAGGTGGTTGAGCGGACGAAGCACACCACGATTCTTGAAATCACCCTGCATACGGGCCGCTATCACCAAATTCGGGCGCAGCTCTCAGCCATCGGCCACCCTATTTTAGGAGATGACAAATATGGAAGCCGTAGAGGCGACTCCTCCCTTGCCTTGGAGCACACGAAGATGGAGTTCATCCATCCCGTGACGCTCAAGATCTTAGAGATTCACTCTTTGTGATGATGTTGGGGATGTTTGCCCAAATAGACTGAGGCGACGATAATCCCCACGACCGCGATTCCAGCCGCTATGAGGTTTAGACCGGAGAAGGCGGTCACGTAGGCCTTTAAATAACTCGCTTTGACAAAACTGATCTCCGCTTCGGGAACGCGCTGCAAAGCTTCCAGAGCCGAAGGAGCATTCGAAAGCAATCCATCTAACGTGCGGGAATTGACTTCATGCAAAGAGGGTTCGCCTTTCATCAAAAAATTCAGTCGAAGATGCTGAATCGTGAGAATCGCCACGCCAAGAAGGGCCATTCCGAGAGTTGCGCCGAATTGCCGCACGGTTTGGCTTAGCCCGGAAGCGACGCCGCGCTGGTGGGCCTCGATATGGTAAAAAGTTGCGACTGCGCTCGGTGTAAAAATCAAAGAGGCGCCCGCTCCGAGTGGAATCAATGTCGGAAGCAGCCACCAAAAACTCTTGATCTGTCCAAATATCACGAACCACACTAAAGAAAACACCATCAGAGAAAAGCCCAGCATGACGGGCCGTCTCGGACCATAGCGATCGGCCAAGTGCCCTGCGATCGGCGCGACGAAGATCACCGGAAGGTTGCTGATCAGAGAAAGAACACCGGCATAGGCGGGCGAGTAGCCGAAATAGAGCTGAAAGTAGATCGCCCAAAAAATGGTGACCATCAGAATGAATTGCGCGCAAAACGTGGAGAGGCATCCGCCGACAAAGGAGCGGTCTTTAAGAAGCTTGACGTCGATGAAGGGGTGTTTGGCCTTGCGGTCGATCCTAATTAGCATGAATAAGAGGAAAAGGCCCAGAAAGAGGAGGCCAAAGAAGGCAGGCCAGCCCCATTCATGCATTTGCATGAATGCAAGAATCACGGAAGTAATCCCCAGGGCGAGGCAAAAAAATCCGAGCACATCGAAGATCTGTTTTTTCCCAGGCGTTTTCTCAACGACAAGGAGGCTAAGGATAAGGCCGAACAGAGCGATCGGAAGGTTGATCCAAAAAGCAAAGCGCCAGGTCAAATACTCGGTAAATAAGCCTCCGACAAAAGGGCCCAGAGTGAGAAAGAGCGAGCCGATGCTGACCGTGATCCCCAAGGCCTTGCCGCGCTCGTTAGGAGCATACGTTTCTTGGATAATTGAGGAGGTTGCTGGAATGAGTAGAGCCCCGCCGCACCCCTGTAAGAAGCGGCTAACGATAAATTCAACGGTGTTATTGCTGAGTCCGCATAAAGCGGAAGCAACGGCGAAAAGGAGTAAGCCTGCGCAAAACACTCGGCGATGGCCGAAAATATCGCCGATCCTGCCGCCCGCAAGAACAAGCGCGGTCAGCGCGAGGAGGTAGCTGTTGATGATCCACTGCAGTCCTAAGTCGGAGATGCCGAGCTCACGTTGGATGGTGGGAAGGGCGACGGGGAGGATCGTTGCATCGATGAAGATCATCGCAATGCACGAAGTCATGGCAATGAGTACCCAAAATTTGCGGCGCGACTTAAGCGTTTGCATGAATCTCCATTTTGTTTTTATGGATGCAGAGCTCAGCAATTTGGATTGCGTTGAGCGCGGCACCTTTGAGCAGCTGATCGCCGACGACCCATAGCTCAAGCGTATTGGGCTGCGTCTTATCTTCACGGATCCTTCCGCAATATACAGGATCTTTTCCTGATGCGTCAATAGGCATGGGGAATCGGTTCTTCGAACGGTCTTCGAGCAGCGTCAGACCGGGGGCCGTTTTTAATATTTCATAGGCTTCTTCTTTGGAAAAGGGCGCAGAGAATTCGACGTTGAGCGCCTCGGAGTGGGCGCGCAACACAGGAACGCGCACGCATGTGGCAGTAACCTGAATATTCGGATCGTTTAAAATTTTTCTTGTCTCGTCTAGCATTTTGATCTCTTCTTCGACGTAGCCGCTATCGGTCAATGGGGAGTTGTGGGTGAAGAGATTGAAGGCGTAAGGGTGGGGCATCACGGTGCGCTCAAACGGCCGATTTTCTAAATGGGCCAACGTTTCCATCTCTAATTCTTCCATTGCCGCCTGCCCCGCGCCGCTTGCCGCTTGGTAGGTCGCCGCGACGATCCGTTTGATGGGGCAGCGACGGTGCAAAGGGGCTAAGGCCATCAGCATAATGGTGGTGACGCAATTCGGAGATGCGATGATCCCTTGGTGATGATCGAGTGCTTCGGGGTTGATTTCAGGAATGATGAGAGGCACCTGGGGATAGCCGCGGAAGCAAGAACTGCTGTCGATGACAAGGGCGCCTTCTTGGACGGCGATAGGCGCAAACTCGGCAGAAATCTTGCGCCCGGCGCAAAAAAAGGCGATATTAATTTCTTTAAAACTACCAGACCCTAGAATTTCTAGGGTGATTTCTCTTTCGCGGAATGGGATTTTTTTCCCCACAGATCTTGGAGAGGCGAAGCAGCGTAGGGAGCTCATGGGGAAATTCCGCTCTTCGAGCAAGCGCAAGATCTCTTTTCCTACAGCTCCCGTAGCCCCTATAATTGCAATCTGATATGTCATATATTTTTTAGAAAGTAGATTATTTTCCCAATGTCCGTTATTATACGGAGTTTAAATTAAGTGTAGGAAGAGATGCAACACGATATTTTGCACGCTGTCGACGATGGCATCCGCGCCATGGAGTTTTTGAGAAAGCCGGAGAGCCTGGATTTCATTGAGCAGGCGAGCCTGATGATCGCCAACTGTTTTAGAGAAGGTAATAAACTTTTGATCGCCGGCAACGGCGGCAGCCTCTGCGACGCAATGCATTTTGCTGAAGAGCTTACCGGCGTTTTCCGCGCCAAGCGCAAAGCCCTTCCCGCGATTGCGTTTTCCGATCCCGGCCACTTGACCTGCACAGCGAATGATCTTGGGTTCGAGAGCGTTTTTTCGCGCGGCGTAGAAGCGCTCGGAAAACCGGGCGATGTTTTTGTCGCGCTGACGACCAGCGGAAATTCGGCGAACTTAGTGCGGGCGACCGAGAAGGCGAAAGAGATAGGATTACAGACGATCGCCTTTTTAGGAAAGACCGGAGGTCAGCTCAAAGGAATGAGCGATCTCGAGTGGATCGTCGACGGATTTACCTATTCCGATCGGATCCAGGAAGCCCATATGGCGGCGATCCACATCATTATCCAAATGGTAGAACAAGAGCTTTTTGCTTCTGAACCTATCTCAGTATTGGAAAAATATGTTTTTTGATTCTTTTTTCACATCTTTTACAGCCACTTCTTGGCCTACTTATCCAAGTATGTCCTGCGAAGTGGCTCTAAAATCTCTGAAAAAATCGCTCAAAAACCAACATTTTCGAATACTGAGATAGATTCATGCCACTGCAGACGTATGTACAGGACATCATTGAGAAGAGGCGCAAAGCCCCTTTAGCTAAAGGAGTTTTGCTCGCCCTCAGCAAGTTCTACAGGACCGGTGTGTCCCTGAGGAACTTCGCCTATGACCGCGTCTGGATAAAAACATTTAAATCCCCACTTCCCGTGATCAGCGTCGGCAATATTGTGGCCGGGGGAACGGGCAAAACCCCGCTGATCCGCCTACTGCTCGATGCATTGCCCTCCGAGAGCAACATCGCCCTTCTCTCCCGCGGCTACCGGTCGCGCATCGAAAAGAGCGGAGAGGTGATCAATCTAGCCAAAACCCCCTCAAGCCCCGAAGTCTGCGGCGATGAGCCCTATTGGCTTTCCACCCTATTTCCCAAGACCTCCATCTGGGTGGGAAAAAATCGGGTCCTTTCCGCTCAAAAAGCATTTGAAGAGGGCGCCAAATGCCTGCTTCTAGACGATGGGATGCAATACCGGACCCTGCACCGCGATCTCGATATCGTTGTGATGGACGCCCAAGATCTTTTTGGAAAGAACCACTACCTACCGCGCGGCTATTTAAGAGATTCGCGCAGGCGCCTTAGATTTGCCGACCTTATCGTGGTCAACCACGCCAACGGCAATTTAGAGAAGGTGAAACAGAAGATCGCTCCTTATACCAATGCTCCCCTTGTTGCGACGGAGATGTGCGTGGAAGGGGAGTTTAAAAATAAAAAGATCGGCGTCTTTTGCGGCATTGGCAAGCCCCACCACTTTGTGAACACGCTCAAAAAAGAAGCTGTGATCGTCGCTGAATTGATTTCAGCGGATCACTATCTGCCCTCGGCGGAGGAGCTCCAAGAATTTGCCGTCCGTTGTCAGGCATGGGGCGCAGAAATGCTGGTGTGCACAGAAAAAGATTTAGTAAAACTCGATAAAAACCTTAAGATTAGCCTGCCTATTTGTGTGGCGAAGGGTAAGTTAAGAATTGTCGACGGTGAAGAACACTGGAACAATTTAATCCACAAGATCAAAGGGATGCTCCATGGAAGAAGTTAAAATCAACTTGCCAAAGCTGGGAGAGAGTATTCTCAGCGCAACGGTTGTGCAATGGTTTAAAAAAGTGGGCGATCATGTCCAGCTCGATGAACCGCTCCTCGAGGTCTCCACCGATAAAGTGAATAGCGAAATTCCGTCTCCCGTCTCAGGCGTTTTAAAAGCGATCCTGGCTGGCCCCGATGAAGAGCTCCAAGTTGGCGAAGCATTGGCCATCATTTCGACCGCAGCAGGTGCGCACGCAGCACCAGCGCCCTCCATCTCCCATCCCGCAAAAACAGATTCCTCCGACATGAGGGATTTTTTCTCTCCCGGGCTGCTCAGGCTCGCAAAAGAAAAAGGGATAAGCCTAGAGGAAATGGAAAGAATTTCGGGTACCGGAGACGGGGGAAGACTCACCAAAAAAGATCTCGAAGCCCATTGCGAAAAAAAGCCGTGCACCGCAAAGCCGGCCTGTTCCGCGATGCCGCGCCCGTCATTGCCTGCCGGAGATGTGGAACGGGTCAAAATGACAGGGATGCGCAAGGCGATCGCCGACAACATGGTCCGCTCCTTCTATGAAGCTCCTCACGCTTCCTTGATCACCGAAGTCGATGTCACAGATATTTTGAAATTGATCCAAAATAAAAAAGAAGAGTTTCTGGCAAAGTATCAAGCCAAGTTGACCATCACCAGTTTTGTCGTTAAAGCGATCACCAAAGCGCTCCAGGAGTTCCCCTTCATCAACTCCTCTTTGGAGGAAGACACCATTGTCCTTAAGCGCTACATCAATCTCGGCATCGCCGTGAGCGTAGAGCAAGGGCTGATGGTCCCTGTGATTAAAAATTGCCAGAGCATGGGGATCGCTTCCCTCGCAAAGGCGATTTCAGATCTTTCAACCAAAGCACGCTCGAACAAACTGACCCCCGACGACATTAGCGGAGGGACGATCAGTCTGACCAATTTTGGAATGTCGGGCGTTCTAATCGGCGTCCCGATCATCCGTTATCCCGAAGTCGCCATTGTCGGCGTCGGCGCCATCCATAAAAAAGTGGTTCCCATGGAGAACGACGCCCTTGTCGTCCGCTCGTTCATGCACATTTCGCTCACCTTCGACCATCGCGTACTCGATGGAATGTATGGCTGCGGATTCCTCGGCGCTCTAAAAAAACACATTGAAGCTGACTTAAATATAGAATGAGCAAATTCAAATCTGTCGCAAAAAGTATATTTTTTGTAACCCTGAGCGCAACCCTTCTATTTAGCACTTTTAACGTGTTCAAGCTCGCGAAGGAAGTGCACAAGATCAAGCGGGAAGCCGAGCTGGTGGACCCACTGTCCCTGGGAAGATTAGAAGAGGTCCCTTTCGGGGAGCTAAGCGGGCTCGTCAAGGGCGTGAAGAGGATCGAGATCAGCCACGTTTTGGCCCCGCACAACGCCTCGATCGTAGAGGATGAGGACGGCTATCTTTTATTTTTCCGCTACGATATTCCGACCCATCTCGTGCGCCCCCTCAAGATCAAGAGCAAGCTCAAGGCCTACATCGGGTGCGTAAAGTTGGATGCCCAATTTAATCAAGTGGCTCCCTTTACACCGATCGATACGCATAGCGATTATTCGGAAGACCCGCGCGCTGTCCAGGTCAATGAGCAGCTGTACCTCTCTTACAACGATGTCGCCCCTAACACGCAGGTCTATTCGCGGACCATCCGTGTGGCGCCGCTCGACCGGCCAACGCTCACCGTAAAAAAAGAGGTTGATTTAGATCTTCACATCACGCCCATCGAAAAAAATTGGGTTCCATTTGAATATACCGACGGAGATAAGAAAGAGCTCCTGTTCACCTATAGCATCAACCCGCACAAAATTTTAAAAATAGAAGGCGATTCGATCATCCATTTGCCCGTTTCTAATGCAGATTCACTGCAAAAATTTTCTTGGGAGAAAAAATGGGGTGTCCTACGCGGAGGCACGCCGCCGAAACTTGTCGACGGCCAGTATTTATCCTTTTTCCATAGCGCGATTAAAAGTAAAGCTGGATCCGCGTGCTACCTCATGGGCGCCTACACTTTTGAAGCGCAGCCCCCCTTTCGCATCACCGGAATTTCCCCCTACCCCATTCTGTTCAAAGGGATCTATGACACGCCGATCAGCAATACCGCAAATCGGAAAGTGCGCTGCATTTTCCCCAGCGGTTTCGTTGTGGAAAATGGCCTAATCCATGTGTCTTGCGGAGAAAATGATGCGGGCGTGAAAATTGTCACGCTAGATAAAGACGTCCTGCTTCAAAGCCTGCAAAAAACGCCTTCGATCGACTATCCCTTAGCGGATGAGTAGCCGGCCTCGCCGTCGAACGTGTAAAGATTTTCCGTCTTAATGATATCGCAGCCCGCCTGGGAGAGTTTCTGCAATAAAGATACGATCTCCGCTTGAGAAATAGGCTCCTGATTTTTTAGGAATCTGCAGCGGAACTGCTCGATGCAGAACGTTTCAGGCTGACCTTCTGGCCAAATCCTCACCCCGCGGTTGCTGATCATGGTCAAATGCATAGGCGTTGCTCCAATCCCGCTCATTTTTTTCTGAAAAGGGACCGCTTTATCTTCAGAATAGACGAACACATCGACGCCGACGAGAGCGCGCTTGACCGATTTTTTAGGAGAGAGGTGCATTGAGGTCAATTTCGATGCTGATTTATAGGAGACAGCCGGAAGTTGGTGCGGTTTTTGGCCTAAATTTTTCACCACAGCTTGCGCAAATTCTTGTGTGCCCACCTTCACCTTGCTTTTTCCCTCTTTGAAAATATCGTAGGTGTGGATCCCTTCTTCCAGCGTGCGCAGCCATCCGTTGTGGATCCGCTCGGCCACGGCATTTTCGCCGAGATGCAGCAACATTAAAATCGAACCTAAGAGCAAGCCCGAAGGATTCGCCACATTTTGTCCGGCTCTGCGCGGTGCAGATCCGTGGATCGCTTCAAACATCGCCCCAAAATCTCCAATGTTCGCAGAGCCCGCAAGTCCCACAGAGCCAGAAATTTGTGCGGCGACATCCGAAAGAATATCTCCATAGAGGTTCGGCATTACGATCACGTCAAAAATTTCGGGAGTGTCGGCGAGTTTTGCCGCGCCGATATCCACAATCCAATGCTCATTTTGAATATCGGGATATTCTTTGGCGATCTCCTCATATACCTGATGGAAGAGGCCGTCCGACATCTTCATAATGTTATCTTTGGTGAAGCAGGTGACTTTTTTTCGGTTGTTGTGACGCGCATATTCAAACGCGTAGCGCACAATTTTTTCCGAACCTTCCCGAGAAATAATTTTTAACGTTTGGCAAACGTTGGGACTTTGCCGATATTCAATCCCTGCGTAAACGTCTTCCTCGTTCTCGCGCACGATCACCACATCCATTATCGGATGTTTTGTCTGGACAAAGGGTGCGTATGAGACGCAAGGGCGCACGTTGGCGTAAAGGCCCAAGGAAGAGCGGATCGTCACGTTAAGGCTTTTAAAACCGCCGCCTTGAGGTGTCGTGATCGGCGCTTTCAAAAAGGCCTTCGTTGTGCGGATCGTATTCCACGTCGACGGCTCAATTCCGGTGGGATGGCCTTTGAGGTAAACTTTTTCTCCAATCTCCACGACGTGAATATCCAAAGGAGCGCCGGCCTCCTTCAAAATGTGCAGCGTCGCCTGCATAATTTCGGGTCCAATTCCATCTCCAAACGCCACAGCAATCGGTATCAAACTCATAGAGAATCTCCCTTGATCAGTAAAAGTTTAGTCTTACCTAATTTTTTTGAAGACTTCAAGCAAAATCCCGGTTATACTGATGGCCATGCCTTTGAAAAAAATATTTGATGAGCAACAAAGCTACCTGAATCACTTCTACCAGCACCTGGACCAGGCGCAGGCTGCTGCGTTTTTTGAAGCCTGTTTGGGGTCGCAGGGGCTCATTGTTCTCACCGGAGTCGGCAAAAGCGGGATCATCGCCGAAAAAATCGCGATGACCCTCACCTCCACAGGGACAAAAGCTGTATTTTTGCCGCCCACAAATTTTCTCCATGGGGACATCGGGGTCGTTTCTGAAAACGATTGCGTGATTTTTTTGAGCAAGAGCGGGGAGACCGAAGAGCTTCTCTCTCTCATCCCGTTCGTCCGCAGAAGAAAGGCAAAGACCTTAGCCATCGTCTCCAATCCCAACTCACGGCTCGGGAAAATCTGCGATCAAAGCGTTTGCCTTCCTGTCGAGAAAGAATTATGTCCCTTCGATCTGGCTCCTACTACTTCGACCGCCGTCCAGCTCCTTTTCGGGGATGTCCTCGCGATGGCCCTCATGCGCGCCAAAGAGTTCAGCGTCGGGGCCTATGCGCAGAACCACCCCTCGGGAACGCTCGGGAAAAAAATGACCTTGACCGTTCATGACCTGATGCTAAAAGGCCAAGATATCCCCATGTGCTTGTCCGAAGCGCGTCTGGTGGACCAACTCGTAGAACTATCAAATAAAAAATGTGGTTGCATCCTGATCACCAATGAAACGCATCAGCTCCTTGGCATTTTTACCGATGGAGATTTGCGCAGGGCTTTGCAAAATCAGGGCCCCGGCGTCCTTGAAATGCACCTCAAAAGTTTAATGACACACACACCGCTCTTCGTGTCTCCCGAGCTCCTCGCTTGGGACGCGATGAAACTGATGCAAAAGACCCCCCAGCGTTGGATCATGGTCCTACCCGTCGTCCAAGATGATCAAATTGTGGGGATCTTGAGACTTCATGATATCATACAAGCAGGACTTTCCTAAATGAACACCCTTTTTACGCTTCTCATTGCCATTTTTGCTGTTGGCTACGCAGCCATTATTTTTGAATATACCATCAAAATCAACAAGACCGCCGTCGCCCTTTTCGTCGCGGTGATTCTATGGCTTTTTTATGTGCTTTTAAGCCCGCACCCCTTGCTCCAGGATATAGGAACTTTGAGTTCTAACCTTTCAGATGTCGCCCAGATCATCTTCTTCTTGCTCGGCGCCATGACCCTTGTGGAATTGATCGATTCCCATAAAGGATTTAAATTTATTACTGATATTATCCACACCTCCTCCAAGCGGAAAATGCTCTGGATCATCGCCCTCCTCGCATTCTTCGTGTCGGCAATTTTGGACAACCTAACGACCACCATTTTGATGATCTCGCTCCTCCGCAAGCTCGTTCCTAACAACAAAGACCGGTTTTTGCTCGGATGCATCGTCGTCGTAGCTGCCAACGCAGGAGGCGCCTGGACGCCCATTGGCGACGTTACAACCACCATGCTGTGGATCAATGGCCAACTCTCTTCCTTGGCCGTAATGAAGGCCTTAATTGTCCCCAGCTTGGTTTCGTTAGCGGTGCCGCTTCTGTACTACACAACCCAGGTGAAGGGTAAATATACCCTCTCAAAAGCTGATACGCAGCCTCCAGAACCGGGCGCAAAGCTCGTGTTTTGGGCAGGTCTGGGAGCCCTAGTTTTCGTCCCCATTTTTAAAGCGCTCACCGGTCTCCCTCCGTTCATGGGGATGCTCATCAGCTTGGCTACTCTTTGGATCATTACCGACATTTTGCACCATGATCTGGAGGAAAGACAGCACCTCAAAGTGCCGCATATTTTCACCAAGATCGACACCTCCAGCATCCTCTTCTTTTTAGGCATTCTTCTATGCATTAACGCCCTGGAGGCCGCAGGGATTTTGGAGAGTTTGGCCCATTGGCTCAACCGCGAAATTCCCAACCAGACCCTCATTGCAACCTTTATCGGCCTTGTGTCTGCGGTGATCGATAACGTGCCCCTTGTCGCCGCTTCCATTGGGATGTACCCTCTGGAGAGCTTCCCTATGGATTCCTCATTCTGGCATCTCATTGCGTACGCAGCGGGTACCGGAGGAAGCATTTTGATCATCGGATCTGCTGCCGGAGTCGCTTTTATGGGAATTGAGAAGGTAGATTTTATGAGCTACGTAAAAAAAGCGTCCCTACCCATTTTAGCAGGGTATCTCGCGGGAATTGGGACGTATGTGGCTATCAACTATTTATTTTAATTAAGATTTTCAGAATTGATGTTGCAACAAATGGCCGATGTTTTGTATGGTGTAGCACATGTTTCAATGCTTATGCGTTGGAATGATAAGCAAAGACCTTGAGTCTTGCGGTTGTTGTTTGACAGTAGAAGAGAAGTGATGTGAAATTTATGGAAGCTTGTGCGACTAGGTCGGCGTCAGCCGGTCTAGATCGCCTGTTAATGAGTTTAGATATTATATATAACGA